>CALMPJ010000042.1 GCA_937871585.1 uncultured Acidobacteriota bacterium | reverse complement strand
TCCGCTCATCCATCATTTATGCGACGGTGATAGTGGCCCTCGTATTTATTCCGCTGTTCGCCTTATCCGGTGTCGAAGGCAGATTGCTCGCTCCCTTGGGTCTCGCGTACATTACCGCACTCGTGGCATCTCTCTTCGTAAGTTTGACCGTAACGCCCGTCTTAGCGTCATATCTGTTGCCGCAAACTTTTAAGCGAAAAGATAGAAAGACGGTCGACGATCCGGTTGAGATCGATCACGAAGATGAGAATGGGGCCTCTATTTTCGCGAGGATAGGACGCTGGTTTCGATCTTCGTACGCAGAGGAACACCAGGACAGCTTCCTAGTTCGCTGGTTAAAGAAATACGACACGCGGCTTCTACATTGGACGCTCCGGCATCCTTACAAAGTCATCGTCGGGGTAGCACTGGTGTTCACCTTGACGATGGCGACGCTCCCGTTTGTTGGCACATCGTTCTTGCCGGAGTTCAACGAAGGAACGCTTACCGTCAATGTTCAGGCCCAGCCCGGTACTTCTCTGGCTGAATCCAATCGCATCGGCCAAATTTCCGAGAAACTACTTTTGGAGGTGCCCGAAGTTATATCGACCGGACGTAGGACAGGAAGGGCCGAGCTCGACGAACATGCCGAGGGTGTTCACTACACCGAGATCGATGTTGATCTAAAGAAATCGGACCGTTCGCGCGAGGAGATCCTTTCGGCGATCCGGGACAAACTCGCGGTCGTTCCAGGAGTTACCACTAACGTAGGACAGCCGATCTCTCATCGGTTGGATCATTTGCAGTCCGGTGTTCGGGCCCAGATCGCGGTCAAGTTGTTCGGCGACGATCTGGCTACACTACGTTCAAAGGCTGAGGAAATTCGCAATACGATCCAAACTGTCGAAGGGGCAACGGACGTTTCAGTTGAGCGACAGGTGCTGATCCCGCAGGTGCGATTTAATGTTGACCGCGTCAAGGCGGCGCAATTTGGGCTTCAGCCTGGCGAGGTTACTCAAACACTGGAAACAGCACTGAACGGGCGAACCGTCTCCCAAGCCATTGATGGAGCGAGGCGTTATGACGTCGTTGTCCGTTTTGATGAAGCGTCACGCAACAGTCTGGATGCTCTCCAAAATGTCACCATCGATACACCTCAGGGAACCCAAATTCCTATTTCGGCCGTGGCCGTCGTTGAGAATTTTCCGGGACCGAACCAGATCTTACGTGAGGACACAAAACGCCGAATTGTAATTGGAGCGAACGTCGCGGGACGTGATCTTGGCTCCGTGGTCAGTGATATTCAAAGCCGCGTCGCAACACAAGTTCAACTGCCGACCGGCTACTTCCTTGAATATGGAGGGCAGTTTCAGGCTTCGCAGGAGGCTAACAGAACTTTATCACTCCTTTCGATCTTCTCGCTTGTTGCGATCTTTTTTCTCCTGATAAAAGCCTTTGGCGACTGGCGGGTAGCCCTTCAGGTGATGATAAACATCCCCCTAGCGTTGATCGGAGCCGTCTGGGCCTTGCACCTCTCGGGCGGCGTATTTTCGATCGCGACAATGGTCGGATTCGTCTCTCTGGTTGGAATCACATCGCGAAACGGGATCATGATGATCTCGCATTACCTGCACTTGATGAAAGAGGAGGGCGAAGACTTTACCGAACACATGATTGTTAGGGGTTCATTGGAAAGGCTCGTTCCCGTCCTGATGACTGCTCTGACCGCGGGGCTCTCGTTAATACCCTTCATCCTTGCCGCCGACGCCCCGGGCAAAGAGATCCTGCATCCACTCGCAGTTGTCGTTTTAGGCGGCATCCTGACCTCGACTCTGCTCGACCAAATTGTTACGCCGGCGATCTTCTATAAATTCGGACGGCCGAGCGCCGAGCGAGTCATCGCGGAACGAGAAGGCTTAAGCGACAAAGACTTCGGCGAGAACACCGATCTTCCGCCGTTCGGGATGCGGACGCCCGATCTTAGTTAAAAGGAAATGGAAGATGGATAAGAAAATCAGACTAACACCTTTTACCTATTACTTGGCCAGAGGCCTTTTCTTCCTGGCTTTTCTCGCTCTGTTTGGAGCATGGTTAACGGAATTGACCGGCGGTTCGCTGCTCGGCTTGAGTCAGCAGCATTTATTCTACGACGCCATTGTCTTATCGCTGTTCGGTATCGGGATGTATCTTGACGGTTAAAGGACCTAGCGAAACATTGAATTTCTGTAAGACCTAAAATGAGGAGAAAAACTTATGACAAGAACAAATTTTAATAGATTGCTGATGGGCGCTTTGGCCGTCGTGATCGGTTCGGGCGCTGTCGCTATTAGCCTCAACGAGAGTGTTTCGGCACAAACCGACGAAGTAAAGGCCGTGACGGACGTTATGACACGCGAAGCGCTGGCCGTTGACTCGATAAGATCTGGGCCAACGGCGAAGATGTCACCGTCTTCGAAAGCGGACACGCCAATTACGGTTGGAATGATTACCGCAACACCCATCTCGCTCCCGAACTAAAGGAATTCAAAAACACGAAATACTCGTTTTCGGATATGAAGGTAAAGGTCGATGGCAAGACCGCGTGGGCGACATTCAAATATAGTCTCGCGGCTGAGATGGGAACGAGAAAAGTAGAAAGCGGTGGCCTTGGCACGGCGGTGGTGGGAAAACGCGACCGGCAATGGGGGATCGCTAACCGGCACTCCAGCCCCCCCCGGCCGGGCCCCGCTCCCCCGGCGTCTCCCG
>CALMPJ010000041.1 GCA_937871585.1 uncultured Acidobacteriota bacterium | reverse complement strand
GGGATGAGCTTTACGCGTATTCGATCAACGATGTCGAGATGTTCACCGCTGAGGTTTTGAAGTTTCTCGAAATAAGATTCGACCCACCATACGAAAAGCTGCTCGACACGGCCGATGGCATCGAGTTCCCAAAGTGGTTCCAAAACAGCGGCCTCAACATCACCGAAATGTGCCTCGACCGATGGCAGACGGACGAGATGAAAGAACAGCCTGCTGTGATTTGGGAGGGCGAGGAAGGTGATTCGGTTTCAATGACGTTCGAAGATCTTGCACGGTCTGTTGAGGTCTGTGCCAATCATCTGAGGAATTATGGGATTGGGAAAGACGACGCGGTTGGCATTCATCTTCCGATGCTTGTAGAGACTGTGGTCGCGTTGCTAGCAATTGGACGAGTTGGGGCAATAGCTGTTCCTGTTTTTTCCGGATATGGCGTCGAAGCAGTTAGCAGCCGACTTTCGGCCGTCCAAGCGAAAGCACTTTTTACTTGCTACGGGACGACTCGACGTGGAAAGCCGGTGGATATGTTGACAGTGGCAGCAGCAGCCGTCGCGAACGTGTCTTCCCTAGAATCAGTCTTCGTAGTTGGCGGTCCACCAATGTCTATCGAAGAGAGGGCAAGACTTAACGACGATTTGTTCGTGGGTAGGAACGCCCAACGCTGGGGAATCAATAATGGTGAGCTTTTGTCTTTTGTTCAAGACCGAAAAACACCGGAACCAACCTCCGCCGAAGACCCGCTGATCATCCTCTACACCTCCGGCACGACGGGCAAGCCTAAGGGCATTGCTCATACGCATGCGAGTTTTCCGATCAAGGCGGCACAGGATATGGCGTTTGGGACGGATGTTGGGAAAGGCACGCGGATATCTTGGTACACCGACATCGGCTGGATGATGGGGCCGTGGCTGATCTACGGTGCTCTGATCAACGGCGCTACGATCTGCATCTACGACGGCGCACCAGACTATCCGACGCCCGACCGCATGTGGGAGTTTTGTGCTAAGCACAAGGTCGAGGTTCTCGGTATTTCTCCGACGCTGGTTCGAGCACTCGCCGCGAGCGAGCAGACAATCGGCTCCCCTCCTTACGAAGGAGGGGTGGCACCCGCTTCGGGTGAC
>CALMPJ010000040.1 GCA_937871585.1 uncultured Acidobacteriota bacterium | reverse complement strand
AAGTGGCCACGCAAACGATCGTCTCGGCGACATCAATGTCGGGCAATATCAAATCGAAGGACGAGATCACGCTCGACCTCGCCATGAACGCCACCGGCGGCTCTTCGACCTTGGCTAAACAGTTCAAGGCAAAGGCCAAATCGAACGGCGACGACATCATCTCCGCCGCCATCGAACAAGCCGCCCAGGCTATTCTCGCCGCCGACAAATAAGGAGGACATGATGAAAAGAACATTATTCGCAACGCTCTTGGCTGTCGTGTTCGTCGCAACAGCCTTTGGACAGGAAGTAACAAAGTCCGACCTCGTCGGCACTTGGTCAAACGGCGGAATGTCGATGATCGGCGAACGCAACACCGTAACCGGCTCGACCACACCGAGCAACGGCCACACGTTCAAGTTCGTATTCTCGGCAAACGGACGCTTCGCGTACACGGGCCTGATGAACTCGACACAATACGGCTGCACGCTCGGGCTGTTCAACGACAAACAAGGCAGCTACTCGCTCGACGGCGACACGCTGACACTGGCACTATCGAAGAACTTCTGGCGAAACACTAACAGCTGCTCGGCAGCCGCCACAAAGACGCGAAACTACACTCTCGCCGACGAGACGTACTCCGTCCGCACCAAAACCGACGAATACGGCAAGGCATTCATCTGCCTAACCAACACCAAAGGCGAAACCTGCTACCGAAAGGTAAGCTAACCGCCAAGTCAACCCAAACCAAAAGGCCGACGGAACCCTCCTCCGGCCTTTTTTCTAATCATGTTCGACGTACTGGCCGTTCCTGTGTCGCTATCAACAAGATTCTTCGGACACCCTAGACTAACAAACCCAACTTTCTTCATAACCCGTCTGCTACAATGATACCATCTCGGACTCATGACGGTAGTCGGTATAGGATATTCGCATCTATCCTGGGCTATTCTGAAAAGGCTTGGTAAAACATATGGCCATTTGTATAAAGAAAAGCGGCTTATTGATCTTCTTGTTACTAGTTGTGGTTTCCGATATTTTGGCTCAGGCAAAGATCAGCGCAAAGGAATACGAGGTCTACTCAAGTGTTTTGGAGCGAATCTATCAGGACAACCGTGCAACCCACACAGGTAAAAACGAGTTCGTATTCATCAATCAAACGAAAGTCGATCCCGAACTAGAATTGCCTAAAAGTAGGAAATACAGAAGCTTGGTCAATAACTTCAAACGTACGAACGCCTCGCCAGGGATTGTAGAAAAGAAGTTTCCACGCGGAGAATATTCAGAATCCTATCAATTGGTGTCGCAGGCCGAGATCGATGCTCTGAATGAAAAGGGTCGGCTCGAATATGAAAAGCAACGCGCGAGTGACCGACTTAACCCATCGATCGAGAATCCAGGCGGCTGGTCGTGGGCAACCTTTTATAAAGCCTACCCAGACTCAAGCGGTTACTATTATCTGTCACGAGTTGGCTTTGCAGGGAAATTCGCAATTGTACACATTAAGGGAGACCTCGGTTGGAAAGGGTTTTCCCGCATTTACATTTTGAAAAGGAAAAACACCAACTGGGAAACGATCAGCTATAGCGGGAGCGATTGGGTTTCATAAGGTTTATGTAATGCCTTGCATTGAATATAGTTGACAGCATCCCGCATTCAGAGGCTATAAACGACATTTTTCTGACCATCGACCACCAAAAGCCCGTGTTTGCGGGCTCTTGCTTTTCTATTCGGGTTTCTTGGTTTCTTCGGGACACATTCCCTCGAGTTTTTGGTTGAGTGTGATGGATTCCATTTCGCCTTCGAAGGGTTTTCGGACGGATTCGTCGCCGTCGATGACCCAGCGGTCTTGTGAATCTTTGTCCGCGAAGATGACGGCCGAACTGTAAGCCCACGGTACGAACCGTGGGGTGAATGTCGAACGAAAACGGTGGAATAAAGCCTCAAACGCGACACAGATGTCACCATCTTCGATGGTTCCGTGAGTTTTCGTGTGCGGCCTTTCCCACGGTTCGCACCGTGGGCTACAAATATGTCATCGGCCTCGCCGATTCAAACAACGCCAGCTGACCGCACGTGTCTCGCATGCTTTCTTCGGCTCCGCCGCAATCGCAGTGCGGTCATGGCTGCGCCTGACTCGCCGAGCGGCGAAGCTATGCTTCGCCGGCCATCAGCTCCCCGACCCACGGAGCCCGGCCCGTCAGCGTCTTTCGCGAGCGGGCATCGGGCGACAACGCCGTACGATAGGCAACCTTGCCTGTCGGTTCGCTGCACTGGAAATACGTCAGGCTAGGCAGCCTGTCGTACTAAAAAAGTATTTACCCCAAAATCGTTATCCGTAGTATAACGACTTATAGACGCATTGCGTCGTTTGATCTTTGAAAATCTACGATGGTCAGCATTGAGCGACAGGCTTGGCAGTCTGTCGTACGTCGCTCATATTTTTTTCAAAAACAGCGGAATTCGGGTGTTTCATAAGCATAACCTCAATCAACACAGTCATTTACGCGTTCCACGAACCCGCGGAACGCCTGCGGAACGCCAACATACACCGAAAAAAGCTGTAAGTATAGTTATTACAGACACTTAGCCAAGTTTTGCCTGTAAGACAATTCCAAACCTTGAAACATCTCGCGGACAGTGCGGACAGCAAGAACGCCGCGAACGCAAAGAACGGCGCGGACAGTTTCGTAACGCCAGGTGATACTTCCAGATGTCCGATCTCGCCTTGTCATACAGAGGTGATCTTATGACACGTGAATCAATTCGGAAATTTGTAACGGCGGCTTTGCTCGCGATGATGTTGATACCAGCGAATGCAGCGTTAGCGCAGCGTAAACCTGCGAAAACAAGCGGTTCGTCAGGCACTTGGGGGCCGCCGAAGGCTCAAGGCTGCCAAGGCGGCTGGCGCGGTGTGGTAAAGCTGAGGAAGACTCTTATTGATTCGTTATCGTCTGACGAGCCCGGCATTCGCAAAGCCATGGACCGTATCAAGCACGTCGATTCGCGAAACTACAGTTACACAGGCACGGCGATCGTAAACAGTTCGGATCCGCTAAAGCCGCAGGTCACGGCGAAGGTCGCATTCACCGACAAAGACAACAAATGGGGTGAGGAACGCGTGTTCGACACGTGCAATTCACGTGAGAGCGGCCATTGGTTCATCATCGAGGGCACTGATAACCGGTTCACCGAAGCCAACGCCGAAGGCCCGGCATCGTCATTCAACCTCAGCGTTGACGAAATGGCAGGAACCTATGCCTTGAGTCTTGAGCTTCCTGATGCCATCGGCACCTTCAAACGCGAAGAACACGTTAAGCGTTCGGGCCATTGCCAGGCAAAGAACAACGAGCCGTTCGACCGCTCGACCAATGAGCAGACGAAGATCGATGGGGAAAGCCTTTCCGTTTTCGATAAGTTCGATCCAAAGCATCCGGACGAGATAACCGGCTCAAAAACATGGGGCGACGACGGCAAGGGCGCTGTCAGATCGTTCGTTTATACGGCGACGTGGAGATTCACTCGATGCCCGCAGCAACTGCTCGTCACGGACGTTCGATTTGAGCATATGAAATTCCCAACTTGGGACAATTATGAGGAGATCAGCGAACAGATCGGCACCATCGATGGCAACTTGGTCAAGGTCAAGGCGAGCGTGGTCAATATGTCTAGCGAGACCAAGTTTGCCGAGATCACGTTCAAGGAAACGTACAAAGGCGACAAATGGGACGGCTCAAGACCCGACTATCCGCTTCACGAATCGGTAACAGTTCGTTTGGGCCCCAACGAGGAACGCGAGGTCGAGGTGCTGTGGAACACGCAAGGCTTTGCGTGGTTCGACGATGGCCGTCCGCGATATCTGCAGCGTGTAAAGGTCGAAGCGTGGGAAGAGTTCAAGAAAAAGGACGAGATGACCCAGAACCTCAAGATCAGCCCAAAACCGCTCGTGATCGTTCCGGGAATATGGTCAAATCCGCAAACGATCGAGCTTTACCAGAATCTGCTTACCGTTTCGCACAGCTACGGCTGGAAAGCCGAACGAGCAACGATGAAGAGCAAGTCGGTCTATGACAGAGCAGACGATCTCGCACGATATGTCGATAAGGTGCAGCGAAACAATAATGCGTGGCACGTCGATATGGTCGCTCACTCGACCGGAGGACTCGTCGCGAGGCTGTTCGCTCACAAACAAGAAGTGCGGCCGGACAACTATCCGACCGTGAAACATCTGATGCTGCTTGGAACGCCGAATCTGGGCGTGCCGTGTGCAGATTCGATGAAGTGGAACGATGCTTTTGATGCGTACGAGACAACTGCGAAAGAACTAATGCCGGAGGAGATGGCTCGGTTCAACCAGTTCGTCACGCAGCGAAAAGGAACGAGATTCTCGGCTCTCGTTGGCGATTCGATCCCGCTACTGTGTGCGAGTCCAACCTGGAATGACGGTTTCGTTTCGGTCGAATCTGCAAAATTTGGGATGACAGATTTTGCTATCACGAGCTCGCAGCATCCGAATTTGCTAGAGCCCGTGCACTTCGGCGAGTTCATCAAGCCGCATATTGTCACCGGTCCGCGGGGAACATATCCGTTAGCAATCGCTCTTGGCAACGGCGGCGTTGATGGGCGTACGGGAAACTAAGAAAAAAATATCCACGTCGCTGGCGGCGGTTTCCCAAAGGAGAACCAAACAGACACCGTCCGCCGGACGTGGATAAATTGTTAACGACAATACGATGCCCGAGGGCTACGTCAGGTTGCCGTCGGGACGGCACGAAAAACTAACGGATCTGTGTTTCGTATGCCGTTTTGATACGAATTTGCTGATTTTTGTTGATGTTGATGTGCTTGCCGCGTTCTATCACTACGGCTCCGACGCCAAAAGCGGCTCCAACACTCGCACCAACTGCGGCTCCGACGGGACCCGCGACAATGGCTCCGGTAACAAGGCCTGCGGTAGTTGCACCGCCGACCTTGATCGCGTCGCCCTTGAGCGACGATTTTCCGATCGCGGTGCCTTCGCTGTCGACAACCTTGACGTTGTCGCCTTTAACAGGCATTACTTCGGTCAACATCGCACTGAAATTTGACCAGCGGGCTTCGTTGAGAATGATGCGGTCAAACGAAAGCGACATTTCGCTGCGGCGTTTGATGCGGCCCGGCTTGGTCACTTTGTTAACGCGGCCTTCGATAGTTGCACCGGCAATCTCAGCAGGGCTGACGACCTTGGCGACGAACTTGTCGCCTTCGCGGTTTCGCTCGGTTGAGAGATCATCCTGGATCTCGAGCATCAGTTCTGTCTCGCGAGGAATGATGATGACAGCCTCAGGATTCTGAGTGTACGCATTCTGCGGTGTGTTCGCTGCGATCGCCGTATCGCCGCCGGTGACGGCAGTAACGGTCGGTGTCGTTTGAGTCGTGGTCGTAGCAACTGTGTTGCCTACAACTGCCGCGGTCGCTCCGCGACGTTTGATGTCGGTCGGCAGGCTAGATTCGAAACTGCGTTTCTCAAAACCGGTCGAGTATCCCGACTCAAATCCCTGTTGATAGCCGTCGCGATAATCTTCGAGCGTGCCGAAATCTTTGTTGAACGCACGATCGGCTTTTCGGTAATCGTCATGGCGAGTGTGATCGCGTCCGAGCGTATCGATCGTGTCGCGATAACCGGCCATATAACCATCGGAATAGCCCGTGCGATATCCGCGTTGAAGAGCGATATTCAGGTTCGAGGTTTGTGCCGACACGCTGCTCGAAAGCACCATCGGAAGCACGAGATTGCTTAAACTTACAGAGAGAGCGATAACAAGCAGGTTCTTGCTTAACTTCATAATTATCTCCTTATGTTTTGCCGATTAAGGCGAGAAATGCAGTAACTCTATAGAGTTATACATTATTGCTTAAGAGATTACAAGAACTTTTTGCTTAATTTTTATGCGAATGCAAAATATATGCGCTTAAGATTTAAACAAAGAAGGCGGCCTTTTTCAAGACCGCCACGATCACAGCGTTCAGGAGGAACAACTGCTAAAAACTCTTCCTGAATAGATACGAAGCTCGGATAAAGAAGGTTCTCGAATTTCGCTCAAATCCCGGCACAAGCTGTCCGGTAAATGGGCTGCGGCCGCCGTAATTGAACGAATCGTTATAACCAACATAGAATGCAGTTCCCGGATTTGGATTCCAGCCAAACAGCGCTTGGCCGCCAAAGCCTTTCTCCATCGAGTTGTAGTCAAGACGGAACCTGGCAAATGTAAATCGAGAGAATTGGTACGTTGACCGAGCCGAAATAACGTCTGCGTCGAAAGAGCGAACCTTATTGTCGTTTCTCACCAAACGGCTTTTGTTATAGCTGATCGACATTCGCAGCGGATCCGTAGGCTTGAACTCCATATAGATGTTGGCATCAAACTGGAAGCCCGGCCCCGGATTTTGCAGACCGTTGGGTTCGTAAAAGAAGTAGTCGTAATTGTTGCGGATCATTCCGACGAAAGCACCGTAATTGAATCGTTTGTTGACTACCTGATTGATGTTCGTCGAAACGTATTGTTGCCATACGGCTCGATTTGGCTCGCCGAAGAATGTTCCAAGCGGCCGTGTCGGCGAGCGTTTCAATCCGAATTCTTCTTCGTAGAGTTTCTCGTACGAAGTTCCGGTTTCCGCGAAAAGATACGTGTTCTTCTGCAAGGTCAGATTGAGATTGCTGCCGACATTGTATTGGATCAATCGGCCGGTCCAGTCGTAATCGACTCCGGTAAACTGAGCCCATTGAGCACGGATGATCTTCTTCTTTGCATCGGATTTCGTCGAAACCCTGTTGTAGAAGAAGGAAAAGTTCGCATTTCCTCGACGAGTAAACCCAGAATCTGCAGGGTAAAATTTGCTTCGACCGCCGACCTCTGCAAACCAGCCGTGCGTTTCGGTCGAGTAATCGAGATTTGCATAATAGCCGATGCCATTTCCGGTTCGATAGCTGTTAAAAGCATTACCGTTATTTAACAGGCCATTGGTTTGGGCATTTTGAAGCTGACTTTCCGTGAACCTTCCGGTTCCACAGGTCCGTAAGTTCGATAAGGCTTGCACGACATTCAGCGTTGGCTCGAACTCAGGATCGAACGTGCATCGACGTGTGTGCGAACCAACAACTTGGAACTGCGACGTCATCTTAGGCGAGAACTTAAAGCGTCCGTCAAAGCCGCCTACCAAGTTCTTTTGCTCCGGAAATGCTCGATATGTTCCAAAAAAGCCGATATTGTTCTGTTTGCCAACGTCACGCTTTAGTCGGACGACTGCGAACATCGCTTTCTTGTCGATGAACTCATCGATCCTCGGGCGAACGCTGGGGTCAAGTCGATCATCTTCTTCGTAGTTACCCGGAGCCTTGTCGATCGCGGTCAGAAAGCCAAATGACGTCTTCCCTTGCTTGCCGCTAAGTTTAAGAGCTAGGTCAGGATCGACGATGTTTCGTGAATAGAAAACCTGAAGCGGCGAACGAAAAATGTCGGCGCCTTCGAGAAAGAATGGGCGTTTTTCCTCGAAATAGATCGGAAATCGCTGATTTGCCGTAACAACAGCAGCGTCAGCTTCGATCTCAGCAAAGTCTGGATTGTATGCTGCGTCGAGCGTTATCGACGGCGTCAACGTGTATTTAAGTGTGACGCCAATGTCCGTTTTTAGCGGATGATTAACAAAACGCCCGGGATCGACCGAGTTGCCTGTGAGCAAATACCTCGGAATTGTACGCTCGCGACGACCTGTTTCCGAAACTGTGATGCTCGGCACGATCTCAAGCGTCTTCTCAAATTTAATACCGTCAAGCCCCGAGATCTTTCCATGCTTGACGAGAAATCCCGAGACATTACGATCATCAGGGAGCCACTGATCGAATTCATCATTCAGTCGATCGATATTGCGTGCGGCATTAAAGCCCCAGAGCTTTCCATTACCTGCAGAATATCGAAGCGATTTGAATGGTATCTTGACCTCGACCGACCAGCCCCAATCTTCGATCACGCCTTTTGATTCCATCACGATATCGACCGAGAAATCGGCGCCCTGGCCTTCGGTAAAGATGCCGTCTTGCTGCACGCCAAGCGGATTGAAGCCTATAACGTATGCTCGCTTTTGGTCGTTGTATGTATCGAGCCACACTCTAACGTTGTCTTCATTGAAAACATTATCGCGTTTGGCAACGGTCGCACGGATCTTGTCCTTTTCGTCCCAACATTTGAAAGCGATGTACAGATTATACTCGTCATACATCATGTAAACTTCGGTCGGCTTCGACGCTGCTGTATTGTCGCCCGGATTCGTTTGATAGAAATCCTTAAAAACGGCGGCGTCTCTCCAAAGAGCTTCATCTACCTTGCCATCGACGACGATGTTCGATGTGACCTTTGGAATATTGACAGGACGACGTTTTTCCGGCGGGATCTCGACTTTGCCGATCTTCGTTATCTCATTTGCGGCAGCAGGACTGCTTCCGCTCGCGACTGTGGAATCTTGTGTTCGTGCACTGCTAAACGACAGCAGCAGCATTAGTATTATTGCTATTTTCTTCATTATTGTGCACCTGGAAAATCAACGGTACGACAAGGTGTATTTTTTGTATGATCAATTACCGCGAAATGAACTGCTACTGACTAGAACGCTATTCCAGTCAAAAGGTTTCAGAAAAACCGGCTGCGTAGCGAAATGCAGCCGGTTCATATCATTGAATTGTCGTGATAGATTCTGTGCTGCGAACAACGACGTCTTTGCTGGTTTCGATCGTGAAGATGCTTCCGCCACGTCCAAGCTGATATGAATCCTCGCCGTCGCCGCGTTTAAGTTCGACGCCCTCGGAACGTACATTTTTGGCCATTGCGTTTATAAGAGCGTTAGATGCTGCCGGCACCGTAACAACGATCTCTCCTGTATCAGATCGGGCATTAAGCGTTGCGAATGAACCTTCGAGACTCATCACACCGCAATCTGACGAGGCATTTAGTTTACCATCAAACCCGACGACGCGGATCAGGCCCTCGGTCGAAGAAACGGTCAATTCGCCCTTGATATCGCGAAGGTTGACCGACTGTTCACCGCCTTCGACCTCGAGTTTTCCTGAGACGCCTTCGACACGGATCTCGCCTTCAGTGGAAACCTTCAGGTCAGATCTTTTCGGCACATAAACAACTAATTTCGGGCCAATGCGCATCCCTGCCGGCCTATTGCCGGCGGCTCCTTCGACAGTCAGTTCGACCTTAGAATCACTATTGTTTTCCTTAACAGTGATGTTGTTCCGTGTACGGCTGCTGGCGACCTCGACCAAGGTATATTTCACAGTCGGCTCATCCCAGCCGATGATCCGAACATCAACGCTATCGCCATTAACGATAACGTCCGGCTTGTTCTTTACGCTAAAGGTGTTTGATTGCTTAACAACTCGTGGCATTGACGGCGCATAATTGTACACAGCCATTTCCGGCATCGTCACCGCGATCTTCTCCATGTCGACCTTCATCTTTTCGAGGCCCTTCATGTCGATCGCATTTTCAGCCAATTTCGCCTTTTGAGCCTCAAGCTTTGCGGCTTCAATACCTAGGCGAGCAAGTTCAGGTGCCGCCTCGGCCATTCGGGCTGCAACCTGCGCAGATGCACGTGCTGCGGCTCGATCAGCCTTAGCCAGTTCTCTACTCGCTTTTGAAGCAGACTTCGCGGCTGCGTCGAAGTCTTCGATATCTACATCGAAATCTTCATCATCGTCCTTTCCTTTTGTCGGCAATAGGTCGACTGCGGGGCTTTGCTGCCGGCCATCATTTTTGCGAGTAACATTGAGCGTACCGTTAACACTTTCGAGCTTAATGTGAACGTCACCGCGGCCGATCTTGCCATACATATCGCGACCGACATACTTGCCTTTGCGGACTGGCAGGCCGAAATCATTCGTGATGTTGCCGTTTAACGAGTCGGCCTTAAGTGTGGCGTTGGCGTCTGATGGCAAAACAAGATTTACACGGCCATTTACGGTGCCAAGCGAAATTCTGTTCGTTGATTCAAGACGGTCGAATTCAGCGTAGACCTCACCATTAACGGTTTCGAGGCTTGCCGTCCCTCGAATATTGGTCGCACGCACCGAACCGTTTACAGCCGAACTCTTAACCACATTAGTGAAGTCTGTCAACGTAACTGAGCCATTGACCGTCTCGATATCATTCAAGATCGCACCGCGAGGAGCCATGATCACGTATCCAACGCTAACGCTGGTGCCTTGTTTCCATTGTCCGCCCGAACTGCGATTCCATCTGCCATAGTCCGTTTCGATGGTGATCGAATCGGGCTTAGCGTCGAAGACAACTTCGACATCATCGAGACGTTCGGTCGTATCGGCCGTGATCGTCGCCACGACTTGAACTTCGGCTCGATCCCATGACTTGATGTCGATCGAACCATTAACGTTCGAAACGCTCAGTCTACCATTTGCGCTAAGCGGAAAGGTCTTCTCAATGCGCTTGGTTTCCGACAATACAACTTCCGCCTGAATTACAGAAGGATTTATTGTTGTAAGGTCAACTTTTGGTGCGTCTCCGCTAACACCCGCGATCAAACTCGAAAATATCAGTGTATAGATCCAGCTCATAAATGCCTCAATTAAGTTATATAGTCCGAAGTACTCGCTTCTGTATTAAATACACCACTAGCGAGACATTTGTGACAGAACTATCAATTAATTTCGATGATTTTTCGCCGAACCTAGCTGCCCCTTTTGTCATCTTACAACGATGTGACACGCGATGAACCGAACATTTACATTCGTTCGTGATTTTGATAGCGTTTAATGTTTAAGGCACGTAGTAGCCAGCGGTTTAGCAGATGACCCTCCAGCGGACAAAACTGAACATACTTCGCAAGAAGCAAGATCTTTCGCAGCGTGCGAAGGTCGGTGTGTCGCTGCATTGCCATACGGAGCATTCGAAAGAAATGCTCGATTTTGTGCCGGTTTACGCTGATAAACTGCCGATAATCGCACACTTCTGGCAAAAAGAGAAAAAGAAATACTTCGAGCGCGAGGGTAAATATCCTGCGTTTGACACAGCATATTGGTCACCACCATTGACCGGCCAAATGGTTTACGACATCGAGAAGAAACAGATCGAAGATGCCGGTTTGAATTCATTTGTGTCGGTTACAGATCACGACTGTATAGAAGCAAACTTGGCACTCGATGAGCCGAATTCGAACAAAACGGTGCCTATCTCGCTTGAATGGACAGTGCCGTTTGAATACGGATTCTTCCATGTCGGCGTCCACAATTTACCCAAAGATCGCGCCGTTGAATTATCGAAAACACTGATCGATTACACATTTGATACAACGAAACACAGTAACGAAGCATTGACCGAGCTTTTTGCGATGCTCAACGAACTGCCTCAGGTATTGATAATTCTCAATCATCCGATCTGGGACATCGAGATGGTCGGCAAAGAGCGTCACGAAGTACTGCTCAAGAATTTCATTCGCGAACACGGCCGTTGGATCCATGCACTTGAGGTGAACGGATTTAGAACGTGGTCTGAGAATAAGGCAGTCATAGAGTTGGCTGAGGCCTTGGGACTGCCCGTGGCAACCGGTGGTGATAGGCACGGCTGTAAACCAAATACGGTTATAAACCTTACGAATTCAGCCACGTTCGAGGAATTCGTCGACGAGATACGTACCGACAAACATTCTGAGATCGCTCTGATGCCTGAATATGAATTGCCGCTGCATTCACGGCAGCTACAGTCATTCTCCGAGATCCTAAGTCACTATCCTGATTTTGCGGAGCATCGCCGTCGCTGGTTCGACCGAGTGTTTTTTGATATCGACAATGGAAAGGGTATTGTTCCGTTGTCCGAACACGGTTGGGAACGCGGTGGGCCGGCTTGGCTTCGTGCTGCGGTTTGGACATTAGGATTTCTCGGAAGCCCCGCGATGCGGCCTATCTTCCGTCTTGCACGTAAGAAAGTCGACCGAGTTCCGGCCGGCGAAGCAGAAACGAAATTTGAATCACCCGACCTTGGCGATCTTCCCGCACGTCTCTCTTCTGGAACTGTCTGACATTTGTGTTACATTAATTGTTTGGTTTGCGGCGGGCTTGCCCGCCATTATTATTGTTGGGAACTGAAGTGAACGAAAAAACTCGCGTGGCGTTCTTTCCGGATTCTTATCTCGAAGTGAACGGTGCCGCAATGACATGCCGCCGCCTTGTTGACTACGCTGCACGTACCGAGCAGCCGATGCTCTGTATTCACGCAGCACCGACGAATTACGAGAAGACCGAAGGCAGTGTCACACATTTTGCATTAAAGCGTTCGCCGCTAGCCATCTTGCTAGACGAAGACCTAGCATTCGACCCGCTTTTCCTTCGAAAATATCGCACTATCCGACGCAAGATCAAAGAGTTTAAGCCGGACGTCATACACATCACCGGCCTCAACGACATCAGTATTATCGGAGTACTGCTCGCGTGGCGGCTCGATATTCCGGCGCTTGGCTCATGGCATACGAATATTCACGAGTTTGCGTCGAGCAGAATTCGCCGTATTTTCAAATGGCTGCCAGGCGTGGACGGTATCGCCAAGTTCGCCGAGAAAAAGATCAAAGGCGGATCGATGCTGTACTACAAGATCCCGCATGTCGTTTTATCACCGAATCAGGAACTTGTTGACGAACTTGGAAGACGAACCGGTCGCGTATCAAAATTGATGGGTCGCGGCGTTGACCCTGATTATTTCTCCCCCGAAAAGCGAACCGTAAACGACAATTTATTTCGTATTGGCTCCGTTGGTAGATTAAGAGCCGAGAAAAACGTTAGAACGCTTGTTGACGTTGAAAAAGCATTTATCGACGCCGGAATTGAGGATTACGAATTCCTGGTCGTTGGCGAAGGCAACGAGCGCGAGTTTCTCGAAGAAAACCTCAAGCGTAAGACGCTGACCGGCTTTCTAAGCGATGAACCGCTGGCAGAAGCCTATGCAAACATGGACGTCTTTGTCTTCCCGTCCGAAACCGACGCATTTGGCAACGTCGCACAGGAAGCGAATGCGTCGGGCGTAGCCGCAATTGTATCCGACAAAGGCGGGCCGAAGTTCATTATCAAGGATGGTGTTACCGGTTACGTCGCAAAGGAAAAGCAAGACTATGCACTTCGGGCGGTCGAGCTTTACCAAAACCGCGAAAAATTAGCGGCAATGAAGGCTGCGGCACGTGATTCGGCCGTTTCGAATTCGTGGGATGCGATCTTTAGCGGTGTTTTCGATTCCTATCGCGAAGCAATTGAAATTCAGGCCAGAAAGCAAAGTAAACATGCAGACGACTGAGGCACAGATAGAAGATTTTCCGATCGACACATCGCCAAGAACTACGGTTTGGGCGGTCTCGGCAAATCTACTGCGCCATCCGATCGATACATTTATTCTTCGCTGGAATTGGAAATCGGCCGTCTTAAGTGCGGCGCTTCGAGCTCCGATCTTCTTCTTTTCTTACTTTTTCAAAAAGGACGGCCTGAAGCTTGCGATAGGTGCAGCATTGACGCAATCAGTTTTCAGAATGATCTTCGGCGGCGTAAACGGTGCGATCATTCAGTCGTACAGCAAGGTCGAACCGGCTTGGCACGCAGTTCTGACGGTGCCTGTCGTGCTGGCGACCTTCAGCCATATTGTTGAGTATTTCGTTCAAACCGCGTACGACCAACAGACCGGCGTAAATGGCAAAGGTCGCGCCATTGCTATCTCGGTCTTTGTGTCAGCGGTGTCCGCGATCTTTAATCTATTTGCAATGCGGCGCGGTGCTCTGCTTGTTAAGGACGAGAGTCAACAATCGATCTGGCGCGATCTGAAACGTATGCCATGGATCGCTCTAGAATTCTTATCGTTTCCATTGGTCTGGACGATCCGCAAGAAACGGGCTTCGAAAAATGGTAAAGGCGATAAATGAAGTCAGTTCACATTACGAATTACTATCACAAGAATTCGGGCGGCATCAGCACTTCGTTCAACAATCTGCTGGCTGCCGCCGAACGACGTAAACGTGAAGTTCGCTTGATCGTGCCCGGCGAGGTCGAAGCCGAGGAGCAAGTCAACGATTACGCCAAGATCTACTACGTTCCCGCAAAATATTCGCCGGTTTTCGACAAACGATACCGAATAATAATGCCGTGGCAGTACATGGCTAACGATTCGCTCGTGCGAAAGATAATGCTTGCCGAGATGCCGGACATCGTCGAAGTGACCGACAAATACACGCTCAGCATGATCGGCATTATGATCCGAGCGAATAAATTCAAACAGATCGGACGCCCGATGCTCGTACATTTTTCATGTGAACGAATGGACGACAACATTGGCTCGTTTCTCTCCGAAGGTAAGTTCGGCAAATGGTTTGCCCGACGCGTTATCGGAAACTACACAATGCCGAGTTTTGATTACCACATCGCGAACTCGACTTACACGGCTGAAGAGTTCGTGAATGCGGTTTCTACCGACAAGAATTCGCGACGCTCGAATTGGTTTTTCAACAAATGCTGGCGATGGCTCAAGGCTCCGCGAGTTCCGATCTCTGAACGCATCTTCGTCTGCCCTCGCGGCGTCGATGCCGCTCAGTTTTCGCCGGAACGAAAGAGCCCCGATGTTCGCCGTGAAATGCGCGAACGAGCAGGCATTCCCCAAGAATCGACAGTACTGCTTTACGCCGGACGCATCTCACCCGAAAAGAATATTCCATTGCTCGTCGATATGATGGAGCAGCTTGCGAATGACCGCGATCATGACTATCGATTGCTGGTCGCAGGTGCAGGGCCGCTAGAACAGTGGCTGAAAGACGCCGGCGAAGAGCGAGCGAAGGGCTGCATTATCCAACTCGGACACCTCGATAAAGAGACGCTCTCAAACTATTACGCCAACGCCGATGTGTTCGTCCACCCGAACCCTCGGGAACCGTTTGGTATCGCTCCGCTTGAGGCTATGGCGTCGGGCGTTGCGACCGTCGCACCAAACGGCGGCGGAATTTTGAGTTACGCAACCGCCGAAAATATGTGGCTCATCGAGCCGACTGGCTCTGATTTCGCAAATGCCGTTCGTGAGATAGTGAGCGATGATGACGAACGTGACCGCCGCATCGCAAACGCTGTCGAAACGGCACTCGCGAACACTCGCGAAGCCTCGACCGACCGTCTGCTGGATACCTACGAAACGATGTACGCAGATTTTCGCGAACGAAATGCACTGTTCACTGACAGAGACGCGACGAAAAACGTAAACTATCTGGAGCTTATCGACGTTTGATCTCGCTGGAATGGACACCTACGCGCCTGAACAACACCTGACTGTAAGCAACCCGCAGACCCTTCGCGAGGCGTGGACGCATTTGCTCACCGAACCGCGTCTGTTGTTTACGCATTGGAATTACAAAGGGGCGATCCTTAGTTCGGCATTCAGAGCACCGGTTTTCTTGATCACTTACCTTGCCGCCAGAGAAAGCCTTAAATTGGCATTTGCTGCGGCACTTGTTCAGTTCATATTCCGTTTCTTTTTCGCAGGGCTGA
Source organism: uncultured Acidobacteriota bacterium (assembly GCA_937871585.1). Lineage (GTDB taxonomy): Bacteria > Acidobacteriota > Blastocatellia > Pyrinomonadales > Pyrinomonadaceae > OLB17. The sequence goes on along the minus strand of CALMPJ010000040.1, from coordinate 3,222 downwards.
CCGGCTACGTCATCCAAGCCTTTCGCAAGGTTGAGCCGGCATGGAAAGCATCGGCGTCGATCCTTATCTTCGTTCCGGCTGTCAGTCACTTGGTTGAATATTTGGTGTCCGTCGGATTTGTTTATTTCACTGAAACTGCCAACCTCACCGACAAGGCCATTGTTCGCTCAGTTTGCTTCTCGATCTTTTCGTCGCTTTTCGTATTGTTCATAATGCGCCGCAATGTCTTGATAGTCGGCGAAACTGAAAGCCGATCGATATTTAGCGATATCCGACAATTGCCGGGTTTGGTATTTGAATTCATGATGTTCATACCCAACGAGATCGCGGCGATGATACGTAGCACCAAAATACTCGCCGTCGTCGTCAGTTTTGCAGGCTGGGGCGTGTTCTCTCAGCTGATCGGCTGGGCGATGGTGTATCGACATTCGTGGACCTACGGCGGCGGCAAAGATCTTGGCATTCTCAAATTCTGGGGCGTTGACGGTATAATTCTGATGTTGCTTGCGGTTGCGTTCGCATTAGTTTTCTCAAAGTTCAGAAAGCAACCCGACGTTCATATAACTGATGCTTGAGCTAGTTTTCGCAAATCTTCGCGTGCGTCCGATACGCACATTTATCAGCATCGTCGGCGTTTCGCTCGGCGTTGTTCTCGTCGTTTTGTTCACGGGCCTTGCTCGCGGAATGACCGAGGACATGGCAAAACGCGCGAACAACTGGAAAGCCGAGGTCGTCTTTTCGAAGCCCGGCGGCATGGAGATGAGCAGCTCGAACATGAACGTCAACACGGCGTTCGTTGAGCGTTTGCAGGCCATCGAAGGCGTCGAATCCGTAGTGCCCGTCGGCCGCTACATCAGCCCGAGTGCAAAAGGCCGTTGGGGCGTTCAGAATCTCGAAGGCGTTCCGTGGGAAAGCTTTGCGGCGATGAACGGCATGTATCTGACCGCCGGTAGAGCTCCTTCTGCGAACGATGAGGTCATTCTCGACGAACGCCAAATGCGAAACGACAAGGTAAATCTCGGCGATTCGATAGAACTATTTGGCGACAAGAAATACAAGGTCGTCGGCGTGTTTGCTCCGCCGTCAGGCTCGCGTATCAAGATGACTTTGACTGCATTGCAAGCTGCTCTCGAATCTGAGAACAAGGCCACTTACATTCTTGTCAAGGTCAAGAACGGCGTCGAACCTGCAACCGTTGCAGCCGCGATCAACACCGCAATGCCGGGCAACAAGGTCAATCTCACCAGCGATCTTATCATCGACGCTCAAGAGCGAATTCCCGGCCTAAATACCTTTCTAAAGGTCCTCGTCGGTCTCGGTGCGTTCGTCTCGACGATCTTCGTTCTGCTCTCGATGTACACGACCATCACCGAACGCCGCAAAGAGATCGGTATCTTGAAATCGCTCGGCGCATCGCACGGATTTATCATCCGCACCATCGAGGGCGAAGCCCTCATGATCGGAATCCTGGGAGCGATACTTGGATTTGCGATCGCGTTTGGCGCATCGCAAGCCATCGGTCGTGGTTTTGAACTAGCGTTTCAATTCAGTCTCAGTTGGATCATCTGGGCCATCGCCATCGCGATCGGCGGCAGCCTGATCGGTGCTCTCTATCCAGCCTGGCGGGCGTCATCAATCGATCCTGTCGAAGTAATGGTAAATGAGTAGTGTTGCAGAAGTCCGCACGAAGTAAGGGCACAGAGTCCGTTCAATATGCCCTTACTCCGTGCGGGCTTCTGCCTTCTTCCCAGCGATCGTCAATCCAATTCCACCAAGTATCAACGCCGACGCGACGACGAGAGTTGTCGTCATCGATTCGCCAAGCCAAACAATTGCGATAACTGCCGCGATCACCGGAACAGAAAGCTGCAAAACCGCTGCTCGTGTCGAACTGTGATATTTCAAAGCGGCGTACCAAAACACATAACCTACGCCCGAAGTTACGGCTCCCGAAATGATCGCTAAGATAAAGCCGCGAGGTGTGAGGTTTAGATTTGGAATGAAGACGACCGCGAGAATAGCAGCGAATGGCAGCGTTCGAACAAAGTTCCCTGTCGTGTCTGCGATAGCATCGGTTGTGCCTTTGCCGCGATGCGAGTAGATCGCCCAAGCCATTCCCGCCGCAGCCATCAGCAGCGAACTCGTCAATGGCGGAGCCTCAAGCCCAGGCAACACGAGATAAACAAGTCCGGCGACCGCCACAACCAGCCCGCACCATTCAAACATCGTCGGCCGCTCGCCTTTGCCAATAGCTAACGCGATCATCGACATCTGAACCGACCCAAACAGTATCAACGCCCCAGTCGCCGCCGTGAGATTTAAATAGGCGAACGAAAAGCATACTGCATACGCGAACAGGAATAAGGACGACAACCAAGAGCCAAGGGCGGAAACACGACCGGTAGGGAGTGTGTTCTTTGCGTGAGCACTCGACACATCGAGAACACCCTCGCTACCGGTCAGGTTTCTGCCTCGATTCAGCGACCAACTGATCGCGACCAATGCTACCGCCCCAGCCGCCAACCGCAAAGCCGTAAACCCCGCCGCATCAGCCTCGTCACCCCTTAGCGCCAACCGACAAAGTATCGAGTTGAACGCAAAGGCAACGAGAGCAAATGTTGTATAGAAAAGTGGTTTCAAAAGAAATTTACCGCAGATAAACGCAGATCGACGCGGATAGGTCGAAATTTGAATTCATACAAAACTCCGTGTTCATCAGCGTTCATCTGCGGTTAATGTACTTTCTCCGTGTCTCCCTCTCTCCCTGTCTCCCCGTCTTTCCTCTCAGGTCGCATGTGCGGGAACAGGATCACGTCGCGGATCGAATGTTTGTCGGTCAAAAGCATCACAAGGCGGTCGATGCCGATGCCGATGCCGGCGGCGGGCGGCATGCCATAGCTGAGGGCACGAATGTAATCTTCGTCAAGCACCATCGCCTCTTCGTCGCCACCTTCGCGGGCAGCCATTTGATCGACAAAGCGTTCGTACTGTTCTTTCGGATCGTTGAGTTCGCTAAAACCATTTGCGACTTCCATTCCGTTGATGAACAATTCAAATCTTTCGGCGATATTCGGATTCGTCGGATCTGCTTTCGATAGCGGCGAGATCTCTTTCGGGTAATCAACGATGAACGTCGGCTGTATCAGCGTCTCCTCAACGTCGTTCTCAAACCTTTCGAGCAGGGCAGGGCCGGTCAACGAAGCGTCGCCAACCGCGTCGCTC
>CALMPJ010000039.1 GCA_937871585.1 uncultured Acidobacteriota bacterium | reverse complement strand
CGGTCACGCCTGTGCCTGACTTGCCGAGCGGCGAACCTGTGGTTCGCCGACGACCGACCACCCAACCTACGGAGCCCGGCCCCGCTTCGAGCGGGGCAACTGGCGACAGTGTTTTTTTACGAATAATGAGAGTTGTATCGGAGCACAGAACTATCAACCGACAAAGACTATTGACGGTCTAGAACCTCTCTACATTTTTGCTTCTTAATCCTTGGAACATCTATGATGTTACCACGAACGTTTTCGTCCCAATATGAATAGCTAGCACAAGAAATTGGTTTGTATGCCTTACCGGTAAATCGATATGTGACTTGATCCCCATCACAACAGCTGCCATGCGACCGAGTTTGAATATCGCGAAAGCCATCGTGCCTCTCACCAACCTTTTCAAAGTAGTTAACTGACTGTTGGTCAGCAAAGACCTGTCGATACGACTTGCCGAAACGCTGAAAGATCTTCATCGAGCAATTTCCTGTTCCCGAGCAGCCATAACGAACCGCTAATTCATCGATACCATCGTCGTTGATATCGATGAGCTGTGGAAGAACATTAGTACCGTTATACCCTGAGGCTTCGATCGCGGTTTTGGAGCAATAGATAGTGTCCTTGATTTTTTCCTTACGAATCCATTTCCTGATGATCGGTCTAAGCGGAATATCATCACTTAAATCGTCGCCACAGTTATCTTCGGGAAGATTGAAAGGCTCGGGATCGGACGCTTTCTCAGCAACTTTTACTGGTTCATCTGCGACTGGCAACTCACGATGGATTTGCTCAGAATCGTCTGCAGCAAGCCGCACACAAAGCAGCCCAATCGTGAAAGTTAGGACTGCAATTAAGACGTAAAAGGAACGACGTGGAATCATTTCGGACCAACTTCGAAAGGAGAATAACCCCGAATTCAAAAAATAGCAACAAAATTCGCTAGGAAGACTTTCCTATGGCTCCGCCATGATCGCAGTGCGGTCACGGCTGTGCCTGACCGTTAGATGCCACCAAACAACCAACGGAGCCCGGCCCTCGCAGCTTTGGGCGAGGGCAGCGGGCGACAACGCTTTAATGATGCGAGTGGCAAACTTCGACGGGAGGCAAGCCACGCTGACGTGCGGTCACGGCTGAGCCGAAGACACTGTAGTACAGGCTGCCTAGCCTGTCCTTTTCCGCCCTAACATACCAATGACAGGCTTGGCAGCCTGTCTTACTGTCCGACGATCTAAGAGGTCTTGAATGGCACTGTGATAGATGCCTTCATCGGCAGCCTGAGCGGCGTTGTTATGAAAAATTCCCTGACGGTGCGCGGAAATTGTGATCGAGACTATCTCTTTAGAAATCTTAACGAAAAAGGGGTGTGTTTTTCGTGTATCAGTGACGGGGTTTTAGCTTAGACCGACGTGGTTTTTGCATGTATCTGAACGCTTTTTTTCGGATCTGGAGCGTTTTTGACGCATTTGGCTCTCGTAAAGTATTGAAATGATTAGAGTTACAGTTGTCGAAAAAAGTGCTATCGAACACGTTATTTTGGCCGTTTTTGGCGCTATTTTGCGCGAAATAAGCTACTAGGCCGATTTACGCTGCTCGCAGTTCGTCGTAATGCTCAGGCCCGGGCGGTTCTAGTTTAGATTCGTCAGTTGGCGTTTCCGGCACATCGAGCCGTACGACGACGGTTCCGGCGATTAGGTCGTGTAGAGCTCTATCCTGTTTGTTTACGATACAGACTAAAGTGTCAGTAAAGATCCAGATATAGATCGGAATACTAAGATAAAGCTGAATTGTAGTTCTAAGTTCTGGCGAGAGGGAATATCCGATCGACACGAAATAGACTAAGAAGCATAGAGCGACAAACCTTTCAATAATGTAGAAGATGTGCCTAATTAGGGATTGTCTAAGACTTATTGGCTGTCCGTCTAATGTAACGACTTTGAGTCTCATTACCATCTTCCCAACCGTCTGTCCGTATTTCCAGTGAAGTAGAACGTAGTAACCAACACCTATCAAAGCGAACAAAACCCTCTGAATGATCGTCATCCACCACGGAAGCTCGTATTGTGCCGTCAGAGCGTTTATCCCAACGATCGGTGTGAAAACCAATCCATCAATTAGTAACGCCATGATGCGTCTGCCAAGTGTGCGGTACCTGTCCATCGTCTAGATCTCAACTATCTCGTAACTCGTTGTGATCGTTGCCGTTGGGCGGACGGTGGCGGCGACGGAGCAGTACTTGGTGTCGGAGAGTTCGATGGCGTCGGCCAGGGCTTTCTCCGAAATACCGCGACCGCGCACGATATGGTTGATGTGGAAAGCGGTGAATTTCCGTGGATAATCGTCGAAACGAGTGCCTTCTATTTCTACTTTGTACTCGATGACATCCTGACGCTTTTTCTCTAATATCGACTGCACATCGAACGCCGTGCAGGCCGCAACCGAGACGAGCAGCATTTCAAGCGGCGTCGGTGCGGCGTGTCTATCTCCTTTGGAATCCATCAGTTGCGGGATTCCGGTCGGTGTCGTACCGATGAAGTAGCCGTCGCCTGCGTATTGAACTGTCGCGTTATATTTGTCGTTTGCCATGATCGTACTATTGAGCTTGAAACGATGTTAGCATATCGACGGAGGCGGCACGCGCGTTTTTGACAACCATTGGCACGCGAAATGCTTCTTACTGCGCAGGGCATTAGTGTGCCTGATCTCGTGAACTTTTGGAGAAACTGCTATGAATAACGCCCGATCGTTTTTCGCATCACTTATGGTCCTCGCGACCGTGTTTACCGTGGGTATTTCGGCTCAGAGCCGCAATGAACGCGACGTTCGTGACGCGCTTCGCGCTCTGACGACAAACCTCGAGAATTTCGAGTACGACCTGCGTTATCAATTGCAAAGTACGTCGTCCAGCGGCAATGACGTGCAGCAGGCACAGGACGATATTCGCGCTCTGCGTGACAATATCAGGCAGTTTCAAGACAATTTCGAACGCCGCCGCGAGAACCGTTCGGACGTCGACGCGATAATCTCAAGCGCACGTACGATCCACGACAACGTGCTGAAAATGAACTCGAATCGGCGTGTAAGCGACGGTTGGAGCAACGTGCGGAAACAGATCGAGCGTATCGCTTCGAACTACAACGTCACTCCTGATTGGGACGGCGATTTCAACCCGCAGGGCGTTCCTGACAAGAACGACATGGGCGGCCAGCCGACGATAACTGTCGGTTTATCAGGTACTTACGACCTCGATTTCGAACGCAGCGAAAAGGTCGACGAAGTTCTCGATTCGGCGAATGTTCGCGGCACGCTTCGCGACGATCTCAAGGAGAAGCTTGCCGCCCCGGGCCAGATCGCGATCGACATTCGCGGGCGTCAGGTGACTTTGGCCTCGACGACGGCGTCGCCTGTCACGTTCATGGCGGACGGCACCGAGAAGACCGAACAAGGCGCAAATGGCCGTACGATTCGCCTGAGAGCAACGCTTAGCGGCGACACGCTGACAGTGGCTTCGCTAGGCGGCGATACCGATTACACGATCACGTTGACGTCGGCGAGCGACGGCCGCGTGCTAAAAGTTTCGCGTCGAATCACCACCGAAGGCCTTGACCAAACCATCTTTGTCGACAGCACGTACAACAAAACCGACGGCGTCGCCCGCCTCGGCATCGATACATCGAATCCGACAAACACGGGCGGCGGCTACTCGGACAATGATTCGGGTACGACCGTCAGCAACGGCGGCGGTGCACCGACTATTAGCACGCTGCCGCGAACAGGCACATTCATCGTCGCCAATGGCACGACCGTGACCGGAACGCTCGAGAACGAGATCAACACCAAAGTCTCGCAAAACAACGACCGATTCCGCTTAACCGTCACATCGCCCGAACAATATCGCGGTGCCGTTATCGACGGCTACATCTCAGGCGTTGATCGCTCCGGCAAGATCAGCGGACGTTCGAATATCACATTCAATTTCGAACGCATCACGCTCCGAGACGGCAAGATCTACGACTTCGCAGGCTCTCTGCAATCTGCTACGGACGCCAACGGCAAGGTGATCAAAGTTGATACCGAGGGAACAGCAAAAGGTGGAAGCCAAACTAAAGAATCGGTGAAACGCGGAGGCATCGGCGCGGGTCTCGGAGCTCTGATCGGCGCTATAGCAGGCGGCGCAAAAGGTGCGGCCATCGGCGCTATTATCGGCGGCGGAGCCGGAGCCGGCTCCACTGTATTGACAGGACGTGAGGACCTTCGTCTTGAAAAAGGATCGAAACTTACGGTTATTTCATCGTCGCCGATCCGTTAAGCTTCGTCACAAAGAACGCGGTCTATTTCGGCTTCTTAGCTGAAAAGACCGCGTCCTTTATATCGACATTGTGCTTGATCGATGTGATGATCGACACGATATCGCCATTTCCGGGATTATTGTTGACGGTTTTGTACGCCAATTTGATGCCGTCAATATCACGGTAATCACTGTAAACGATCGTGAACGGAACCGTGCTCTGGCTGGTACTAGAAGCAACGGAACCTTCGTGCTTTAGTAGCAAAAACGATGTTGTCGAGTAGAACTGTCTAAACGGCGTACCTTCTTTAGGCTCGAAGGCTACGATGTACGCTTCCTCGGTTCCTACTTTTCCGACGCCTGTTATCTCGACCTTTTTATAATCGGTCGCCCAGTCGAGGCCCGTGTAAAAGTCGCTGAACAGACGAATGTCGGCCAGCCGTTTGCCGGCATATTTTTCCGCAGGTGCAAACGTGTATTCCTCCGAACCGCCGGTACCGTCGAAATATTCCCAGCCCGACGCGATCTTTTTACCGAGTGCGGTCATCGTCGTTGCTGTTGCGGTTTTGTTCGGAGCTTTCGACCAAGTCACTGATTTGCCCTGAACGCCTTGGTGCACAAGGTCAACGCTAGCCTCGGTTACACGCGAAGTGATCTTTCGAATATTCGCCTCGCCACCGATAGCCGCGACAGCCTTGGTGCGCAGTTCGTCGACGGTGATCGAGGGCTTGGTGTTTGCCGTGGCGAGTTTGAATTCGAAGACGCCTTCGGGTTGGGTAACGGCGACAGCCGTGAGCTTACCTTCGGCATCGCGCTTAGCATTCAGAAAATAGGTTTCGGGTAACGGCGACAGAGAGAAACTGCCGTCCGTCTTTGGCGACAGAGCATACGGCTGTTGGCCGGGAATGTTGAATGTGATCTTGCCGTCGGCTTCTTTGATCTCGATAACAGCATCACTACTTCCGGGAGGCGTATATCGGCCGATCAGATCTTTTGCAGATCCTGGAGCCGCCGTTGTTGGTGCTTTTACGGGCTTTACGCCGCTAAGTCTGGGCAGTTTGCGATTCCCTTGTGGTTGGATAAGTTCGAGCTCGGTCGCATCGTCGGTTTCGGGCGTGAACTTAACGGCAAATCCTTCGGGAAGGCCCATCGGTTTGAACTGTCTCGGTGCAGTGCGTTCGAGTTTATACGGCGGATTGTCTGGCACATGAATGAACAGGTCTTCGCCCTCGATCTTGACCTCCACGTATCGTTCCGGCGTGCCGTATTTGCCGACCATGAATTCCATAGTGCGAACTGGCAGCTTCGTAGTTTCCGTTTTCGGAGAACCAAGAATGTTAGACCAAATGATCGGCATGATGTCGTTGCCCATCGACGAAGCAGTGACATTGGTCAGCATTACGAAGCCGAGTTTCTTTTCGGGGATCATCGCGACGAGCGAGTTGAAACCGTCGATATTGCCGCCATGTTCGACGACCTTAAGGCCGTTCCACGAGCGAAGCATCCAGCCGAGGCCATAGTTGACGGTGCCAGCAGGATTCATCTTCATTTGCGGCTTGAGCCATTCGTCGTAACCTTTCTCCGAAACCAGGCGTTTGCCATTTACGGTTCCGCCGTTCATCACGAACCGCAGCCATTCGGCCATGTCGCGGGCAGACGAGTTGATCGAACCGGCAGGAGCGACCTCGTCGATGTCTCTGAACGGCAATTTCGCCGTTTCTTTAGTGTCGAAATTGTAAGCATAGCCAAACGAATGGTCCTTTGCTTTGGCCATTTGCTTCATCGACATATTGCTGTTCGTCATGCCGAGCGGGGCAAAGATGCGTGTCGGGACAAACTGTTCCCAAGGCGTTTTCTGGGCTTGTGTAACCAGCTCGCCGGCGGCGGTGAACATAATGTTCTGGTACTGAAACTTCTCACGAAGCTTGGCCGTCGGTTTGGCCTGAGCTGCCACTTGGATCAGTTCCGCACGGCTGAGTTTGCCCGTGATCATCGCGAGGTCGGTTCGGTTAAGGCCCGAAGTGTGGCACATCAGATCGCGGATCGTGATGTTTTTGTCCGTTTCCGCGTCGTACATCTTAAAATACGGAAGCAATTTCTTTGGGCTGTCATCGAGCGAGAGTTTACCTTCGTCCGCCGTCATCAAAACGCTAAGAGCCGTAAATGCCTTGGTTGCCGAACCGATCGCAAACTGTGTATCGGGCGTAACGGCGATCTTGTTCTCGAAGTCTTTGTAGCCAAGCCCTTTCATGAAAATGACCTGATCGTCTTTGACGATGACAAGCGACATTCCGGGAATGCCAAGCTCACCACGCCGCTTCTCGACGGCAGCTTCGATGTCGGCGAGAGCCTTAGCATACTGCCCGGCGGGCTGAACGGCTGCGGTTTGTGCATAGCCGATCTGCGGCAGCGTGACCGTAAAGACAGACAAAAGCAACAGTAGCGACAGTAGACGAGTTGGTGTTTTCATGATTATTCGTTGATGACCTTCGCGAAGTATTACGCAAAACCGATGCTACAATGTTCTGAAAATCTTACAAAGCAGGGAGAAAAGCGAGATGCGAAAGGTGACCTTTGGCGGGGCGAGTAGTTTGGACGGTTATTTTGCAGGGCCGGACGGAGCGATGGACTGGCTGGTGTTCTCAGACGAAGCGATGCAGTTAATGGCCGACTACTGGCCGCGGGTCGATACCATAATTATGGGACGTGTAACGTATGAGATCGCACTTGCTTCACAGCCGGAGAATGCGGAACAAGATGATTCGATAAGGACATATGTGTTTTCGAAAACATTGGCTCCGGGAAAACAGCCGAACGGAGCCGAGGTTGTCTCAAGCGATCCCGGCGAGTTCGTTCGGGAACTTAAGTTGCTTGACGGCAAAGAGATTTGCGTTATGGGCGGCGGACGGCTGGCAAACTCGTTGCTTGCGGCAGGCGTGATCGATGAGATCGGTTTCAACGTTCATCCGATATTGCTTGGCGGCGGCGCACCGTTGTTCTATGAATTGCATGGCCGAGTTGAGCTGGAATTGAAGGAATGCAAACGACTTGCGAACGGCTGCGTTTATGTTCATTACCAGGTCAAGAACTAGTTTCGGTCAATTCCGATACTCGGACCCCGAATGCCATTAGCATGTAAAACACCATTGCGACCTCCTGATCGCCAAGGTTCCAATGGACAAATCCGCTAGCGACAAAGCCGATCAATGCTCCGAAAGTACCGAGTGCGACGCCGTAAGACCGCCAACCGTGGGTTCGTGAACTTGTTATTCCTCTCCAGAGCGTTTTTGCCAAAATTGCGAGTATCGCGATCCAAATAAGCAACGCCGGAATGCCGCGTTCGACGGCTATCTGCACCGGCGTCGAATGAAAATGTCCCATCGGAAGATTGCCGCCTTCATACATGTTCCATTCCTGCCAACGCTTTTGAACCGAGTCCATGCCGATTCCGAAAATGAAATTCCGAGGGCTTTCCGTCAATAATCGGCCGCCGTCGTTCCACATCACAAATCGATATCGCGTCGATTCGTCGGTCGGATCAAAGAATCCTGTATTGCGGCTTTGCTGCAAGAATATTAGTCCGACGATCACGACAGGTATCGCGATAACGGTTGCCGCGATGGCAAGCTTTCGTCCGCCGCCACGAACTACCATCGCGAACCCCGAGATCATCAACGCCAACTGCGAAGCGCGGGTGACAGTCAAAAGAAGCGCGAAACTTGTTCCCAAAAACGCAGCCGACAACAGAGGAATTGTCCATTTCTGTTGTTTCGAGTAAAACACGAGAGCCGCGATCAGAAAGCCCAGAATCAGGGAACCGATCAATTGGAGAACCTCTGCGTACGTTACGTAGTGACTATAAAAACCTTTCGAGCGCCAGTTGTGGCTAAGTTTCCAGCTCTCGATCCCGAGCCGTTCTGTTGCTGCTGTTCCCGATAGCAGGTCGGCTCGTTTCACATTAACCGCGAACTCAAAATCGGGACGGTAGAAGGTTATTTTTGTCGTTTCGTTAGCTTCGATCGCAGCGACGACTTCTTCCGGCGTCTTTAACTTGACCTTGCCAACACTCAAGAGCGTATCGCCGTTCGAAAGCAATGCCTTGGCAAGCGGGCTGTCGCTGCGGAGACCGTGAATTTCTACGCCGCGACCAATGAGACGTTCGACCGGTGTCCAAGCGACGTTGACCATACATGAGATGATCATCGCAAATGCAAGAAAATAAATGGCTTGTAGGTTCCTGACAATTGCCGCGACGAAAATAAAAATTAGGAAAACAGAAACGCCGCGAAGTCTGTCGAGCGAGACGGCAGGTTCGTATGAAAGGGCCGCGCTGATCACCGACCAGCCGAACAGTGCGAATAGAGCGATGCTGACGACGCAAAACTTACGTTTTGTTCGCGGCCCGACGAATGACCTCACGATCCAAAACAGCATTCCGATTCCCCACGCGATCTGTGTCGCGGCGATCGAATGTGGACTGGCGAGCACCATTAATGTGGCGAAGAAAAACGCCCCGCGATCGAGCCAGCGGACGAGGCCGGTCGTCTCGCTAGTCGTTGCGACGCTGTCTAACCATGCGAGCAGTTTCGCCATAAGTGCTAAGATTATAGCAATTAGCGAACAATGACTAAGCCCAAGATGAGCGAACCAAACCTGACAACCGACCTCGAAATGAAGGCCGAGCTGAACCTGTACTACGACCTGTACAAACCTGTCGGTGCCGAAAGCTCACCGCTCATGATCACCGTTCACGGTTACGGTGCGCACAAGCGCTACATGATGCGCGAAGCTCGACTTGTCGCTCCCGAGAATTTTGTCATCGCTTCGATACAGGCTCCGCATCCGCATTATCGCCCGACGCCCGACGGCTATCGAATCGGTTACGGCTGGCTGTCGGATGAAAAGCCCGAGCAACACGTTCGGCTGCATCACAAGTTTATTTTAGACGTAATCGACAAGCTCGACTCCGACGGCTTGATCGACACGTCGCAGATATATCTATACGGATTTTCGCAGGCGTGTGCATTGAATCTTCGGTTTGCGTTTACGTACGGCGAGACACTTCGCGGAGTGATCGGCATCTGCGGCGGCATTCCGGGCGACTTGGATTCGAACGACATTTACAAACCGTTCGATGCCGAAACTTTCTACCTTTACGGTGATGACGACGAGTTTTACACGCAGGAGAAATTTGCGGCGTTCGACGAAAGGCTTCGCTCAACATTGCAGAATTACCGTTCGAAACAATATGTTGCTAAGCACGAAATAACGCAGGACATGCGCGACGACATCCGACAATTTCTACTTACGTTCTAGTTGATCTTGGTTCGTTTGATCTCGATGCTGTCACGAACTTCTTCGGGCAAGGTAAGTGTCGCAGAATCTGCGCCGTCGGAATTTTTGACGATCTCGGCATTGATATCTGCGGCCTTTAATTTTGCGATCAAGGTTCTTGGACCAAATAGCGTGGCAACGACGGTTTGGCTTCCGGACGCTAAAGAGAATGTCCGCTCGATCCGTTTTTCGCCGATCTTGAATGACACATCAACGACCGTGTTGTTGATCGTAACCTTATTATTTGTCACACTTACAGGTATTTGTCGGGCGATAAAATCCTGTTTTCGGCCTTCGAGCGAGATCTTTTCGGTCTGTAGCTGGTCGACGCTGGCGACGAGTTTGGCGGAGCCTTGGATCGGAATTGTAGGGGGCGAGATCAATGGTTCACCATAGATCTCAAAACCGGCCGGCAGTGCGCCCTCGAGAACAGCCTTGACCTGAATTTCTTTTGTCGCAAACGTATCAACAGAAACGGCAATGCGGCTCGGCTGTAGATCGACGAGCTTGACGCCCTCGGGCAACTGAACGGAAACGGATTCGGGAGTGAGTTCGAGAATGCTGTCGCCGATAGGGAACTCAGAGAGATCGACATTGACAGCCAGATTCGTCGACTGGATCTGCTCGATCTTTTCATCGACTCCACGAACACGTATCTCAACTTGCTCTACGGATTTGTTCGTTACGATCGCATTGTCCGCAGGGCGAAGGTTTAGCTTGACGCTGTAACGCTCGCTGGCCTGTTTGCCGCGGCTAAGGATCGTAACACCAAACCACAGGCCGAATGTTATGACGAGCGCGACCAGCTTCATCGCCCAATCTTCGAGAAAGATCTTGCGCAAGATGTGCTTGGCAAATAGCTGATTCTTGCCGGCCATAGCTAGTCAGGTATCTCCGTAGCCTCGGCAGCAAAATTCTTTCCGCGACGCGGTTCGACGAGCGGAATTTCCATTGCCTCGAGCAGCAATTTCCGAAGCGTTGTCGGATCGAGGTTTCGACGCACATCGCCGCCTTCGACATAAGTGATCAGTCCGGTCTCTTCGGAGACGACAAGCGAGATCGCGTCGGAGCCTTCGGTAATGCCGATGGCAGCCCGGTGACGAGTGCCAAGTTCGCGTGAAACTTCCGGGTTCTTGGTCAACGGCAAAAAAACCGACGCGGCCGCAAGTCGTTCATTTTGAACAATTACAGCTCCGTCATGCAGAGGAGTTTCGGGATGAAAGATCGAAACCAACAGGTCGTAACTGATACGAGCATCAAGCTGAACGCCCGCATCGACAAAGTTTCTAAGGCCAATTTTGCGCTCGATCACTATCAATGCACCGGTTTTTGTCGATGACAACGTCGTCACGGCGAGCACGATCTCGTCATAAACGCTGCCACCGAACTGAGCTCGTTGTTTCTTGAGGATCGGAAATCGAAGCCTGTTCGCAAAATAGATGAGTGCCTGTCTGATCTCAGATTGGAACAGCACAATGATCGCAATACCGATAAATGCGACGGCGTATCTCAATACAAATTCGAGCGTCGCCAGGTCCTGTGAAAGTGCGAACCAATATACCAACGCCAATATCACCATACCGACGATCGTCGGAACGGCCCGCGTGCCGCGCAGCAGTTTCAGCACCACGTACACGATGATAAAGACCAGCGTGATATCGAGAATGCTTCGTAGTGTGTTGAAAGTTGGGATGAGATCCGACAGGTCCATACTACGTTGCCACAAAATTACGGTGACAGAATAGCATAGAACCGGTCATATCAATTGATAAATCTTGCGGCTAGACCTCAAACGGGATCTCGGCATTTTGCAGAACGCTAAGCTCATTGCTCGCGACTCGTTCGAGCAATTCTTGGTCATCAAACATTTTGACCAAACCGTTGACGATCGCATATCGCGGCTCTTCCGGAACTGTGACGGGAAGCTTGATGAATTCGCGCAGATATCGGTCGATACCGTTAAGCAAAGCGCCGCCGCCGGTCAAAATAACGCCTCGGTCATAGATGTCTGCGGCGACTTCGGGACGTAGTTCTGTAAGCGTGTCTTTTACACGAAGAGCAATGCGGCGAACGATAGCTTCGACGATCGGATAAACCTCGCCCGCAGTGATCTCGACAGCTCCGGGGCTGCCGGTTTGAACGTCGCGGCCGCGGATCTCGATAGAGGTTGAGAGGTCTTCGGGCAGAAAAGTTGACGCAAAATCTGTCTTCAAATGTTCCGTCGTCTCTTCGCCAACCTGTAGTCCACGATGACGGCGAATGTGCGTCGCGAGAGCTTCGTTGATCGCGTTGCTGCCGTATCGATCCGAGGTCGAATATACGATCGAACCCTTAGCGATCACAGCAATGTTAGTGGTCGCAGCCCCGATATCCACAATGGCCGACGCTCGCTTGTCGGTCGCAAGAACACCGGCGCCGAATGAGGCGGCCAGGCCTTCTTCCATCATGAAAACTTTACCGATACCTGCATCTTCTCCAGCGTTCAATAATGCTCGTTGCTCGACGTGCGTAACGTCCGAAACCATCGACATTACAGCCTGAATCGCAATGTTCGAGCCGCCGGTTTTCGCCTTTTTGACGAAATGGGCGAGCATCTTCTTTGTTCGCTCAAAATCGCCGACAACGCCACCGATCATTGGTGCGCGAACTGCTACGTCACGGCCTTCACGGCCCGACATTTCCGCAGCATCTTGACCGAACGCAACGATCTCCTCAGTCATTTCGTTGATCGCAACCAACGACGGTTCGTCGAGTACGATTCCGCGGCCCTTGACCGCGATGATCGTGCTGGCCGTTCCGAGGTCGATCGCCATCGAATCGGTTACTAATTTTTTGAGCGAAGAGATCTTTAGCATAAAGTCTCAGTTGGGTTCGGGTACACCTAAAGTATAAACGCTTTCGGCAACGTATTCCACTAATTGTTTTGCCACTTTAGCTCGAATAGCTCGACCGGCTGGATCCGGTTCTTTACCGTAAGCGGAGGCAGCGGCTCGACAGGAAAGATGTTGTTTGACGCATTGTGGGTTGCTTCGCTTAGTAATACCTGGCCGCCCGACGCATTTGACTCCAGACGTGCCGCGAGATTTACAGTGTCGCCGATCGCCGTGTACTCCGAGCGTTTGTCCGAGCCAATATAGCCAACCGTAGCAATACCCGTATGCAATCCAATGCCTGCGCTCACAGCAGGAAAGCCCTCGGCTCTGAGTTCGTCGTTGAGTTTGAGAATACGTTTTTGCATTGCTATCGCGGCCTTTAATGCATTGACAGCATCGATCGGCGTTGACGTCGGAGCTCCGAATAGAGCCATCAGGCCGTCGCCGATATACTTATCAAGTGTGCCGCCGTGGGCAAAGATGATCTCGGTCATCGCCGAAAAATAGAGGTTCAGCAACCCGACGACCTTTTCTGGGTCTGAATGCTCGCTCAACGACGTGAATCCGCGGATATCGGCAAACAGAACCGTCACCGTTTGATTCGAGCCGCCAAGCCGAAACGAATTCGGATGTTCGAGCATTTGCTGAACAACATATTCCGGCATAAAACGGCTGTAGTTTGCACGGGCGACCTCTTCGCGAGCGAGACGTTTATGTCCTTTGATGGTCTCAACCGTCACGGCAGCTTGGGCGGCGATCGCACTGATCAGCTCCAGATGGTCTTGTGTAAACGCAGCAAACGGATCGAGTCTGTCGGCGTAGATGACGCCGTGCACGTTCGATTCCGTAACAAGCGGAGCGCAGATGGTCGAGCGAATGCCCTGCGAAACGATCGATTCTGCGCCTTGAAACTGCTCGTCGGTCTTCGCGTCCTGCGACAGAATTGCGAGGCGTTCGTCCATCACTTTTTGAGTAATGGTGCGGCTAACGCTCATCTTTTCGGATAATTGAGCAATGCTTTCGTCACGAGTTTTGGCTGCTATTTGATACAAGCTATAGCTCAATATCTTGCCATCGACCGTTTCGTCGGCGAGCAGTGCGATAACACGATCCGCGGGCGTTCCTCGAAATATCAGGTCGGTAGCTCGCTCGAAAATAGTTTCAAGGTCGAATACGGTACCGAGAGACTTGCTCATCTCGAACATCAATTCAAGCAGCTTTGCCTTTCGTCTAAGGTCTTTTACTTCGTCCGCAGAGGCCTCGTGCGAATCGAGAACAAGGTGCGACTGCCGGCCGATGATCTCGCTCGCCGACATCTTGACCTGCGTATGGCCGAGCGGTGTGTCTTCGTATTTTACAGACGGCACCGAAACTGACGGCGGGCCGGTTTGATGCTCGACCGGCGGCGGCAAAGGTTCGGACGGCATCTCAGGCTTATTAGAAACAGCGGCGGACAAAGAAAATTCGATGCTGGATTCGCCGATCGTGATAATGTCGCCGTCTTCGAGAAGTTTCTCGGTTTGCGGTCTGCCGTTCACAAAAACGTGATTGACGCTACGAACGATCTGGCCATTCTCTTCGCTGCCGTCGATCAGGCGAAAGCCGTATACATCGCTAACTATAAAGGCGTGCTTTCGCGAAACGCGTCGATCATTAAGAACGATGTCGTTGTCTTTCGCGCGGCCGATCGTTTGATTACGGCCCGGCTCGACGCCAAATTCCCAGCGTCTGCCATTCGGTTCTGTTATTGTCAGTTTTGCGTTCAAGGTAATTGGAATTGTAAACGCTTGGCGGCAAATGGTAAATTGAAGCCGCAAACTGGCTCACGTGATATATCTCGATAACAATGCAACAACGGCCGTCGCTCCCGAGGTTCTGGACGCGATGATACCGTTTTTGACCGGCGAGTTTGGAAATGCTTCGTCGTCTCATTCGGCCGGAATCGCCGCTCGCGAGGCCGTAATGTCGGCACGTGAGAATGTCGCAAAACTTGTCGGCGCAGCATCGACGGACGAGATCGTTTTCACATCAGGCGGCACTGAAAGTGACAATTGGGCAATTCGCGGCGCAATTGCGGCGAGCGATAAACGCCACATCGTCATTTCCACTGTCGAACACGAAGCCGTCCGCAACATGGCCGCTGTTCTCGTAAGCGAAGGCTGCGAGGCTACGCGAGTTTCGGTCAACGAAGAAGGTTTGCTCGATCTCGACGAACTTCGATCTTCGCTGAGATCAGATACTGCAATTGTTTCGTTGATGACAGCGAACAACGAAACCGGCGTTCGATTTCCGATTCGCGATGCGGCAGCGATCGTCCACGAACATTCCGACGCCCTGTTTCACACAGACGCCGTCAATGCCATCGGAAAGACGCCGCTTTCGGTCGACAAAGACGGCGTCGATCTGCTGTCGATCTCAGGTCACAAATTTCACGCTCCCAAGGGCGTTGGAGCGTTATTCATTCGCAGCGGTGTCACGTTGCCTTCGCTCTCGATCGGAGGCGGACAGGAATCGGGCCGCCGTGCCGGAACCGAAGCAGTTCACCAGATCGCGGGTCTTGGTGCTGCTGCGAAATTGGCATTTGAACAGCCGTGTCACGAAGCCGTCAGCGGTCTTCGCGACCGTCTGGAAAATGGTATTTTGTCCGCCATTTCGTGTGCGACAGTTAATGGTTCCCGCGAGTTTAGACTGCCAAATACAACGAATATCTCGTTCGAAAACCTCAACGGCGAGATGATAATGCATCTGCTTGATGAGGCCGGAATTTGCGTGTCGACGGGCTCCGCATGTAACGATGCGCACAGACGTTCTTCCGCGACATTGACGGCGATGAACATTCCGTTTTCGCGTGCTATGGGCTCGATCAGGTTTTCGCTTGGGCGCTACAATACGGCGGGCGAGATCGACCATGTTCTCGAGGTGCTGCCGCCGATCATCGAACGTTTACAGTCACTCGCCGCATAACCAACTTATGACGCGACAGGACCTCATCGCTGCTCTTCGAGCAAACCGATCACTATATGGCGTAAACATCGAAAGTGCGGTCGATAGGCTAGCCGATTACTACGAATTGTTGATCGAACACAACTCGATCATGCATCTCGTTGCTCCGTGTTCAGCCGAAGAATTCGCTACGCGGCACATCCTCGAATCACTCACAATGCTCGAATTCTTGCCCAAAAATGCGAATTTCATCGACATAGGTTCCGGCGGTGGTTTGCCTGCATTGCCGTGCCTGATCGTGCGGGACGATCTGACGGCAACACTGGTGGAATCAAAAGCAAAAAAAGCCGCGTTTCTCGAACTCGCGATCCAGAATCTCGGCCTCGACAAACGAGCAAGTGTTGAGAATAAACAGTTTGCCGAAGTTGTCCCTGGTAGGGCTCAGTTTGTTTCTTGTCGAGCTATCGACAAATTCACAGAACTCTTGCCGCGAATATTGAAATGGGCCGAGCGTCGAAACTTGCTGCTGTTTGGCGGCCCTGCAATTCGCAGCTTGTTGCAAGATTATCGTGTTCCGTTCGTTCCAAGATTAATGCCGCTCTCGGAGCAGCGATATCTGTTCATTTCAAAACGTTAGATCGAGCGAAAATATGGAACGAGCTACCTTAATGATCGCGACTCTTTTTGTTGTCTTGCTTGCAACTTTGGCAAACGCGCAACCTGCCGGTTATACAGAAGTCCCGAGCTTTCGAAGCCTGCCCTCGAAAAAATTGGCCTGCAATCAGTTGAACGAAGGCGTGATAGATGAGAAGAAACTCGCCGAACTACGTAAGACCCCGAGTTGCGCCGAACATATTCCGGAGTTCACAAATGCAGGTGATCAAACGCTGGTCTACTACTCGGTCGGCAGCGATTGCCACATGAAGGTAGCGGTCAGAGTTTTCCGCGTTGATCTCGAAAAGAAATACAAAGTAATTATCAACAATATTTACGGCGGTTGCCGTGCCGGCGGACATCGTTCAGGCTGGGTATCGTTCGAGAAACCGCCTACTGATTATCAGGTCGAAATGAATGAGGTCAGGGTCGATCGCCCGCACTATGGCGATGATGACTCACAGTTCGTCTTCCCTAAGCCACCTACTACTAAGTCACAAGCTTCGGTTTCGATCCGTGAGGTAGATCTCGGCGAGTGCTTTCAAATGACCGGACAAAGTCAGTGGATACTGGCCACTCGCGAACATCTGGACAAAGCTCTACGTGACGAGAAACCGGTTTGTCGAGAAAATGTCGATCGACTCGGACTGGATCTGAGTAGGGAAGCGTTGGTCGGCTACAGTTTTTCGAGCGGCTATTGCCACCGTCCGGTTGGATTAGAATTTACGGCGATTCACGAAACGAGCTCGGATCCTAAAGAAGATCGTCTAATGATCAAGGCTGGGTTTCGAGATGTCGGTGACGCGTATTGCAAGGTCTGGACAACATATCCCGTCTGGCTGGTCGTCGAAAAGCCTGAGGGCCATTTTCGTTACGAGTTTTTCGCCGAGTCAAAAAAGTAGGACCTATTTTGTAGCCGAGAGCAGGTTGTTCAGCAACATTTGCATTCCGGGAGCCGGAATATAGGCGCTCTTTCCGACTGTAAGGATAACCTCCGAACCGTTGACGAACGCATCGAGTGTTTTTCGATCAACATTGAACGATAGCCGTTCCAACTGTTTGCCATCGACTTCTTCCGCGATACGTTTGGGCTTTCCAACAGGGAATTTTTTGCCGTCGGATATCACGGTCAACTCGTTCTTTTCGAGGAAACGCCAATTAGAGGCGGATGATACGAGTGTGAAAACAAAAACTCCGTAGCGACCGGTTACCTCATATTCCTTGTAAAAGTATGTGATATCTATTACCGCTTTCGTTCCGGCTGCAGCTTCTTCGTCGGTCGCTTTAGCCGGAAGGTACGAAGTTCCCACGTATCCCGAACGCGCAGCATGGTTATAGCCGTTGGCCAGAGCTCCGACATTCTGCATCTTTGGGTTAACATCGCCCCAATAGCCTGTTGGTTTCTTAACCTGAGGCCGTTCGACCGGCATTTCTTTGGTCAAAGCAGGAACCGGCGTAGTTGCTGCGGCATCACGGTCCGCTCGAAACTGCCAGGCAGTCTTCATTCCCTCGATCGACCAAACGCCTCGTTTCTCACTTTTGGCGTCGGCTTCGTTTGATTCGTACGTTTTTGCGTCAGAATCAGCTTGTCCGGTCGGGCGATGCCGAATGTGCCATGCGGCACCATCGCGTAACATCTGTTGAGCAATATCTACTTCACCGATCATCAACAAGCCAACGCTTCGGTCCGTTGCGATCTGCTGCGCCCGAAAACTCACCGAACGCCCGGCAACTAATCCGCGCAAATGCTTTACGACCGTCTCATGCAGTTCCTGTCCGCGTTCCGGCACCTCGATGTACTGCAATTCAGCCCGGATCTTGCCGTTCGGCAATTCGATCAAGACAGTTTTTCCATCAATCACATCGATCGCCGTACCGCTCACAGTCATCTGAGCCGAGGCTAACCAGGTAAGGCTAAAAACCAAAACAAGACTTTGCAGAATGACTCGCATACCCATTTTCTTTCAATTAATTTATCAATCTATCCGGTGATTTAGCAGACACTAAGCGAGACCAGACTCTTCTTCGATATGGTCAGCTTCGAACGGCCATTTGGTTCTTTATGAGTGCGTATCTACTGTTAAGCCGAGCCATCATTGCTTTGAGTAACATTGGCTTGTTTAGTCGGGTTTCTGCCGACGACTCTTCCAAAAGTGGAACTCCATATTTCTCCGAGATACCATTTAGTTCTTTGGCGAAGCGAACATACTCATTCGTGCCAGAACCCAGAACAGCGAGTATTTCATCGATTGTCTTTTCGTTTTGTTCAAGTTGCTTCGAAAGTTCTCCACTTTTGATACCTTTGCCGCCAAAGGCTCCTGAACGCTGAACCTGCGAGACGTTCAGAAGTCCTCCGATGTTGTGTTCGAAGTACCGTCGGAACTGAGAGGATGACGAAACATCAACATCGCTATCTAAAGCACGTATCAACTCTTTCTCCAAAAATTCAGACTTCTCAATGATCGAATTGATGGTATTGAAGATCGCTCCGTCAACGTACTCTACTTTTCCGTCATGGACGGAAGAAACGGTCGATGGTTTCACTTCTGAAATAGTTTTCACGCCATTATTTCGACCTAACTGATCGTTCGTCGAACGACTCGCAGCAGTTGTTGGAGTTGGCGTTATCGCGCTCGAAGGCTGAGAGCTCTTACAGCTCCACTGAAATGCAGTAACAAGTGTTAAGAACAGGAATATTCTAGTCATACGTTACCTCAGATCCAAGCCGTAGTCGCGGAGCCTGCGGTATAGGGTTGATGGTGAGATGCCGAGCAGGTCGGCAGTTTTTCCGCGATGCCAGCCGGTCTTCTCGAGGGCTCCGATTATCTGTTGGCGTTCGACGTCGCGTAGATTTGCCGGAGCGGAATTTTGGAACGTCGCCGCAGGAGCCGTGCCGTTGGAGTTAAAGCTGACGGAAACGGCAGGACGTTCGGTTCGAAAAGCGACCTCAGGCGGCAATTCTCGAGGTGTGATGATCCCGTTGTCCGTCAAGAGCATTGCGCGTTCGAGACAATTGCGCAGCTGGCGAACATTGCCCGACCAATCATAGGCGACGAGTGCGTCAATAGCCGTCTGCGATAACTCAGGCTCGTCGTGGCCGGCCAGTTTCTTTAGAAGGTGATGGGCGAGCGGCTCGATGTCTTCGCGGCGCTCGCGAAGCGGCGGCACGTGGATCTCGAAACTGTTGATGCGATACATCAGGTCCGAACGAAAGATGCCATCGGCAACCGCCGTGTCTTTGTCGCGATTTGTCGCGGCGACGAGTCGCACGTCTACCTCAACCTTTTTCGTGCCGCCAACTCGGAAGAACGAACGCGTTTCAAGTGCCCGCAGCAATTTCGACTGAAGCTGCATCGGCATTTCCATTATTTCGTCGAGGAAGAGTGTCCCACCGTCGGCGATCTCGAATAAGCCGAGCTTGCGTGCCTTTGCACCCGAGAATGCTCCGGCTTCGTGACCGAACAGTTCGCTCTCGAGCAATGTGTCCTGCAGAGCGGCACAGTTCAGATCGATGAACGGCTTGTCACTGCGGCGGCTCAGTTTGTGGATCGCTTGAGCGACGAGTTCCTTACCAACGCCAGATTCACCCGTGATAAGCACCGAAGTATCCGACGGAGCGACGCGATTTATTAGGCGTAGAGCCTCTTTCATCTGCGAAGATTCGGCGACGATATCCGAAGACTTTTCATCGCGACGAGCGATGTGTGCACGAAGTCGCTGATTGTCGATCTTTAGCTGCTGCTTGTCGTAGGCACCGCTGACGAGAGCACCGAGTTCACCAATGCGATACGGTTTTGTGAGATAGTCGTAGGCTCCAAGCTTCATCGCTTCGATCGCTGTTTCCACGCTGGCTTGACCCGTGAGCATGATGACTTCGGGCGGATTTTGACACTTTTCGCGAGTTCGACGCAGGAGTCCAAGACCGTCGAGGCGCGGCATGTTGATATCGCAAAGCAGCACGTCAAAGTCGTGCTGTTCCATCAGCGACCAAGCCATTTCGCCGTCGTCAGCAGTTTCAACCTCGTGGCCTTGCCGCGTCATTTCTTTCTGAACGACAAGCCTTAGGTTTTTTTCGTCATCTACTACGAGTAGTTTTGCCATGATAGTTTAGTCGGGAGTGAAGAAGTTTGACCGCTATTTTGCGATCGGTAGGAAGATCGAAAAGGTCGTGCCCTTTCCTACGTTTGAACGAACATTTAGCCGTCCGCCGTGGTCGGAGATAATTCCGTAGCAAACAGCGAGGCCGAGACCCGTGCCCTTGCCGACCTCTTTGGTCGTGAAAAATGGCTCGTAGATCTTCGACATGTTCTCGGGCGAAATGCCGGAGCCGGTGTCTTTGACTTCGATTACGAGCCGATTTCCGACCGCGACCGTTCGAAAAGTAAGAGTGCCGCCTTCCTGCATTGCGTCAATTCCATTCGTCGCGAGAGCAATGACTGCCTGCTGGATCTGGCCCGCGTCCGCGGTCACGAACGGCAGGCCTTCGGCAATATCAACAATGATCTCGATGTTATCGCCCCGCTTCTGGTGGAGGAGCAGATTTGCCGCAGACCGCACAACATCACCAAGATCAGTCGGAGCACGTTCGCCAACACGCACACGGCTGAAATCAAGCAGTCCCATCGTGATCGCTTTGCATCGAAAAGCCTCGCTTTTTATGAGTCCGAGATATTCGGTCAGATCGTCTACTGAATCCGAGCCGTCAAATGAGCCTTCCTCGATGCGATGTTCGAGCGATTCGGCACAAGCGGCGATGGTCGCGAGCGGATTGTTGATCTCATGAACTACACCTGCAGCCAGACGCCCAACGGCGGCTAGTTTTTCCGCACGGCCGATAGAATGCATCGCTTCGACTCGCACAGTGACGTCTTCTCCAACAGTAATTACGTGCGTCACGTCGCCGGAGTCTGCGTTTCTCATCGGAACTTTACTGACGATCCAATGACGTGTGGAGCCGTCGTCGGCAACCGTTTGCTGTTCGATCCGCTCGATCTCGCCCGTGCGAAATGCTCGTTCAAACTCCTGCCGCAGACGACCTTGCGGATACTTTGCCAGTACGTTGAAAACGTCACGTCCGATCGCAGTGTCTCTCGGGATGCCCTGTTCGCCGACCTCGCGATGACGGTTCCATGTAACGATCCGATAATCCTGGTCGACAACGTACAACGAAACAGGCAATGCATCGAGTACGGCTTCGGTAAATTTACGGTGTTCGTCACGAGCCCTATCGATCGAATCGCTTAGCGTTGACTCGAAATGAGCGGAAAGATTAACGCTCATCGCCGCGAGCTGTGCCGCCGCATCGATCAAACCGGCCCGCCGTTCATCGATCTCATTCTCCTTGGCAAATGCAACTGCCAGAAAGCCACGAGTTTCGCCCGCGAACTGCATCGGCGAAACATATTCCGCCAAATGCTCAATACCCGAAACAAGAAATTCGGATTCGTCGGTTTCCGAGTATCCGGCTTGCGGCGGCATGAACGATGTCCATTTCTCCAGTTTCTTCCGATCTAACAGATCACGAACATCGCCCGCAATTGCGGTCGCCGACGAGCTGATAAGACCGATACTCGGCACCTCGGCGGCAAACACACATGCCTCGGCACCGACCTTGTGAACCAACGCATCGACGATCCGATTCGCGACCTTTTTCGGATGCACCATCGGCAAAAGACTGCGCCCGAGATCCGTTATGAATCTTAGGTCACCAGTCGTTTCGTTCGAAGTATTTGGGTCGTAAGGCCGGCTCACACCCTTTTTGGCCGGCGTTGATAGTTGCATTTGTCGGTTTTGTGCCGGAGGCGTCGAAATGGTGAGACGTGTTTCCGGCCTGTTGCTGCACAGAGTTGAGGAAGTAAAAGACTTCCTTTACGATTACAAACTGTTTTAACAGTTTTGTCAATAGCTTTCCAGTTCTGATCCCATCGATCCTGAATAATGAACTTGGGCATGAAATTGATTGACAGGCACTCCTCGGAGACTGAAAATAGAACTGTGCTGGAGCAATCTCGTAGAATTTTGACCATCGTGGCGATGCTCGTTCTGTTTATCGCGACTGGGCGGTCGCAGGACGTCGTTGATCGACTCATTGCCACCGTCGGTGATGGTTCGAGTGTCGAGGTAATAACTCTCTCAGATCTCAAATGGCAATTGGCTTTGCAGCCGGGCGTTCCGCTGGATCGAATAAGGAAGGAAGACCTCGAACGTGCCCGCGATTCGATGGTTGATCAGCGTATCTTTGCACTCGAAGCCAAGCGTTTTCCACGGCCCGCTCCCGAAGATTCGGTGATCAAGGCTGAGATCGAACGCATCACGAAGTACTTTCCTTCGCTGGCTGATTTCGAACAACGGCTACGCTCCGTAGGGTTTTCGTCCGTAAAGGATGAGAATTTCGAACGTCTGATCGCTCAGCGCGTTTCGATCGAACGATACATCGAATTTCGATTCAAATCGTTTGTTGTTGTTACGCCCGAGGAGATAAACCGTTATTACCGTGAAGTTTACGTGCCTGCGTTTCGGCGGCGTCAGCCCGGAGTCGTCGTTCCCAGCCTGGATGAAAAGCGTGTTGAATTGCGGGCCGAGCTTGTCGAAGAACGTGTCGCCGATCGCATTTCCGAGTTTTTGGACGATGCCAAACGACGCATCGAGGTCGACCTAATAGCCGAACCTTAATTGCGTTGAGCCAGTCATCGAAAGTAGTTTCGACAGAACGGGCGCGAATGCTATTATAGGAGATACGCTCTGGCGGCGTTCGCAGGGCATTGTCGAAAGGCGGGGAAGTTTTATGGCAGATATCGACGCATATAAGGATAAGTTTAGCGAAAGCGGAAGGCGTGTGCTGGAAACAGCGATGGGCGAATCGAAAAAGCGTGAGCAGAATTACGTTTCGATCGAACATATTCTTCATGCGATCGCTTTCGAAGAAGACGACCTGTTCTCTTCAACGATGCGCGACCTGTCGGTAGACCCTCGTTCGGTCAAGATGCTGATCGAAAAGCGTATGGAAACTGGCCGCCAACATTCCGGTAGCGGCTATCGCATAGCGCCTGAAACTACGGAATTGTTCAAACGTGCGATGGATCGGGCTCGTTCTCAAGGGCGAAGAGTGATCGATGGTAGCGACATTTTCTACGTGCTTTCGAACGACGAGCGCAGCGTCCTCAACGAAGTTTTACAGAATCTGGGAGTGCCGTCTGACGAGGTCGCTACCACGGCCCGCACGCGAATTCGTAAACGTGAAAAGGACGAAGAACGAACGCGGCAGAAATACGAATTGCCCTCATTTCTGCGGCATTTCGGCATCTCGATGAACAAGCTCGCACGGCAGGACAAGATCCCGCCGACGATAGGCCGTGAACGCGAGATACTGCAAATGATCGAGATCTTGTCACACCGTGAGCGTTCGAATTCACCAATGCTCATTGGCGAGCCGGGCGTAGGAAAGACGGCGGTTGTTGAGGGCCTTGCTAGAATGATCGAGCTTGAACCTGAGAAGGTTCCGGCTAGATTGCGTGACGCACATATCGTTCAATTGCAGATGGGCGGGCTCGTCGCCGGAACGATGCTTCGCGGAATGTTTGAGGAACGCATCAAAGGCATCATTGACGAGGTCAAAGAGAAAGACAACATCATTCTTTTCATCGACGAAGCTCACACCATTATTGGTGCAGGTGCAGCAATGGGAACGACATCTGATGCTGCGAATATGTTCAAATCGGCGCTTGCCCGAGGCGAATTGCGTATAATTGGTGCGACCACAATTACTGAATACAAAGAGTTTATCGGTGAAGACGAAGCACTATCGCGGCGTTTTCGCTTAGTTAAGGTCGCCGAGCCGACGATCGACGAAACGCGGCAGATACTGATGGGCCTCAAACCAAGGCTCGAGCGAAACTATTCGGTCACTATCTCAGACGAGGCCATCAATATGGCTCTCGAAATGTCGCCGAAATACATTCGCCACCTACATTTGCCGGACAAAGCCATCGGCTGGCTCGACACTGCGTCGGTCAAGGTCGAGATAAATGAACCTGCAGAAATGGTTGTGCGACCCGAGCACATCATCGATGTCATTTCGCAGGAATCACGCATTCCAAAGGATATGATCTATCGCGATACTTCGGATAGATTTTCCGCAATGGAGAACGACCTCGGACGGCGTGTGATCGGACAAAAGGACGCGGTTCGTGCTGTTGCGGAAAGACTGCGGCTTAACAAAGGACCGCTTAAAGAGAACCATTACGCACCCGATGGCGTTTTGCTATTCCTCGGGCCTACAGGCGTTGGTAAGACTGAACTTGCCAAGGCTGTTGCCGAATTTATGTTCGGCGACGAGTCCAAAATGGTTCGCATCGACATGAGCGAATACGGCGACGGAACGATCGGAATCGAAAAGCTGATCGGTATGCCTCGCGGCATTGTCGGCTCCGAACGCGGCGGCATCCTTACCGAACAGCTTCGCGACAATCCATACACAGTTCTGCTGCTTGACGAAGTCGAAAAGGCTTCGCCGTATCTGATGAACATCTTCCTTCAGGCTTTTGACGAAGGCTGGATCACGGACGGCCGCGGCAAGAAGGTCTATCTGTCGGACGCGATCGTCATTATGACATCGAATCTTGGCAGCGAGAATTTCAAGCGTTTTGAGAAACCGCTAGGTTTCGGAATGAAGTCTGTCGGTGATATTAAGGCCATTCATGGAGACGTGATGAAAGCTGCCGAGACTCGCTTCACGCCTGAATTTCGTAATCGTATCGACGAGATCGTCGTGTTCTCGCCGCTTGTAATGGATGAGGTTCGCGAGATCGCCAAGCTTTATCTTGCAAAGGTTCAGCGAAATATGGAACGGCAAGGCAAACAGGTCGAAGTAACTGAGGCTGCGCTTGATCTGCTAACCGAAAAGGGATTCTCTCCTGCGTACGGTGCTAGATTCCTGAAACGGCACATAGATCAAAAGGTGAAATTGCCGATCACAAACGACTGGAAACTTGCTACCAAATTCATCGTCGACGCTGTCGATGGCGAGATCACCGTAAAATCCGGCGAGGTTTTTAGCCTTAACTAGAACGCAACAAATACTTTCTGCATCTAAGGCTTTGGTGTTAGCATTACGCCAAGGCCTTTTCTATTTTCAATGCAAAAGCTTGTTATTTACATACTCATTATTCTGTCTCTTGCCTGTGCAGCGGTTGCTCAGGACTCTAAGCTTCGGATTCTCGAGCAGCCCAAACCCGAATTGCCGCAGCGGCACGGGACGTTGGACGTTCAGGGGACGGTCGTGCTCAAGGTCGAGTTTATGGACATCGGCGAGATCGGCGATGTGGTCGTAGTTAAGTCGCTCACGAACGAACTCGATCAAAAAGCGATCGCAGCCGTGCGGAAGATCAGATTTGAGCCGGAAAAGAAAGATGGCAAGGCGGTCGGTACGTTTAAGAACCTCGAGTACACGTACAGTTGGAACGGCGGTTGGCGAGACATTAAACGTGACGACGTTCCCACCAACAAGCCGGCTGAAACCGAAAAGGCCGAGGCCATCATCGCCAAAGCTGTTCAGGTACTCGGCGGCGAGCGATATCTGCGAATCACATCACAAATTAGTCGAGGCAGTTTTTCATTGATGAAAGATGGGCAAGTGGCGTCGTTTCAGAGATTTGTCGACGTGATCGTGTTTCCGGACAGCGAACGCACCGAATTCAAAGGCGGCGGTTCGTTCATTGTCCAAACAAATACCGGAAACACAGGTTGGATCTTTGACGGAGATCAGGAGATCGTTAAGGTCCAGACTGAAAAGCAGATCAACGACTTCAAATTGGGCATGCGAACCAACATCGATACGCTGCTTCGCGGCACTTGGCGTGGCAAAGCGACGCTCGCCTACCTTGGACGCCGGCCCGCAACACTTGGCAAACGCAACGACGCGCTCAGGCTCACATACGATGACGGATTGACCGTCGATTTCGAGTTTTCGGTAGATACCGGCCTGCCGCAAAAAGCGATGTTCAAGCGAAAAAACATCGACGGCGAGGAGCTCAGCGAAGAAGACCGATATGCCCAGTTCATCGACATCGACGGCATCAAAACTCCGTTCGTGATCGACCGATTCACTAACGGTCAGCAATCTTCGCGAATAAACTACGACACGATCGAATTCAACAAAACAATTCCCGGCTCAGCTTTCGCCAAACCGGGAAGTCCGAAAGAAGCAAAGAAAGAGATTAAGTTCTAGGAACTATACGAATGCAAAGTCGAACTGGCCTTGATGGACGTGTTTGTCCGAGGCGATGTCGATCGGGCCGAGGTGGGCTTCGATCTCTTCGAGGACCTCGCGTTCGGAGCCGCGAAGCGTGTTCGCGACCTCAGGATGAACACGCAGAGCCGTGTGGCGCACGTCGTCGACAGACTTTGCCAGACGCCTTGCTTCGGCAAGTATCTCGTAGCACACGGTCGTCGGAGATTTGACCCAACCTGAGCCTTCGCAGTTTTCACACGGTGCGCACATCGTGCGTTCGAGCGACTGCTTGACACGTTTTCGGGTCATGATGATCAGCCCGAAATCATTGAAAGACAACACTTTGGTCGGCGATTTATCGCTCGACAACGCCTCTTTCAACGCGTCCGCGACCTTGTGCCGGTTGCGGCGGTCTTCCATGTCGATGAGGTCGAGAACGATGATGCCGCCTAGGTCACGCAGGCGAATTTGGCGTGCGATCTCATCGACTGCCTCAAGGTTCGTACGCGTGATCGTATCTTCGAGACGAGCATTGCCTTTGCCGACGAACTTGCCCGTATTGACGTCGATCGCGACTAGAGCTTCAGTCTGGTTGATGACCAAATAGCCGCCCGATTTGAGCCAAACTCGCGGCTTCAACGCCTTGTCGATCTCCTCTTGAACACCATAGTATTCGAGGATGGGCTGCTCCCGAGTGTAGAGCTTGATGCGATTGACGAGCCGCGGCTGGATCATGTGGATGAACTCAACGGTACGCTGATATTCTTCCTCACTATCGATGCGGATCGCCGAAAAATCATCAGCGAGCTGATCGCGTAGCAAACGCTGCACTAGATCGAGATCTTGGTGAACGAGCGCCGGCGACTTCTTTTTCTCCGAACCTTTCTTCGATTCGGCCCACATTTTCGCTAAGTATTTAGCGTCATTACGCAGGTCTTCTTCGCTTACGCCGATGCCCGCCGTACGGACAATAAAGCCGCCGCTAGTGATGTCTTTATCCTGACGAATTCGTTGGATCAGCGTACGCAAACGCCCGCGTTCATTGGACGATTCGATCTTTCGCGACACGCCAAGATGCTCGATCGTCGGCATATAAACGAGATATCGGCCCGGCAACGCGATGTGCGAAGTGATGCGCGCACCCTTCTTCGCTATCGGCTCTTTGGCGATCTGAACAAGAATTTCCTGCCCTTCCTTTAACAGATCGGCGATTAACGGCTGCGGCCCGCGATCGCGTCGGTCGCCACGTCCGCGGTCGTTTCTGTTGTCGCTTCGGCCATCACCATTCTTTCGGTCGCGGTCGCGGTTACGATTGCGGTCTCGACCGCGAGGCTCACGCTTTTGGTTCCGGTCAGATTCATTCGTTTCGGTTCCGGTTTCTGCCGTTTCTTCAGCGGCTGGTTCGGCGACGTTGCCATTGACCTCAACGTCCTCAGGCGCATCGAACTCGACGACCTGCGTCGTACCGATCTCGTCATTTTCTACGAGATCATTTATCTCATCGTTCAACTCTGCTGCCTCATCGGTCTTGGCACGGCCGCGACGGCGGCCTCGCCCTCCGCGGCGGACGGCCATCAGCGAGACCTCGTCAGATTCCTTGTGGCTTGCCTCGGCGTCTTCGAGAGCATCGGACTTCGCGGTCTTTTTGGT
>CALMPJ010000038.1 GCA_937871585.1 uncultured Acidobacteriota bacterium | reverse complement strand
GGCGACCGCGACCTGGTTCGTTCGATCATAGCCAAACACAACATCGATTCGTGTATGCATTTTTCCGCATACGCATACGTTGGCGAATCGGTCGAGCAGCCGCAGAAGTATTTGCAGAATAACGTCGTCGAAACTCTACATTTGCTCGATGAATTGGTCGCCTGTGATGTGAAACAATTCGTATTTTCATCAACTTGTGCCACATTTGGCGAGCCGCAATACACGCCGATCGACGAGAAACATCCGCAGAATCCCACGAATCCGTACGGCTGGACGAAATTTATGATCGAACGTGCTTTAGAGGCGTATGATCATGCATACGGCCTGAAGTTTGTTGCGCTCCGATACTTCAACGCTTGTGGCGGAACGGAACATTGCGGCGAAGACCACGATCCGGAGACGCATCTTATTCCGCTTGTCCTTTTCGCGGCTCAAGGCAAAATTCCGCATATTTCAGTATTTGGCGACGATTACCCAACGCCCGACGGCACCGCGATCCGCGATTACATCCACGTCTCAGACTTGAGCCAGGCTCATCTCCTAGCTCTCGATCATCTTGCAAACAGCGGCTCGTCTGAATTCATCAATCTCGGCAACGGCAACGGCTATTCCGTTATGGAGGTTATCGAAGCCGCCCGCAAGGTAACAGGCCTTCCGATCGAAGCCAAAATGGCCCCGCGTCGAGCCGGCGATCCGTCAAAGCTGATCGGTGATTCTACTAAAGCAAGACGCGTTCTTGGTTGGCTGCCTCAAATTCCCGAACTCGAACGTATTATCGAATCTGCATGGAACTGGCATCAGCAGCATCCAAGCGGATATGATGACTAGTCAACAAAGTGTATGAATACGAGAGCGAGAATTTCAAGAAAAGCCGGTTCCTTCACCGAATCCGTGATCCGCGAAATGTCGCGTGACGCCGTGAAATATGGTGCCGTGAATCTTGGCCAAGGTTTTCCCGATTGGGCCGCGCCTGAAGACATCAAGCAAAAGGCGATGGAGGCGATCGCGGCTGATCATAATCAGTACGCTGTTACTTGGGGCGTCAAGGAGTTTCGTGACGCTATTGCGAAGAAGACGCTGTGGTATCTCGGGCTCGATATCGACCCCGAAACCGAGATAACCGTCACCTGCGGTTCGACCGAGGGAATGATCGCCGCGATGATGGCGACCGTCGATCCGCTCGATGAGGTTATCGTATTCGAACCATTTTACGAGAATTACGCTCCTGACGCGATACTTTCTGACGCGACGCCGAGGCATGTGCCGTTGTATCGAACCGACGATGGCTTTGTCTTTGATCGCGAGGAACTAAGAGCCGCGTTCAACGAGCGCACGAGAGCGATCATCATCTGCAATCCGAACAATCCGACGGGCAAGGTCTATACTCGTGACGAACTCGAGTTCATCGCCGAACTGTGTAAAGAGTTCGACGTGCTTTGTTTTACCGACGAGATCTACGAGCACATCATCTACAGCGGGCACGCGGACGACGATCCGTTCGAGCATATTTGCATGGCAAATATCGAAGGTATGCGTGAACGAACGGTTGTCGTGAACTCGCTGTCTAAAACCTATTCCGTCACTGGATGGCGAGTTGGATATTGCATTTCTCCGCCTGACATTACGTCGGCGATCCGCAAAGTACACGATTTTCTAACCGTCGGTGCCGCAAATCCGCTGCAGCACGCCGGTGCCTATGCGATGAGCTTGCCGCCTAGTTATTACGACGAAGTTCAAGCCGAGTATCGCCGTAAACGTGATTTCATCGTGCCGGTTTTGCGTGAAGCAGGTTTTCACTGTGACCTTCCCGAAGGTGCATATTATGTGATGACCGACATTTCGAACTTTGGTTTCGCAAATGACGTCGAGTTCACACGTCATCTGATACAAGAGATCGGTGTCGCCGTGGTTCCCGGTTCGTCGTTCTATCACGAACCGTCGATGGGCTCGCAAATGGTCCGATTTTGCTTTTGCAAGAAAGATGAGACGCTCGAAGCAGCGGCCGAACGATTGCAAAAACTAAAGCGAGGTTAAATTGTGAAAGTTGTATCTTTGATCGTATTTCTTTTGATCGCATCATGCATATCGTTTGGCCAAACGAGTCAAGGCGTGGACCTAAAAGTGAACAATGTCGTTTGGAATTCGTCGTACGCGACCGTTCTTAAGCAGCTCGGCAAGCCGCTCAAGACCAAGAAAAGCACGATGAAGGCCGGAAACAACTGCACTGGCGACGCTCAAACGATGCTCGAACTGACCTATAAGGGTCTCGAGATAAGCCTGATCGGTGACGGTCGCGGCCGTGGAATGCGAGTTTACGGTATGGCCGTAAAAGACGCTCGTTGGCTGGCGAGCGGCATACGAATCGGCACTGATGTTGACGGCGTCAAGGGCGAGTTTGGCAAACCTGACTACGAATCTATCGACGACGGAACGACCAAGTTTCTATACAATGCAACCGAAGACACAACAGAGGTGTGGGTAGAGTTTCGAAACGGCAAAGTAGTTGGGATATTCCTCGCCGAATCGCTTTGCTAGGCCGCCGAAGCAACCTTTTCGCATTTTGCACGCAACAAATAAGCACAACATGGCGTAAAATGCCTTGTACCTTGTCATTACTCCCAAACAGAATATTAGTTTTTTTGGAGGTTCTTTATGTTCCAACGATCTATTTTTGCGTTTGTAGCAATGATGAGTTTAGGTCTTGTTGTCGTCGCTCAGGAAGCGGCCAAACCTGCTGAAAAGGCTCCGCGAGCGTTTACTTTTGCGTTTGGCGGCGGTGACGGCGGCTATCTCGGCGTTCAAACTGTCGAGGTAAACAAAGAAAATTACACTAAATTTGGTCTTACATCGGTTCGTGGCGTCGCGATCGAAAAGGTTGTCGAAGGTTCGCCGGCTGCCAATGCCGGTTTGCAAGACAACGATGTGATCATCGCAGTGAACGGCGACGAAGTTGCGAGTTCGCGTAAGCTGACGCGTCTGATCACCGAGATCGATCCCGATCACACGGCCAAGATCACCGTACTACGAAACGGTTCGCAACAGGACGTAACGGCGACTCTGGGCCGTCGTCCGACACCAAAATTCGAGAACGGTTCGTTCAGCGGGACCATACCGGCGATGCCTTCGATGCCGCAGTTCAAAGAGTTTCCGCGTATCGAGGCTCCGGGCATCGCTGTTGCACCAGGAATGGAAGGCAAGTCATTCGCTTGGAATGTCGGCCAGGGCCGCAGTATCGGCATCGCTGTTTATCCGATAACAAAACAGCTCGGTGAGCGATTCGGCGTGGAAAGCGGTTTGATGATCAACAACGTTCGCGACAATTCGCCTGCCGCCAAGGCGGGACTTCGAGCCGGTGACATCATCTTTGAAACTGACGGAAAGGCTGTCAAAAACAACCTCGACCTGATCCGTGCGATCAATGCCAAGAAGGAAGGTGACGTGCAGATCACTTACATTCGCGACCGCGACCGCAAGACCGTAACGATCACGCCGGAAATATCGAAAGACGGCGGCTTTGTTTTCTCGACGGACGGCGACGGTGTGTTTCCCGCACCGAAACCCGGTGCCGCAACATTAGTAAGACCCGCTGTTCCGATGACTCCGCGAACGCCGATGCCGTCACCTGCTGTAATGCCGGCGTTTCCGGGACGGATCTTGTAGTTAGTTTGTTAGTCTGATCTATGGGCTCGTGAGATCTTCGCGAGCCTTTTTTATTGCTGGTTTTGCTTGTTCAATGCCGCCTTTGCGACCTCGTTTGCCTCGCGGCTGCGCGAACGAGCTTTTTCCATTGTCATGCGGTAATTGTCGGTTAACTTGGTAAATTCCTGCTTCACCTTGTTTCTTTGGGCGGTGTTTTTGGGATCGTAGTTATCACGAAGAGTTCGTGCCGCCTGACGATAATTCTCAAACGCCTCAAGCTCCAGCCGCAGCGATTCTTGTTTTAGCCTTAAATACTCGGCGTAATCGTCATTGATCTGCATCTCGCGGGCGGTTTGTATCTTGTCGATCGCGGTTTGGCCATGTGCTGTGCCGGAATTGATGAGATCGACGACCTCGTTTGCGATGCGTTTGACGGCGGCCGCGTCATCCTTTTCCATCGCATTTCGAAGCTCTTCGCGTTTGCTTTCGTTTTGTTGATATAGAACCTTGATCTCGGTGAGTTCCTGATTCGCTTCCGCAACGATCTTTCCTGCTTCGGCAGTCTCGTCGCTCGATGTGATCTGAGGTACGAGTGATACTCCGCCGCTCTTGCACGATGCGAATAGCGTTACGACGAGGATCGTAAATATGGCTAGTCTACTCATCAGATAAACTTCAGGTCGGGATTACTATTACGCCGCCAGATAAAACCGTCAAGCACATAATGCGTCAACTGCGGCACCGCAAGCAGCGGAACAAGATACGTTTTCAGCCCTGTCCAATCCCAATCGCTGCCAAACAGCCATTGTTTCTCGTGCCAGACGCCGCGATGCCAGAACAACTCTTCGATATACGCCAATGCCCAAAGCGTTGCCAGAAACACGATCCAATTCGACGACAAAGCCCGATAAACAGGCCCTTTCGTTTCTCGTCGCATCCGAGCGTAAACATAGATCAATGCAAAATAAGGCACGCCGTGAATGATCACATTGGTAACGGTGAACGCGTAATCCGAGTTGAAAAACACGATGCCGAGGTACCAACAAATGGCTGTGGTCGCAACAACGATGTCCTTACCGATGTTGACGAAACCATCTGTAAAGTATTGATAGATCGACTTCATGAAGTAAGCAGAAAGCGCAATGACGTAGATCGGGAAGATTACTGTTTCGACGATCGCCGGCAACAGAACAAAATCATTTGGCACGAACCATTCGAAATTTCGCGGCAAGCTCGTCATCCAAAATGCCAGCGGATAAACGGTCGCAAGGTAAACCGCCACGGCATCGATCCACCAAGTCACTCGCGAGGTCTCGCCAAGTCTTCGCCGGTACAGATTGACCCAACCGTACTGCTGCCTGACAAAATGAAAAACGGCGATCGCTGCCAGCGTTTTCCAAAATACCAGCTCACCTTCGCTATATAAAGCAACCCCAAGCGCATAGCCCGCGACCGGAACCAGCCGTCCGCTATCTCAATAATGCCAGCTGCCTTCCATCTTATAACCCACCCCGCAGGCAATAGCGCGCCACCCGAACCGACAAAAGACACAAAAACCGCCGCTTTAGCTCATCAATGTCAAAATAAACCCGAAAACTCGTCGACCAAACATGCGCGATATCGATCAACAACACCGCCGAAACCCAAGTCCATTCCGGCGAGTCTCCATTCAAAAAACCAAGTTGCCAACCCAGGAACAGTAAAGCGACCGACACCATAGCACTTCCCAAAAACATCGTTAGGTCAATGTTTTTTGAGAATAGCCAGTAGTTCGGTTTTACTAACGTCGTTTCCAAGTTTATGAAAGTTGGCTCAAATGGTGAAGTGCGATCGCTAGGTCTGCACGGCGGTTTCTAAAACCTCTCGACCCCATTCATTTATGCTCTTGCCATTTTTGACCGCGACTTCTGCGATCTTCGCGTGTAGTTCTGACGGCAATCTAAAAAGCAATTTGCCAGAATAGGGTTTCTTAACCTTTTGACCGATTCGCTCGCAGATCTCGATGTGAAACTCAACGGCGTCTTTCATAGCTTTCTTGAGTTCGCGGACAGTAGTGCCTTCGAATGTTACGATGTCGTCAATTCCGATGAGACGACCAAAGAAGACCTCGTCGTCGGCAGAAAACTCAACCTTTGCCTTAAATCCCTTGTATTCCATTAACTCATTCATTTTTCGACTCCAATAGCGTCGCAACGAAATCCCGGACGCTTTCAATTTGATATTTCTTGGCCTCCTCTCCCGGATGCGGCCGATGAGCTTCCCATTTGTTTCCCGACGCTGTGACAAATGCAACTCGCGATCCTCGACCTTCCATTTTCTCTGCCCCAAGTGATGTTAATAGTTTCTCTAAATCCGCGAACTTGATCGAGGCCAATGTCGGAACCGTAAAAACAGCATCGACGATCTTTCGATGTTTACGGTTCATAATTGAATGATAGCAGTTTTTGATAGCACGTCAAGAAACTTTTTTCGCCGCTCGCAGTCCATGATAGAACGCTTCTTCGAATAGTGCGATGCCGCCGAGGTCGGTGTGGGCGAAATGGATGTTGCGGTGGGGCTTTTCGGCTTTCTCGCGGATGCCGCTCCAGATAAAGTTTGGTCGCGGGCTGATCATGGCGTGGCCCCAACGCATGATGTCGATGCGTGATGTTAGTTCGTAAATATCGGGATGCGCACGTGAGAGATCGGTCAGGCAAACGTCGGCGAGTTGTTTCCAGTCGTAGTTGAAAAGCGTCGTTCGTCCGTTTGGGTCTTCGCACATCGGATAGTAGTACGTCAGAACGGTCGGGCCGTAGTCGATGCCTTTCTGATGAGTAGCGGTCACGTAGCCAAGGCTCTGGCTTTCATACAAAACGTTGTCCCAAGCCATTGGAAAGTCCTTTGCAAATCGCGGTTTTGGCCGATCCTTCAGCTGAAGATTGGCAACAAACCACGCGTTGTGCTGGAACGCGGCGGCATTGAATGTCGCGTCAGTCTGAAATCCGCGAATGACGTACGGAGCTGTAAATATTGGTGCGGAATAGATGACTTTCTTACTACGAATACCGCGAAGCTCGCCATTTTGCAGAGTTATCACATCAACGCCGTTCTCATTTGGCACGACCGAGACGACCATTTGCGAACGCCGAACGTGTTCGCCGACCTTGCTGAGAAAGTAGTTTGCAAATTGCCCATTGCCCTCAGGAACCGTGATGAACGGCTGAGATTCGACGCCGCTTTTTCGCACTCGCGAACAGAAATAGAACAGTCCCGCCCAAGCCGACGTCTGATCGACCTTGAGCCCATAATCGTCTCGGCAAGCATAATCGCAATACCAACGCAGCCGCTCGCTCGTCAGACCGTTTTGTGTCAGCCAATCGGCAAACGTGATCCTGTCGAGTTGCGTTACTTCGGTATCGGTCGAACAAGATTCAACGGGCAGTACGAACGCCCGCTTGCCCGATGCATCACGCCAGTTGACCCAATGATCAACGTGCCGATAAAACTCGGCGTACTGCCGCTTATCCTCTTCGCTTTCGCCCGCGTGCAAGTATAGCCCTTCGTACCAACGGCCTTTGTAAAAGATGCGTTCCTCAGGCTCGCGACAAAGATATTGTTCTTTCGCGACAGGCTCGCCATCCGAATTGACGCCATCGAGCAACGACATTTCGCTCAACAGCTCGATCAGGTCTGCGTTCTCTTTGAACGGAACCGGCAGGTAATGTGCCGCCCAAGGATAACCAACAGGCGTGCCGGCCGTACTGGACGAAGTACCTCCGGCTTCTTTTTCTAATTCAAGTACGACAAAGTCATTAACGCCGCTGTTCTTTAGTTTCCACGCCGCCGATAGCCCCGCAATTCCGCCGCCAATGATTGCGATCTGCTTCGTTTCCCAATTATCCGTCGGAACTTCGAATGAACGCATCTCCCGCAACACGTGTCCAAGCTCCGCCGATTGGCCCACGATCTCACCATCGGGAAAAACACGCGGTTTCTCACGACACGCCGCCGCCGCGAGCGGTGCGCCGAGAAATAAAGTCAGCAATTCGCGTCGCGAGAGGATCAATGCTCAAAGAGCCTCCACTCGGATTCGTAGTAACGTACCAGAGCCTGATTATCTAAGCGATTGATCTCAACGTCAGTTTCAGGCCGTGAAGTGTCCGCGGGAAACTCAAATAGCGACGCAAATGTAGCGTCGTTTAAAAACCGAAGTTCTACATTCTCAGGTGGTTTCGTTGGCGTTTCAAAGGGCTGAAGCTTTGCCAATGCGTAGCCCCAAATGCCAAAGCTCGGAACTGTGGTCTGAAATGGTTTGACGGTGTAGCCACTGGCTTCGAGTGTTTTCATCACGCACCAGAATGAGTTTCGGGCGATGAGCGGTGAGGTTGTTTGGATAACGATCGCGGAATCCGGACGAAGTTTCTGTTTGAGCAGATTATAGAACCGCGTTGTATAAAGCTTTCCCAAGGCGAAATTGTTCGGATCCGGAAAGTCAATTATTACGACGTCAAACGGCTCGGTCGCCACACTGTCGAGCCAAACGAAAGCATCGCCATTGGTCACATGTACTCGCTGATCGTCGAACGAATGTTTGTTTAGTTCGCCAAGAGCCGGTACTGCATATGCGACTTGCGTCATTGCAGGGTCGAGATCCACAAGCTGAATGTGTTCGACCGATTTATGCTTTAAAACTTCGCGAGCCGCGAGGCCGTCGCCGCCGCCAAGTATCAGTACGCGTTTCGCGTCGCCATTGAATGCGGCAAACGCCGGATGAACTAACGCTTCATGGTAGCGATATTCGTCGAACGAATTGAATTGAAGATTGCCGTTTAGAAAAAGCGAATAGCCGATCTTGCCTTTCGTAACGACGATGCGTTGATACTGCGAACTTTTGGCGTAGATGATGTTGTCGACGAACAGGCCGTCTTCGGCAAGTGTGGTCAAACTGTCGGCTTTGATCAAGGCGATCGCTAGGATAACGACCACGATGAAGCCTTTAACGCGAAGCAAAACAATGCTGCGTTTTCCGAGAAGCGGTTCGAGAAGCCATGTCGCCCAGAGGCCGACGCCGGCATTCAATAAGCCGAAAACGAGGGAAGTTCGATTGAGTCCAAGCCGAGGAACTAGAAAGATCGGAAACAACAGCGATGCCACTAATGCTCCGGCGTAGTCCAAGGCGAGCACACGTGAAACAAGCTCTTTGAACTCTAGTTTATCTTTCAAGATCCGCATCAGCAGTGGAATCTCAAGGCCGACAAGCGTGCCCACAACAAAGACCAATGTGTAGAGAACTATACCGAAATAGGAAAGGTACGCGAATGAAAGAAACAGTAGCGGTGCCGACAGACCGCCGACAATTGCGACAGCAAGTTCGATGTCGATAAATCTTTCCGCAACATTCTTGTCGATAAACCGCGAGAGGTACGACCCGACACCCATCGCCGAGAGATAAACGCCGATTATTAGTGAGAACTGAGTAACCGAATCGCCAAGAACGTATGACGAAACGGTTGCGGCCAGCAGCTCATAGATCAGGCCGCAGGTCGCAATGATTATTACGTTGAGAAAAAGTAGTGAAGGGCGTCTCATCCGACTTTCAAACAGGCGACAAAGGAACGGCAGGCTTGATACAGCAACTTCGCCTACCTATCCTGCCGTTTCTATTTGAATACGGATGTTATCCGTTTATGGCTGAAGCGATTATGATCGCGATGCCGATGATCAACGAACCAATGATGATCGCAAGCGCCGTATTTTGATCTTCTTCGATCTCTTTTTTGACCGAGAACGGCGAAACATAAACTACGATAATAAATGCGATCGCAAACACGATCAGACCGATCGCTACAAAGATAACTGCGGTTGTGATCACCGGCAGCAGGTCTTCCATCTTGACGATCATGCCAAGGAAAGGGGCAAGAAAAGCTAGACTAGACATTATTTTCCTCCACGAAATCCTGAATAAAAGAACGGCACTCCCATACGCGATTTACTGCCGGAATTGGCCATTTCCCAACCAAACCATGACGACGCCGAGTAAAATACCAGCACACCGGCGCCAAAAACCATATAGAGTTTCTTCAACATAATAACTTCCTATTCGTCATCATCGGACGAATCAGTCGAACCGAACATACTATCTTTCCAACGGCCTGACTCGAACGTAAGTTTTCGGATCAAGTTGAATCCGGGAATAAGCAGCAACACAAAAATCGCACAGCAGAAATTTACGCCGCGATTCACGCCTTGCTCGACCTTGACCGAAACCGGCATCTGAGCTTGCCAATTCTGCCAAGTTCCCTCGACACGCAAAGTATACTTTCCGCCGGGCAATGACGAGATAGTCGCATCGGTCGATTTGGAGCCTTCGGTCCAAGCTCCGTCGCTGTCGCTGCCTGAGTAGTATTCAACCGGCACGTTTACCGATTCAACCTCGTCATTTTTGTCGTTGATAAGATCAACGTCGAGATCGGCCCAGCTGTTATCAACATTCGCTCCGGCTGTAATTCGAACATTGCTATTTCCCTTGAGGTCGAACGGCTGGCTAAAGACGACTTGCGGAACTTTGTCACCTGTTGACGGCGGCAGAATTAATTCCTGGCTTGTGACAGTTTTCGTTGTTCCGCCGATCGGCAGCATGATCACCGCAACAACAAACAACGCTAATAGAGGCAAAAGCCCCCAAGTGTAATAGAAACTTCCGCTAAATGGCTGATTTGGTCCAACGCCCCATGGCTTTGGCAGATCGGTGACGCCGAAGATCTTTTCAACGTCCGCAACCGGCATATATGTGCCGACAGACCAATTCATCTCGCCCGCGGATGTTTCTTGAGACAACATCAGTGGGGCCGCTACAAAATCTACAGCACGGACGGTCTCGCCCTGTTCGACACGCCAGTAGAATTCGCCCTTTACATATTCGACCGTTGCATTGGCATCTTGGAACACCTTAAAGCTGGTGCCGTTGTATTTCGCGACGGCGCTCTTGCCGATGTATGGCGGCATTTCGATGTCCGCAGGATTTACGGGCTCGACAAAATTCCAGTGATTATCGGAATGTACAAGCCATCGGAATCCGACCATCGGATTGTAGAGCAGATACTCGTGCCAATAATATTTGATGCCGTCGAAGGTGACGCTTCGGACCGTTGCACCAATGATCTTGAACTTCACATCGCCGGGAAACACGCCCTCGGCACCGATCGGTGCCACAAAATCGGGCTGATCAGGACGCGGAGCAAGTGTCTTGAGAAATGTCAGGCTGCCTTGGTTAACGTCGAGCAGCGAATCGCAGTTTGGGCAAGTAACACGCTCGGTCTTATCAGGAACGCTCAATTCCAATGGCCCGCCGCAATTCGGGCAGCCCATCGATGCGGAGGCAACCGTACGAGCCTCGCGTTGAACCGGACGAGCGTCGCCGAGACCGATCTCTTCGAGCGTGACCATGTTGCCGATAAAGACCCACGGCGGCGACATGCTGTAGTCGATCGTCGCGAATGCATTGTTCTTTCCGGCAAGGTCGGCGTAACCAAACTGTTCGCCGGGCGTTAGTTTGTACGGTATCTCGCCCTCGGCAGCAGCGTAGGTTCCGTTACCTTTCTCCTGAACCATCAGCGGGACTTCGCTTGGAATCTCCGGTACGGTTTGGCCTAGCTGTAGGCCTTCGATCGACGGCAGGGCCGTGCCCTCTGG
This sequence comes from uncultured Acidobacteriota bacterium, assembly GCA_937871585.1. GTDB lineage: Bacteria > Acidobacteriota > Blastocatellia > Pyrinomonadales > Pyrinomonadaceae > OLB17. The sequence continues at coordinate 95,834 of CALMPJ010000038.1, read as the reverse complement.
CATCGGCTGGTAGAACGTCATGTAGAAACGTCCTTGTGCCTCGGCGAGCCAACCGACCCAGCCGTTCGAGAATGTCGCGTACCACTCGTCCCAAGTGCCGCCAAGCTCGTGCCGCAGTTGTGCTCGGCCCGTCAACTCAAATCGCGAGCCTTTATACTCGCCCTTTAGGCCAAGTTTAAGTGGAGATTCGGACTGAACTACTTCAGAGATCTTTCCAAGGTCTTCGAAACCTCGGTCGGTGCGGGCAACAGCCGAGCGGCAAAATGGACAAATGACGACGACGCTCGAACCGGCCGTAAACTCAACCGGTCCGGCACACGAAGGGCAGCTTGTTTTGAGAACACTCATTCCGCACCTCCCGCTGTCGCCGTCTGAACTTCGCTCGAACCGCGCTCGATCTTGCAAACATTTACGTTTGTAGCTTCAAGTAATTCGACTAGCCGTTCATTCCAATTCCATTCAGGCCGAGATCGGCAACAGTACAGATTGAACGTTGCGATGCCATGTTCAGGATACGTGTGACACGCAAGATGTGATTCGGTCAGAGCGATCATTCCGGTTACGCCGGCTTCGCCCGGAAACTTGTGCCAAACGCTGCCGACGGCTTTGAGTCCGAGGTCTGCGATGACAGACTTAAGGACGCCGCGGATCAGCGATTCATCGCGCAGAGACGCAGCGTCGCATCCGCTTGCTTCGATCAGCCATTCAGTTCCAACGATCATCGTGCTAAATCTGGAAACATACAAGCAGTGCGAACATTACGGCAACTGTGTACGTTATAGTTGAACTTGGATATGCCGCCTTTGAATATAGCTAAATTTACCGCGTTTGTCATATTCGTGTGTTTATACGTAATTGCATTGGGCAGTTGTTCCAATTCGGTTGCGAAAAAGAATGGACAGAAAGACGATTCTCCATACACGGACGCAGTCACGGTTGGTAGTCTCGAAGACGCTGAGATCACCGAAAGCAGCGGTATCGCAGCATCGAAATGCCAGACTGGTGTTTACTGGACGCATAATGATTCGGGCGATGACGCGTTTATTTTCGCTATCGGGCCGAAGGGCGAAAAGCTGGGGACGTGGCGCGTGCCGTCTGCAACAAACTACGATTGGGAAGATATCGCTTCAACGCGTGACAGCAACGGCAAGTGTCACATCTATATCGGCGATATTGGCGACAACGGCGCAAAACGCGACTACTATATCATTTATAAGGTCGAAGAACCTTTGATTACGCCAACCGCAAAACAAAGCTCAAAACATTATTCCAATAACACGCAAAACCCCGAATCTATCCGATTCACATATCCTGATGGCAAGCACAACGCCGAAACTCTGCTCGTTGATCCGAAAACGGGCAATATCTATATCGTCACAAAGCGTTTTAGCGGTCCGGCTCGTGTATTTAAGTTGATCAAAGGAACTTCGGTCGCGGAGAAACTCGGCGAGATCGCGTTGCCGGCGGTACCGAACGGTTCGGTGACCGGCGGCGATATTTCGCCAAACGGCGACCGGCTTGTGCTTTGCGATTATTCGGCGATCTACGAGTTTAAACTTGTCGGCGGTGTGACGGCTGACAACTTTTTCACCGCGACACCCGTGACGCAAACCGTCGGTGATCGGAATATCGGCGAATCTGTTGCCTATGCGGCAGACGGCAATTCTCTTTTCCTTACGTCGGAAGGCTCGAAAAGTGCTGTACTCCAACTTACCCGCAAAAAATAAAGGCGGCACCAAAATGATGCCGCCCTTATCTGATTTTGACAAGATTCTATTTTGTAACCGAAAACTTGCCTTCGACCTTGATGGCCTGCTGACCTTCGGCACGGACTCGGTCCTTAATGTTGATCTTGATGTCGTAATCGCCGAGCGGAACGTTCGTGGTCGGCAATAGGCGTGCTATCGTCAATCGTTGGCCTGAATCGCTCAGGCCTGACCAATCCTCGGTTTGACGAAAAACCTCTTTGCCGCCACGCATTAGGATGTACTCGACATCGACCGCCGGACGTAAGGTCGTCTGATCAATCTCGGCGTTGTAGATCTGCAAATATATACCGACCTCTTGCCCCTGCTTGTATTCGCTGCTTAGGTTCGGTATCACCTTTGCATTTCCGATCACGAACATCTGACCGATGTCACGTTCGTCGGTCGTACGGAGCTTCGATGTCAATACCAACGAAGATGTCGAAAGCTTTTTTTCATCGTAACGCGGCACCGTAAAACCGACATTCCGGATGCCTTTCTTGCCAGTGCTGACATCGCGAACAACAACGTCAACCTTATATGTTCCCGGTGTTAGAGCGATCGCCTTTTGATAAACAGATTTACGTTCGCGAGCCTCAGCAAGTTCTTCAGACGTCGCGTTGGTCGTAACTGATTCTTCGAAGATACCCGAACGCTTACCCGAAACTGCCGTAATACGACCGAAAATGTTCATCTTCGCGGTCTCAAGACCACCAACAGGATCGAACGTAAGTTCTTTATTGCTTGCCTGAACTGTAAACGTCGTTACGACCTTTTCGTCCGACTGGCGAAAGAAATCGACCCGAAGATCGAACTCGATCGGATTTGTATCTATAACAGGCGAATCGGTTAGCGAACTTTGCAGATCACTGAACTTCACCGCAGGCGGTCGCGACAACGCCGACTGGATCTCCAAACGACGGAATGGCGAATCCTGCTCACGTTGATAGGTAGCAGCAGTTCCATTGATACGGTCGCCTTGGTCAGAGATGCCGAGCTGCTCATTCGTAGTCATGCCGGCACCGGGAACGGTTCTGAGCGCATCTTTTTCCTGTGCATTTCGGGCCATTCGATATTCACCGGTTCCGGTCGGATCGACAAATTCGATCTCAAGTCCGTCGCCTACGTCATCAAGGTGACGATAGAACCAAACTTCGAACGGATATGTCGTCGTAGAACCGCCGCCTTCCCAAGTCGGTCGATCATACGCACCGCCCGAAGGATGTGATTCGATCGAATCAGGCTTGCCCCAAGCGATGTAAACTTTGCCACGGTCGGTTCGCCAACCCGGAATGCCCGAAGTGAAATGCTCATTGGCATAGGCAATACGTTCGTAAAACTCTTCGCGGTATTCGTTTTCTTCGGTATCAGGATTCGGATCGCGGCGGCGCCAGAAATTTTCGATAAAGTTCTCTCGCTCTTCGTCGGTTACCAAAGCGTTGAACGCACGTTTCTCTTCTTTAGTAATAATGTAGAGAACGTCCTGATTGATCCATTTTTTGTACGCTTCCTTTAACTCAGGCTTGACGTTGCGAACCTTGTCATTCGGATCCTGACTCGGCTTGTCATTGCCCTTAGGCGGCTGAGCCGTGATCGACAATGCCGCCATTGCGATCGTCAATGCGATGAAGCTAAATTTACGAAAAATACCCTTATTCGACATAACCAAAACTCCTGCTAGTCGTTGCTGCGGACATATGTCCTTCTTAATAGCAAACTGAATAGATTTTAGGCTTAAACGCTCAATTATTCAAGATGCGTTGAATGAGCTAAATGGTTGTATTACGCGCACTTTCAGCGATTTCAGACGGTCTTGGCATCGGGCGTTCGTTTCTTGCCGAACAGCCAGGCGATGAATATCGAAACAATATAAAGTGCAAACATCGGCGCGGCAAATAACATCAGGTTCGGAATGTCGCCCGTTGGCGACACGACCGCAGCTACGATCAAGATGACAACAATAGCTATCTTCCAGCTGCGAACTAGCAGTCCGGCAGAGACGATACCGATACGCGCAAGTACGTATGTGACCGCTGGCATCTGAAATATCACGCCCATTGCGAGCATGATGATCGTGATCAGATCGAAATAGTCAGTCGCTCGCAATAATAGCTGAAATTCGCCTCCGCCAAGATTTAGCAGATAACTCGCCGCAGGAGGAAACAATATGTAGTATGCAAAAGCCGCTCCGAGCACAAATGCCACGCTCGAAAGTCCAATGAATGGAGTAACATACGAGCGTTCATGTGCATACAAAGCCGGCGAAATGAACATCCAAAGCTGAAAGAGCAACAACGGTATCGATATCGCAATGGCTGCGTACAACGAAACCGTCACATATAAAGTGAATTGTTCTTGTGCCGTAGTAACGACCATTCGCTCATCGGCGTTGGGCTTCGCGACGGCCGAATCCGTGAATTCCAAGGGCAATTTGATCCCCGCAGGCACGATCGTGTTGTTGGTGAACAAGGTCTCAGTCGTGAAAAGCCCGAGCTTGCCTTCGGCATCGCGGCCAACTTTTGCCGAAACCGAAGCACCGGCCAGAATGACTGCCGGACCGATCTTAGTTGCTTGATCAAACGTGTACCGACCACTGTCACCTTCTTTGAGAGCCGCTATCGGCAACAACTGCTCATTTCCGCTGGTTCCGGTAACCCCAAGGTTGTTTCGAGAAGCTTCGGACAATGCCTGTCTGATCGGGACACTAAGAAAATTGTAGATGGTGTCGGACACGAACCAGCAGCCCAAAAACGCGATAACTATAATGATGACAGAGTTTACGAGCCTCTTACGCAGTTCGTCCAGATGCTCGAGAAAAGACATCTGGCCGCTAGATTCGAGTCGATCTTTGATCTCGCCTTCAACCATTTATAGCCAAGTCTCCTTTCCATTTGGCTCATCTCGCGGCAATTCGGACGGTTTTTCCTCGGCCATTTCGCCCACAGATTCGATCGAGCTCGGCATTTCGACCTGACGTACCTCAGGCAGCGTCGGTTCCTCAGGAATGTTGAGCGGCGGCGAAGCCTCCATTCGCGGAACGGTTTTCTGTTCCATAGATTCGATCGAAAGTGACTTTAGATCTTCTTCGATATCAACCTCTCGCTCCCAAGTTTGCTTGAAATCATTCGCCGTCCCGCGAAACTCGGCCATGATCTTGCCGATCTTACGAGCGATCTCCGGCAAACGTCGCGGCCCAAGAAAGATGAGCGCGATGATGCCTATCACCAAAAGTTCGGCCGTACCGATTGATTCGAGAATGAACAGAAACATTTACAAAATACGAACTAACTTACCGTCAAACTCGCTGACGCGGCCAATTACCTTTGCGTTGGGAACTTGGCTTAAATATTCAGATACCTTTTCCTCGGCCATCGAAATTAGCAAACCGCCGGACGTTTGTGGGTCGAACAACGCACTCTGCATCTCGGCTGAAACGCCAATATCGATTGCGACGGTGTCGCCGACATACGCACGATTATTCTTATCACCACGCGTCAACATACCCCGTGAGATCAATTCTAACACATTCGGCAACAGCGGAACTGCTTTAGAATCAATAGTTACAGTGATACTACTCGCTTTCGCGAGCTCATATGTATGGCCTATCAAGCCAAAACCTGTGATGTCCGTACAGGCAGAAGCACCGACGCTCACCATTGCTTTTGACGCCGCTACCGATGACATTGCCATGTTATCGAGAGCTGCTTTTTCCGTTTCGGCATCAGCGATCTCCTTCTTGATCGCAGTATTGATCGCACCGGTGCCTATCGGTTTGGTCAATACTATGACTTCACCTGCAATCGCTCCTGCATTAGTAAACACATTATCAGGATGAATTGTACCGGTCACGGCATAACCGAACTTCATTTCCTGATCGTCGACGGAATGGCCGCCGATGACCACAACGCCGGCTTCGGTCATAGCCTCTTGCCCGCCGGCAAGTATCTCACCGAGCACGTCCCAATCACCTTTTTGCGGATAGCACACGATCGATAACGCCGATATCGGCGTTCCGCCCATCGCGTAAACATCGCTAAGCGAGTTGATGGCGGCGATGCGGCCATACATCCGAGGATCGTCGGCAACAGGCGTAAAGAAGTCAACTGTCTGAACCAAAGCGGTATCTTCGTTAAGGCGCAGAACTCCTGCGTCATCGCTGGTATCAAACCCAACGATCACGTTATCAGACGTTTGTTTTGGTAGCCGACTCAAGACTTGAGCCAGGTCGCTAGGAGCGAGTTTGGCCACTCAACCCGCACACGACACCATCTGTGTAAGACGCTGTTTCACCGCGACACCTCCTATTACCTAAAATTACTTCAAAATTGCCTGATAGATACGGTCGAGATCGTCGTTACTGTAATACTCGATCTCGATCTTTCCGGTCGCAGAACCATGCTTTGAAAGGATCTTTACGTTGGTCCCAAGATGACGCATCAACTTGGTTTCCGCGATCTTAACGTTTGGATCGGTCGTTCTGGCCGGCATCGTTTTTTTGTTATCTCGATTGCCGGCCAAACCTTTCTTTACCGCTGCTTCAGTCGCACGAACCGAAAGAGATTCATCGATCACTCGCTGAGCAACCAGATTCTGGACTTGCTGATCGTCCGTCAAAAGCAAAGCCCGCCCGTGGCTGAACGAAAGCTTACCGTCGATGATAAGGCGCTGAACTCGATCTGAAAGCTTGAGAAGACGTATTGACGACGCGATCAGAGAACGCTCTTTGCCGATACGTGCCGAGACTTCTTCCTGTGTAAGTCCAATGTTATCAATAAGTTTGCGATACGCCTTTGCTTCTTCGATCGGGTTTAATTCATGACGCTGAATGTTCTCGATCAACGCGATCTCAAGCATCTTGTCGTCAGAAACATCTTTGACAACGACCGGCACGCGCCGCATTTCCGCCAACTGAGCGGCCCGCCAACGGCGTTCGCCGGCGACGATCTGATACCGATTTCCGAGCTTTCGAACGACGACCGGCTGGACAATTCCGTTTGCACGGATCGATGCGGCAAGTTCATTGAGGTTCTCCTCGGCAAAACGCGTACGCGGCTGTTCGGGATTTGGTTCGATCAGATCGATATCCAACTCGTTAGTCGCCACCGTTTCCTCGCTACGAGCCGGAACCTCGCCCATCAATGCACTCAAACCGCGACCAAGGGGTTGTCTAGCCATGACTGATTATCTCCTTTCCAAGTTGGATGTACGCCTCTGCCCCTTTCGAACGCGGATCGTATAGCATTATCGGTTTGCCGTGGCTCGGTGCCTCGGCAAGCCGAACATTCCGCGGGATCACCGTGTTTAGAACTTGCGAACCATAAAAATCTCGAAGGTCTTTGGCCACAGCTGACGAAAGATTGGTCGATACATCGTACATCGTGAGTAACAGGCCCTCGATCGTAAGTTCGGGGTTCAATTCCCTGCGAAGTCGTGCGAGTGTTTCAAAAAGCTCCGTCACACCTTCGAGAGCATAGTATTCACATTGTATCGGGACCAAAAGCGAATCAGCGGCGGTGAGTCCGTTCAACGTCAACAGGCCCAACGATGGCGGGCAATCAATAATGATGTAATGAAAGTAGTCGCGAACATCAGAAAGCAGATTCTTCAGTGCAAAACTGCGGTTTTCTGCATCGACCAGTTCGATCTCAGCTCCGGCTAGATTTTTGTCAGACGGTAAAACCCAAAGCATCGGAATTTCAGTTGGCAAAACCATTTCGCGGATCGACTGGCCAGAAACGATCGCATCATAAAGGTTCTTACGTTGAATGCCGCGTTGTATTCCTGCTCCGGATGTGGCATTTGCCTGCGGATCAGCATCGACGAGTAGAACTTTTCGATCTGATAATGCCAGTGCGGCGGCAAGGTTAACCGACGTTGTTGTTTTTCCGACGCCGCCTTTTTGGTTGGCAACTGCGATGATCTTTCCCATTTTATCTACTTCGAATAACGAAATTAGCACAAATTTCGCGCTAATTCGAAGCGCAAATTGTGGTACGTACCACAATTTCGACTCATGCTTTACGAATTGTGGTACGTACCACAATTCTGGACGGTTAGTTTTGGGAACCAGTTTCGGCTGTCAAATGAACTAGAACTGTAGAAATTGCCGCCGGCGTAAGCCCGGAAATGGTGCGAACCTGGCCAAATGTTTGAGGTTTTGCTCGTTCAAGACGTTCGACCATCTCGTTCGAAAGCCCGCTGATGTTTGCAAAACTGTAGGTTGCAGGCACTTTCAACGCATCATGTTTGTTCACGCGCTGATTGGCGGCATCTTGTTTAGCAACGTATCCGCTATACATCGAATCCGCCAATGCAGACTCAAGCTCGGAACCGATCAAGTCTGACTGAAGTTCAGTCGGCAGCAATTTCGAAACGACCTCGTGCGTTATTCCGTTTCGCACTGCTAAATTGGCTAATGTCACAGAATCACCGAGATCGGCACCGATCAGGCTAGATAGTGCCGCGTACTCAGGCATCGACCGCTTGATGCGCGTACTTTCGAGAGCGTATCGTAAACTCGCGATCCGATCCCGTTTAGCCGAGAACCGATCCCAATCGGCGTCGCCGATCAAGCCGATCTCACGGCCTTTTGCAATCAACCGCGAATCCGCATTATCATGTCGCAACGTCAATCGTGACTCTGCGCGCGATGTAAACAAGCGATACGGCTCATCGACGCCGTGTCGGATCAAGTCGTCAGCAAGTACACCGATATAAGCTTCGTTACGGCCGAGAATGAACGGCGATCGGCCTTGCGATTCGAATGCAGCATTTACGCCGGCAAGAAACCCTTGGCACGCAGCTTCTTCGTAACCCGTTGTTCCGTTGATCTGTCCGGCAAAGAAAAGCCCCGACATTCGCGTAGTTGCCATAGTCGGCGACAATTCCCGAGGATCGACAAAATCGTATTCGATCGCGTATCCCGGCCGAATGATCTTGACATCCCTAAATCCTTCGATAAGGTTCAGCAATTCCTGCTGTAGATCCGACGGCAATGAGGTCGAAAAGCCGTTCAGATAGACTTCGTTTGTATTCGTGCCTTCGGGCTCAAGAAAAAGTTGGTGACGATTCTTCTCACCAAACTTAACTACTTTGTCCTCGATCGACGGGCAGTAACGCGGACCGATACCTTGGATCTTGCCTGAATATAAAGGCGAACGATGCAAGTTACCGCGAATCGCATCATGAACCTCTTGCGTCGTATATCCGATGTAACACTTGATCTTGTCGCTTTCAAGTTTTTCTGTTGCAAACGAAAACGGAACCGCGTTGGCATCTTCCTCTTGCGGAGTAAACGCGTCCCAATCTATCGTCCGACCATCTAGCCGCGGCGGGGTTCCTGTTTTGAGGCGTCCGACGGGAAATCCGAGCCGTTTTAGACTTTCCGCTAATTCGATCGAAGCAGGTTCTCCGGCGCGTCCTGCAGAGAAGGTCTTGTCGCCGGTGTGGATCGTACCATTTAGGAACGTTCCAGTCGCAACCACCACATTCTTGGCACTAAATCGTCGTGAATCCTGAAGTTCAACACCTATAACCCTATTGTTCTCAACAATTAGGTCAACAATAACACCTTGTCGCAGATGCAGATTCGGAGTCGCTTCCAAGACACGACGCATCTCTGTTCGGTACAAACTGCGGTCCGCCTGTGCCCTTGGCGAACGTACTGCCGGGCCTCGCGAACGGTTCAACAGTCGAAATTGGATTCCCGTCCTATCAATTACGCGACCCATAATGCCGCCCAGTGCGTCTATTTCACGAACAACGTGACCCTTAGCAATACCTCCAACTGCCGGATTACACGACATCTGGCCAATCAGATCGAGATTTAGCGTCACAAGTGCAGTCTCGGCACCGAGGCGCGCAGCAGCTGAGGCCGCTTCGCAGCCTGCATGTCCCGCTCCGATCACAATGACGTCAAACTTCTCGTCGAACATAACTCGATCTCGCCAACGATGGCGAAACTCTGAATTTTAACCAATTGATACCAATAGCGCTAGTAATGATTTAGTAGCGAGGAAATTTTGGACTCTACTTTCCAATGCAAAACGTTGAAAACACACGTGTTAGCATATCTTCCGTTGTTGTTTCACCAGTAATCTCTCCAAGATACTTAAGCGCATTGTGAAGCCCGACCAAGACGATCTCTTCGCTCGTTCCGGCAGAAAGATCGCTAATCGATGCTTCGATCTCGGAATATGTTCGTAACAAAAGGTCGTGGTGTCTTGCGTCTGAAATTAGAAATCCCGAAGACGAAAGCTGATCGGCAACTGATGGGTCGACCAATGATCTCTTGAGTTCGTCGATACCCTCGCCCGTTTTCGCAGAGATAGGAATGATCCGATCTCGTATAGTCGCAAAATGCGAATTCTTGGCGGCTATCATATGATCGACGTCTGTCGACGGAACTTTGTCGATCTTGTTCAGCGCAACCACGAAGTTCAGCTCCTTGACGTCATTCAAGATCTGGCGGTCTTCATCAGACGTTTGCTCACTCGCGTCGAGCAATACGACAACGACATCTGCATCGGCCATTACGGCTTTTGATCGTTCGACGCCGATCGCTTCGACGACATCATCAGATTCACGCAAACCCGCAGTATCGATGAGTGATACAGGAACACCGAATACCTCGAGGCGTTCATACAATTGATCGCGCGTAGTGCCGGCAATATCAGTTACGATGGCACGATCATGTCCGAGTAAGTAGTTGAAAAGACTAGACTTACCGACATTCGGCTGCCCAACGATCGCGACCTTGATGCCATCGCGTATTAAATGTCCGGCTCGAAATGTATCCGCCAGACGACGCGCGTCATCAGCGACCGTATTGAGCCGCCTGGTAACATCCTCAAGCTGGTTCGCCGGCAGGTCATCTTCGACAAACTCTAGGGCAGATTCGAGCAATACGATGACATTGAGCAGGTCGTCTTTCAACGGCTGCAATCTAAGAGACAACTCACCTCGCATCTGCCGAACAGCCTGTCGAGCAGACGCCGTGGTCTGGGCGTCGATCAGATCACGTATCGCTTCGGCTTCGGAAAGGTCAATCTTACTGTTTGATACCGCACGGAGCGAAAACTCGCCGGGTTCAGCCATTCTGGCTCCAAGCGATAAACAAACATCCAACACCTGCCGAAGCAAAACTGGTGAACCATGACAACTTATCTCAACAACGTCTTCGCCGGTAAACGAGTTTGGGGCCTTGAAATACGTGACCAGAACATTATCGACCGGATCGTGTGTTTCGGGGTCGAGTAATTGTCTAAAGTACGCGTTTCTGGCATTCGGCGAGAATGCCTCGTCGTCAACCAAGTCGCGCAGAATACTAAGTGCACGTTCGCCGCTGATGCGAATTACGCCAACACCGCTGCGGCCGTTTGGAGTTGCTAATGCGACGATAACTTCTGACATAGATTTAATCTAACCAATGACGCTTAGCTTGAAGTATAATATCTTTTATGGACGATAGTGGCCGAATTGAGAGAGCAAAGCAACGAAGTCGGCAAATGGTGATCACGCGATGCAGTCTTGAAGACTCTGACATTGATCCGAGTCCGACGTTTGGAGCCGAGGCGGTCTCGCTCGCGGCGGTTTTGAGCCGTCAAGCCTGGGCAATTAGCGGACTTCCGTTTCCGACATACCAAAGGCGAAACATTCCGGTTCGATTTGTTGAATTCGATTCCGAGTGAACGAACTAACGACAGACTTTATCGATTTCTTGACCATACTTGTGGATGGCAAGGTAGATTTTGTTGTCGTCGGTGGCTACGCAGTTTCCTTTCACGGACATCCGCGAGCAACAAAAGATCTCGATGTTTTCGTTAGAGCCGAACCGACAAACGCGAAGAGGCTCTACAATGCTCTTGCAGATTTTGGAGCTCCCTTACACCAGTTCGAAGTCGCCGAGGAAGATTTTTCAGACTACGGTGGAGTGCTTCAACTGGGAATACCTCCTCAGCGGATCGATATTATTAACAGGATTACGGGCGTTAGTTATGACGAGGCGGTTGCGGAGTCTGAGATGTTTGAACTTGATGGTCGAAGAATACCGGTGATCGGTCTCAAAGCTCTCGTAAAGAACAAACTCGCGACCGGCCGAGGTCAGGATCTGCTTGACGCACAAAACTTATCTCGCGTCCAAAGATAGTCTTAAACTTTTCTCGCTACTACTGCAAACGAACCTGTAATCGTCTTTCTCTACCGTCGCCCACCGATTCTGTAAAAAGATCTTCTTCTTTTTGCAGCGACATATGTATGATGCGGCGTTCGGTAGAATTGAGGACGCCGAACGTAAACGGCCTACCATTCTTGCGGACTTGGTCCGCGGCGAAACGAGCCATTGCGTTTAGCTCAGCTTTGCGAGTTTGACGAAAGCCTTCGGCGTCAACGATGTAGCGATGCTCGCGATCGAGTTCACGGCCAAATGATTGAAACAGAATTACTTCAAATGCGTCCAGCAATTCACCATTCTCGGCCAACGCAAAATGAGCGTCCTCGCCGCTAAGATCAAGCAAACAGCCTTCGTCGGTGATCTTTGAATCGACTTTGAGATCAAAACCAAGGTCGTTGACGACACCCGACAAAAACTCTTTCGCATTGTTGCAGATCTGTTCCATCTCGATTCTCCTACGCCAGTTTTGGCTTCACCTGTTTCGCACCCTTAGGAACGTCGGCGACAACCTCTGTTCCCGGCGGCGTGTTTGACTTGTTCAAATGATTAATGACCATCTGCTGGCCAAAGCTCACGATGTTGCCGAAGAACCAGTATAACAGCAGTCCCGACGGCGCCGACCACATAACCCAAAGCATCATGATCGGCATGATGTAGGTCATCATTTTCTGCTGCATCTGCTGTTCCGGCGTGACCGCCGCGGCTTGTGGTGTGAACTTCATCGACAAGATCATCGACAATGCGAAAGCGAACTCAAGCAAATGCCACGGATCTGCAGCCGATAGGTCAGGCAGCCACATGAACGACGCTTGGCGAACTTCAAGCGAGACGGTCACTGCTGTGTAGAATGCTATCAGCAGCGGGAACTGTAGCAGCATCGGCAGACATCCGCCGATCGGCAAAGCGTCTTTGGTAAGACGAAGCTGCTGCATCTGCAGGTCGCGCATCCGCGGGTCATCGTTAGCGACGCCTTTCTTTTGCAGGTCTTTGATCTTGTCCTGAATTTCCTTCATCTTCGGAGCGTTACCCGAAGCCTTCTTGAACGATTTCGACTGCGACCACCTTAGCGGGAACAGCAGCATGTAGAACAAGAACGTGAAGACGATGATCGCAACGCCGTAATTTCCCGTCAGCGAGTTAAAGAAATTAAGCGAATGAAGGACGACGATCGCGATCGGTTTGACCATCCAACGCAGGAACGAATACGAGCTGAAATTGATCAGATTCGTGATATCAACATTTCGACCGAAGGTCTCATTCGACTTGGAGCTGAGCTCACTCAGCAAAAAGTAATCTTTCGTTCCTGTGTAAACCTTCGTCACCGAACCGTCGGTCGTGATCGGCAGATATACGGTCACGAGGTGGCGTGTTTCGGTCGTTGTCGAATTGCGGAGTATCCACTGGAAAATGCTCGAGTAGAACGGCATTGTCTGAACGTCGTATTTCGAAGCGCGATACTCGACATTCTGTCCGGGCACAGCCGGCACGGCGGCCATCGCGAAGTATGAATCGGCGACAGCGGCCCATTCGACCTGGCCTTTGTCGGTCAGCGTCGCTTGGTTCGAAGCGTCGTACGTGAACGAATAATTGCCTTGGTGACGATAGATATCGCCGCCGATGCCGGCAACTGCCTCGGACTCAGGATGATAGAAAGTGTGATTGTTGATCGCGTGGTCACCGATCGAAGCACCGATAAGCAGACGCGTGTTTGGCACCGGCTGGCCGTTATTCGTTAGGCTAACAGCAAGGTCCGAAACGTAACTGTCACCGCGAAAAACGAAGGTTTTCTTGACCGAAACTCCGCCGTCCGTGAGCGTCATTTCGATGGTTCGCTCTTCGCCGGCGTTGAGCGTGATGGTTTCTTCCGCTGCCGAGATCTGATAGTTGCGTTCGTTGATCGAAGTGTTCAACGCCGCGTCATCGGTCGCGATGCGGAACGGCAATTCACGCGGGTTACGATTCAGAGCTTCTTGCGAGATCAACTGCAGAGGCTTTTTATCCGAGCCGTTCGAGCCATCTGCATAAACAGGAAAATCGGCCTTTGGCGACTGGTTCTTATTGATGATCCAGCTCGAAGCGACCGCGCCGTTCGAATCGATCTTGACCTCGTACAGAGGCGATTTGATCGTTATCGTCTTCGCGGGCGTCGTATCAGGATTAGTGACAACGGGCGGCGTTGACGTTGCGGCGGCGGGCTGTGCCGGAGTGGCAGTGGTCGGTGCCGCAGCGGCAACATTCGCATTTGTATTAGCGTTCGGATCGACCGGTGCGGGTTTCGGGGCAAAAAACAACTGCCACGCAAACAAAACTGCCATCGAAAGTGCGGCGGCTATTAAGAAACGTGATTGATTGCCACTATTGGATTGATTTTCCATCTTCAAAAAGTTTGCAGTGAGCTGTGAACCGTAAGCCGTAAGAGCAAAACTGCTCACTGCTTACTGCCGACAGCTTACTTGACAGGATCGTGCCCGCCCTCACAGAACGGCTGGCATCTCAAGATCCGCTTGATGCCCATCCAAATTCCTTTTATCGCACCGTATTTCTCAACGGCCTGCCGCGTGTACTCAGAGCACGTCGGCTCAAACCGGCATGCAGGCGGCAGAAAAGGCGACACCATCGCCTTATAAACACCCAACATGTCGATCACCAAAAACTTCATATCTTCCGGGCTGAAACACGACCGTTAGGGAGTGTGCACTACCGAACTGATCGCTTCTCCGGCACACTCGCTACTGCTCGTGTTTCTGCCAATCTATAGATCAGATCGCGAAACTCAGCCAGCGGTTTCTCGACCTTGGCGAATACAACGCTTCGCCGCGCATTAAGCACAATGTCATAACGTTGTGCGATCGAATTCAGTTCCCTGCGGCTCAAGCGAAAGCACTCTCTCAATAGGCGTTTCGCACGATTTCGGTCGTGTGCCTTGCCGATCGCTTTCTTCGTGGCCGTCACGCCGATGCGGTGCAGCGGCCTGTTATTCGGCATTGCAAAGATCGTCATCAGACGGCCCTCGATCCGTTTGCCCTGTTCGTAAACACGAAGAAACTCGGCGCGCTTAGCGAGCCGAGCTTCCTTCGGTAAAGTAAAACTTAGTAGTGCTGAACCGTCAAACGCTTGCGGCCTTTGGCTCGGCGGCGTTTCAGAACGGCGCGTCCGTTCTTTGTCGCCATGCGTGCACGAAACCCGTGCTTTTTGGCGCGTCTGCGGTTGTTTGGTTGAAACGTTCTCTTTGGCATACCTGCTCTCCATTTGCTTCACTTCAAGAAGTGAAAACCTAGAGTTTACGCGCGCCGAAAACCTTTTGTCAAAAGGAGATACAGCGCTTTCGGCGCCTGATCCGCGGTCAAAGAGAAGAGAGTAGCCACGAATGAACGAATAAAGAGTTTCCCATTCGTACATTCGTGGCTATTCTTATCGCCAAAAACCCATTTCAACTACCTAAAACAGCCGTACTCCATAGCAAATATCAAGAGGTAGCACCAAATAATCGACATATACGACCCAAATGTCGCCAAATTTCGGCCAATATTGCCAAAAAAGAAGCCAATTTCGACACTATCTTCACAAAAAGCACTCAAAAACGCCCAAAATCGTCCGCCTTTTACACCAATCCCTCAACCCAAATCCGCCCGATCATACACCTCATCATGCTTAGTTCACCATGCCATCATCGTGGCCATCATTCACGGATCTTTGTACCAATTAACCGTATGAATTCATACGGCTACGCCGCGAACGCACGTCGGCATGATTCTTCAGTCATCGAAGATGACGCAATAACTGTAGCCCACGGTGCAAACCGTGGCAACGGATGCCCGTAAACACCACGGAACCGTCGAAGACGGTGACAAAAGGCCCAAGCCCGCACGTTAGTAAGGGCGTTACACGGATGTGAGGAGAATCGGCTGCTGCCGTGAGTTCTACATGACCAATCTTGAGAGTAACGCCCTTACTCCGAAGACTCAGTGCGGGCTTGTGCCTCGACAAATGAAAGCGTACACCATTTGTTCTAAGCTCAGCAGATGATACTTAAAAGTAGAATCGATCCATGTCAAAGAGAAACGACCAATAAATTCCAGAGTCGGCGGATTCGCGAGGCTTGTTCCCAAATCGTTTGACTAGCTCTTCGTACCTCTCGGTCTTCTTGAAACCCTCGAACTGAAGTTTTTTGAACTTAAGGTATCCTTTGTTGTCGAACTGACGAACTTGGCCAATCTTACCGGCCTTTACTTCGAAAAAAGCATACCTCTCAAATGAGTCCAAAAACTCGTTACTATAGAGGTCAGATGTATTCTCGCCGCCAACGGATATCAAAAAACCTGAGTACCAGTCGACCAACAATTTCTTGCCGTCAGGATTTACCTTCATAAGAGCTGAAGTGCGCAAACTGCAAGGCTTGCTGAATATGTCCTTCAGATAGATCAAGTTGTCGGAAACTTCAAATTCCGCTTCGTAGCCTCTCCAAGAGCCACTGCATCGCCCTTCGCTTTCGTCGTTTGGGTTTCGATCCGGATACTTCACGAAATAGTCGGACATCATCGTGTTAAATATCGGATATTCTTTTCCTTCATAGATCAATGTATCTAATCTCTGCCAAGTCGCCTGAGCCTGACTTGCTCCGAAGACGCACAGCACCATTAATAAAAGCACAATTCTACATCTCATACGCCCACACTATTCTCAAATACTGAATTTTTCAAGTATAACGAAAATCAAGGGGCGAATAGGGAACATGAGCAGCTAGTCCTGACTTACTATTCTTCAGTCATCGAAGATGACGCCATAATTGTAGCCCACGGTGCAAACCGTGGGAACGGATGCCCACCAAAACCACGGAACCGTTGAAGACGGTGACATTCGCACCGTTGTCATTTCCAAAGATGATTCAGATCGAAATCGATGCCATTTTTGTCGAGTAAAAGTATGAACTCCTCGCGAACATCACGTTTCTGATGATGTATCTCTTGATTGCGAATGTATTCGGAGACCTTTTTGATACCGGAACGAGACACGCTAAACGCACCGAATCCGGTTTGCCACGCAAACGCAACTTTGAAACGCTCCTTAAACCACTTCGACGAATTTGCCTTAACAAATCGCATCACGTCCGACAACGCAACGGACGGCGGCAGTTCGAAAAGTACGTGAACATGATCTTCGACGCCGTTAATGATGATGGCTTTCCCACCCTTTTCTTTGATCAATGCTGCAAGATAGGCGAATAGTTCGGCTCGGCGTTCTTTCTTTAGCGACTTGATGTGACCTTTGGTGCTGAAAACGACGTGGTAAACCAGACTTGTATATGTGTGAGACATCGTATTGTCACCGTCTTCGACGGTTCCTTGGGTTTTGGTGGTGATCTTACCCACGGTTCGCACCGTGGGCTACAAATATGTCATCGGCTTCGCCGATTTTCAAGGAAGGCTCTACCCTTGCGCGAGTCATGTATAAAACATGCAACACCCGCCCTTTTATGCTACAATATTTCTATGCGACGAATCTGGAAAGAGATACCGCGTGACAACAAGCGGCCGCAGTGGGCGGGGCTTTATGTGACGATGAACAGGATGGGGACGATCGTGTTGAACCGGACGGCGCATGAACGGTTGGGGGCGCCGGAGGCGTTTCATTTGTTGTTTGACGCGGCGAATAATGTGATCGGTTTGAAACCGACGGTACCGTCGATGAAGAACGCCTATACGGTGATGGTCTCAGGCAAGCACGGCGGGCGAAAGATCGCGGCCTATCGCCTGATGACGGAATGTGCACTACACATCGACGAAACCCACGAATTCGCCGACGCCGAGATCGACCCCGACGGCATCCTGCTCTTAAACCTCCGAACCGCAAAGATATCTAATAGAGCGTTGAATCATCCGAAAAGAGGGTCTCACGCAACCTAAGCACTGAAGCCTAATACCCTTCATAAAATATAGAAACAATTGTGGTTGTGGCCTTTTGAACAATTATCATATACATAACTACGATAATTGTGCTATTGTCTCTAAAGCTATGAAATTAAACAAGATATTTCTTCCCTATAACCCTTGGTGGCAGGACTCATCTCGTAAATTTCTCTTGCCCGAGTTTAAGCGACCTATTTTTCACCATCTTTACCGAGACCTGAAAGATCTGCCACAGATGATCTCAATAACAGGGCCAAGGCGGATCGGAAAGAGTACTTTGTTGTTACAACTTATCGATCAGCTTCTCAGCGATGGTATAGCTCCAGAAAAATTGGTCTACTATTCATTCGATGATCCAGCGTTAGAAACTAGCAAAGTTCGAGTCGATGAGTTGATAGATACGACAATGAAGCTGATCGCTAACGAGAAATCAACCGGACCAACATATCTTTTCTTGGATGAAATTCAAAAGCTCGACAGGTGGGAGTTGTATCTAAAGAAGTATTATGACCTAAAGTACCCGATTCGCGTGGTGGTTTCTGGCTCAGCATCCTCTCCTATTTTCAAAAAAAGCCGTGAAAGCCTTCTAGGAAGGGTGAAGGACCATCATTTATTGCCATTCTCATTTAGAGAGTATGTTCTTTACAATGTTCGCGGAGATTCAGAATTAACCAACGAACTTGAGAAAATACATCAAAGTGGAGAGATCATTCAGGCAATACTTACCGAAGACCCAAACAGACTAGAGCGTCGGGTTAGTTTGCCTTTGCCGTCCGAAAATTTAAAGCAGAAACTAAACGATTTGCTCAATCAATATTTCTTAGAAGGCGGTTTTCCAGAAGTATGGAATTTACCGACTTGGGTGGCAAAGCAAGAGTACCTTTACGACAATCAAGTTAAGAAGGTGATCTACGAGGATCTATTGCTTGCGGCCGAATTTCGAAAGCCTGAATTGTTGAAACGGTTTTACATCTCACTTCTTGAGCGTCCTGGTCAAGAGGTTGCCGTGAATTCCGTCTCCCAGGAAACGCTAATTAACGCATCACAGATCGAAAAGTATATCCCACTACTAGAGATGACCGACCTGATATATAAAATTTCAAAGTTTCGTCCGGGCGCGCTTCGTGTTCGAAAAGGAAACTTGAAGTTTTACCTTGTTGACCTTGCGCTTAGAAACGCGGTGCTGAGATTGACCGACACTCTTCTAGAAGACAATGCAATGCTCGGATTGTACGCGGAGAATCTGGTCTTCCTAACTCTGAGAAACTGGCGAGGTACAATTCAAATGGACTATTACCGAGAACGTGATACTGAAGTGGATTTCATTGTTCATGTTGCACCCAATCGTTTTCTGCCAATTGAAGTAAAGTATAGGAATCAACTCGCAAGCAACGATTTCAAGGGCATCAAGAAATTTGTTTCGGCAAATAGAAAAAAATGCACTCAGCCGTTGATAGTTTCGAAAAATTGGTCTGACTACGGAACCCACGACTACGGTTTTTGTATTCCGCTTCCTATTTTTCTTTTGCTGTTTGATTAATTTCTTTTTGCTATCGGAATCGACATCGTTATATTTCGTATTGCCTCAACATACGCGTCGTGTTCTAGTTCGAGGATGCGGGCGGAGAGTGTTTCGACCGTATCGTCCGGCAATCGCGGGACTTCGCGTTGGAGGATGACGGGGCCGTGGTCTAGGAGTTCGTCGACGTAGTGGACGGTGCAGCCTGTGACTGCGACTCCGGCGTCGAAGGCTTGTTTTTGGGCGTCGAGGCCGGGGAATGCGGGGAGCAGGCTTGGGTGAATGTTGATGATCTTGTTGGGGAAAGCCTGAACGAAATCCGGCGACAGCAGACGCATATAGCCGGCGAGACAGACGAGCTCGACTCCTCGTTTTCTTAGCTCACTAATTATTTCAGCGTCGTGCTCGGCACTCTTACGTCCGTTTCGCTCAATAACAACAGTCTCAACGCCACGTTCACGAGCCTTTGCCAAACCGGCGGCATCGGCCTTATCGCTGATAACGACCGCGACCTCGCTAGACGGCACTTCACCGCTCCGCACAGCATCAACGATCGCCACCATATTCGACCCACGGCCTGAAATGAGAATTCCCAGCTTCATTTGATAATTTTGAGTGAGAAAGTCTTGCTGCTATTGGTTCTTTCGCTTTTGTGCAAGCAAAAGATTTTCCACGTCCATCAGGTCTTGAGGTCGACCCGCGAGTTTCTTGTTGATAACCAGATCTTCGTTCGAAAGAAACGCAACGACCTCGTCGTCGTAATTAGACTCGAAGCGATTCTGCCAGCACGTTTCAAAATCAAGCCCGCGAAGCCCCATTAAAACGTCTACGCGCGAAGGCGGCCTTCCCATGTGATAGACAACGCCGGGATCAGTAAAATCTTCGACTCGAATATTCGTAAGTGGTGCTCCAAACTTTTTCAGGACGGAATAGACACGCTCAGCGTTTTCCATGTCTGCCTTAACCCAAATATCAAGATCTTTGGTGTAACGAGGTTCGGTGTGTTCTATGACCGCATAGCCACCAACGACGAGAAACCTAACTTGGGCTTGGTTCAAGAGACTCAATAGTTCTTTGAAGTCGGAGTTCAGCTTTGTTTCCTCCTTTGCGCTCGTGGGCAAAAACGACCAATTCCCAGGCCGCTGTAAATCGCGCATCCGAATCTTGCCGTTGCCAAAATTCGATATCAAAAGACCTGTCGAGGTCTTCGACGCGGCTTAGGCCTTCCATCACAAAGTCGTTGTTCTTAGTCGAAATGCCCGCCTGTTTCATACCTATATTTTATCACTATTTCAATGACTATTAGTTACTAAAGAAACTTCAGCACCTCGTATGAGTTTGCGTCGAATATGACGCCGGCGTTTTTTGGGTTTTGGACGTATTCGACGGTTGTCAGGAGACGCGGTTCAGTGACTAGGGATTTGCCGACTTGAAAGCCGGGAACGGTTGTTTCGGCGATGAGCCAGTTTTTGCCTTCCCAGGTGAAATCGAGTTTGTTGTCGTTTACGAACTCGTTTTGAGGAACGGCGACGGTGATATGCCGCGGCGTGTAGAGCAGGACGTATTCTTCGTTGATCTGTTCGAGCAACGAGGCGAGCAGGATGGTTTTGTTGCTACAGTCCCCGTTTCGCGTCATCAAAGTTTCGCTGCCGCGTTTCAAAGTCTCGCCGCGACTCAAGGCTTCGGAATAGCTGTATTCGATCTCGTTAGAGACAAAATCTACGAGAGCTTGGATTCGCGCGTACCGATCGGTTCCGGCGTCTTTCAGAAGATCGTCGGCGAGGCGTTTGAGCGAAGGCTCGCCTGGTTTTGCGACCATGATGCCGTGATTGGCGAAGATGATCGTCGGCAGAAAACTGCGTTCAGGCACCTTGGTGATCACGCGGCCGCCGTAAACCTGCGAGTTGTTGGTGAAATTTTTTATCTCTTCGAGCGTCGGCGAATATGTGACGGTTTTGTAAGGAAAGCTCAGCGTCTTGCGATGGTCGATCTTGATGTTCGACATCGTCGTGCGAAACAGTCTGCCAAAACGCTCGGACGACGGAGCTTTGTAATCTGCTAATATCAGCTCGCCGTCTTTCTCAGTGCCAAAATCAACCTTTCTGATGTCCCAGAATGTATTGTTGACGAATTCTAGAAACTCTTCGTCGCTTGATTTGGGATAAGTGAAGATGGCCTCGTCGATTACCTTTTTATAACGCTCTAGCCGGCCCTTGCCCAACAGCTGCTGGCGAAATTCGTCGCCCGAATACTTCTGATAGTCGAGCATATACACCATAGTGTCGCGTATCTCGACCGCCAACTCAGCCTCAGGATCGGGCCCTTTCGGTATGCTGAGCCAATACAGCCCGTATCCGACAGCTACCAGCAGCAACAAAGCCGCTACGCCGATCAAAATCGCCTTTGGTTCGATACTACGCTTAGTTGAAGATTCGAATAGGTCTGACATAAAACTTGCACTTATCTCTCGCCGCCTATTGTTTCCCAAAATTGTGGTATTTTCAAGTTGTTTCGAGAGCACAAATAACGATTGTGTTGGGTTCACATATTTGTTAACCTTTATGAGGAAAGTGATTTACTACAAAACGGCGAACGGCGAGTGTCCTGTTGATGATTTTCTTAATTCACTTTCTACTAAGCAGTTTGAGAAGGTAACGTGGGTTCTATCGATCATCCGTGAGTTGCCGTTAATTTCGCGACAGTATTTCAAGAAACTTGTCAACACGGATGATATTTGGGAAGTCAGGATCGATTCGGGCAGTGACACATTTCGGATACTCGGGTTTATGGAGAAAGGCAACTTTGTGATCCTGACCAATGGTTTTACAAAGAAGACCGAAAAGACACCGCCGAACGAGATCAAGTTAGCCGAGAAGAGAAAGAAAGATTATGAAAGCAGACGAAATGGATGATCTAGATAGAACTATCGCGGAATGGAAAGCACGCAACCCTAAACTTGCGAAGAGTTATGACGAAGGCTATGAGAATTTTAAGATCGGCGTATTGCTCCAGGCGTCTCGCGAACAGGCGAAACTAACGCAAGAAGAGGTCGCCCAAAAAATGGGAACCAAAAAAAGCGCCATCTCACGAATCGAGAACCACGCAGATAATATTACGCTTTCGACTCTTCATAAATACGCAAAGGCCCTTGGTAAAAAGTTAAGTCTTGAAATTTCCTGACTGCTAATTGTTTAAGGGGCTTTAGGCTGATGGAGCATCAATGACGAGGCTTGTAGTTTCATTTTTCCCGATCTTTTTGGCCATCCTAATTGCCATCTCTTCCTTTTTTCTCATAGCTTGTAACTCAGTTAACGGACCGATTTACAGACTGCCCGTCTATCCCAAACCATTAGACCATTCTGCTGAAAACAATAGTCCCTATTCTGTAGTCGAAGGTGAAAACCTGAGGATTAAACCGTTTGAAGCAACATTCGCAATCCCGCCGAGCTGGATTACCTATCAACCAATCTCGATTGAACCCGATAGGAATCTCTATTTGAGCTGGCAAGACTTAAATGAATTGGAGAAATTCGACTTCAATCATTCGTTGGGTTTTGATATCAACGATGCACTAGTAATTCGTACAGCTCTGCCTTACTCGGATTGTGCGGCACATATTGGAAGTATGAGTTGGGGAAATGGCAATTCGAACGATCTACAGGTTCGTGTGTTTGTAGTTGAAGCAACCTCTCAAGAAATCACTGATGGGATAAATAGTCAAGGGCTTACAAAAGCGAAAGAGGTTTTTGATGAAGCTAAACTCAAATCGGGTTACTACGGCCCTTGGAAGAAAGAAATTCTAAGTGTTTTAGAAACAGGAAGTCACACGCTTCTCTTTAAGGATCTAACCTTTTATCATCGCGAATTTGAGAATAATTCAGTTGTATTTGTTTTCATACACCAATCAGGTTGGGATGAAACCATTCAAAGAATGCTTACGTCATTTAAATGGAAAGCTTAGTCGAGTTCGCCAATTCTCTATAACAGAGAACCAATTTTCCACTATCTCTAGATTTGAACTACTCCGTTTCCGCTGACGATCTGACCGATATCGAAGCAATTCTTCAGGTGGTCCTTAATCTGGTAACTATTAGATTCCGAGCAAACAACTACCATCCCAATTCCCATATTGAAAGTTCGGAACATCTCTTGGTCCGCGACATTGCCGAGTTTTTGCATTAGGCCGAAGATCGGCGGCACCGTCCACGAACCGCGGTCTATTTCGACCGAGACGCCATTCGGCAAGATTCGTGGGATGTTTTCGAGGAAGCCGCCTCCGGTAATGTGGGCGAGTCCTTTGATCTTTCCGCTGTCGAGTAGCGGGCCGATCTCGGGCAGGAATGACGAATGTGTCGCGAGCAATGCCTCACCGACGGTTGAGCCAAGCTCGTCGACAAATGTATCTACATTGTAATTACCGACCTCGAAGAACAGTTTTCGAGCAAGCGAGTATCCGTTCGTCTGCAGGCCTGTCGACGGAATTCCGAGAACGACATCTCCAGGCTCGATCGACTTGCCGTCGATCACTCTTGGCTTATCAACTACGCCGACGATAAAACCTGCAAGATCGTATTCGCCATCGGCGTACATCGACGGCATCTCGGCAGTTTCGCCACCGAGCAAGACACAGCCGTTCTCGCGACAGGCCCGAGCCATGCCTTCGACGACGGACGCTGTTACGTCAGGCTCCAGTTTTCCGGTCGCAAAATAATCTAAAAAGAATAGCGGCCGTGCCCCTTGTACAAGGATGTCGTTGACACAGTGATTCACGAGATCGGCACCGACGGTATTGTGAATGCCGGTATCGAACGCGACCTTTAGCTTCGTCCCAACGCCATCCGCCGACGCTACAAGGATCGGTTCGGCCATGTCCGGGAACATCGCAGAAAACATTCCACCAAAGCTACCGATCTCGGTCAGTGTTCGTTCGTTGAATGTCGAACGAGCATAATCGCGTATCTTGGCGACCGCGAGATTCGCGTTGTCGATCGAAACGCCGGCGTCAGCGTATGAAATGCTTTCTTGACTCATCTCTTCTCAACCTTCCAAACAATTCCCTTAATGCTCGCACAGGCCGGGCCGCCGTCCTTTCCAATTCCTTCGAACTCGGTCGCTAACACTCTGTCTTTGTTCGCGTTCACGCTTTTGATCTGATCGGCAGCGATCGTCATCAGCGAGATCTTCGCCCTTCTATTAAAGCAACTGAAGTGCTGTCCGGCATATGAACCGGAATTAACGTATACAAAGCGTTCGGCCTTTGGTCCCTGGGCAAATTTGCCGAGAAAATTCGGCAAAGAGCCGTCGTTATCGACATCAATCTCGAAATCGAAGGTCAGATCGCCTTCGTTCGATACGCTTGGATCAAGCAATTCACTCTTGCCGACCTGCACCTTCATCTGCACGCCTGCCATCGGACGCCGTACAATTATCCTGATGGGAACCGTCGTTCGCATACGTTAAGAGTCAAAGTATATCGCTTTCCCGCGTTAAACTCATTGACCAATCGGCAATTCCAAATTAGCATTCACTTAGGCACGTTATGAGCTTCACACTTATCGACCAAGGCAGCGAGAATTTTGAATTGAACGCGAGCGTCTGGCAATGGAAAGCCGCTGTCGAGCTGATCCGCAGCTACGACATCCTGAGCGAGGGCACGCTTCGCCAGATGGAATACAACGCGACGGGCGTTAAGGTCTCGGTCGACGACGCACGCGAGATCGCCAATAAGATCACCGATATCACATTGCCAAAAATGGGCGTTGGAAAACGTATATTCGCCGACCTCAGCATAACGGACGCACCTGACGATATGACGCTTCATCGTGACAGCGACGAGCAATGGAAGAACTATAGCGTCACTCACGAATGGCTCGAAGAGTTTGTCGAATTCTGCCAAAATTCCAAAGGCTTTCAGGTCTTCTAGACAAATAAGATCACATTTCTCCGAACCTTTGCGGAGAGCGGGCGTAATGTAATTCTCAAGCCAACCGGCACGAGATCGTTATGCTCGAAGCAAAAAATCTATCAAAAACATATACCGGCGACGGCAGCGACTTTCAGGCACTGCGAGACGTCGATCTGCACATTGCCAAAGGCGATTGTGTCGCAATAGTCGGCAAATCCGGCAGCGGCAAATCTACGCTGATGCATCTGCTGGCATGTCTTGACGCACCTACGAACGGCAGCGTTCTTGTCGGCGGAGAAAACACGTCGAAGTTATCGGAGAAGCAAAAGAACACGCTGCGAAACGAAAAGTTCGGCTTTGTGTTTCAGCAGTTCTTCTTGAACGGTCGCGACACCGTTGCCGAAAATGTGTTGCTGCCACTAAGAATTCGCGGTGCCTCAGGAAGCGAAGTGGATTCCGCCGCTAAAACTGCACTAGCCGCAGTTGATCTGTCTGAAAAGCTAAATAAGTCTGCAAAGGATCTTTCCGGCGGCGAGAAACAGCGCGTCTGCATCGCACGGGCACTTATCGGTAATCCCGAAGTGATTTTCGCTGATGAACCAACGGGAAATCTTGATTCGACCACGGGAGCGGCCGTCGAGAAATTATTGTTCGATCTGAACCGCGATAAAGGCATTACATTAGTGATCGTTACTCATGATGGCGACCTTGCGGAAAAATGCTCTCGTATCATCGAAATGAAAGACGGACAGATCGTCAACGAACGCGCCGGAGGTGCAGCATTATGAAACTCTGGGACCTCATACGCATCGCAAATCGAAATCTTTTCCGCAATAAGCTGCGAACATTCCTTACCGTAGCCGCAATTTTCGTCGGCTCGTTCACACTGACAATGACCAATGGCCTCGGCGACGGCATGCGCGCTTACGTCGAAAGCCAAGTTAAGAATTTCGAAAGCGACAGTGTCATCATCGCTCGCCGCAAGATAGAAGACGCCGACGCAAATCGTCCCGCTGGCTCGCCCAAGGAATACAAAGAGGCTCCGACGAACGACAACGCCGACGCACCGCTCGATCCGAATACGATATTGATGACGATGCCGCAGATCGAAAATGCCGTTCGCGGCATCGATGGCGTCAAGAGCGTTACGCCTCGATATAACATTAAGGCCGAATACATCACACTCGACGGCCAAAAGAAATACGAAGCACAGCTTTCGATGATCATCGACGGCGTAAAGCAAAAGACCGAAGCCGGCCGACAGATCGCCGGCGAACGCGAGATCGTCATTCCGGTCGGTTTGGCTCGAACATTGTCGGACGACATTCAGTCGTTGATCGGAAAGACCGCAACTATCGGCTATAAAGACAAGGAACAAAAGCTACAGACAATTCCGCTTACGATCGTTGGAGTGGCGACCAAGGGCTTTCAAACAAACACCGCTTCTTTTGTAGACATTGGTACTGCTAAATCGATTCACTCGGCACAGAAGACCGGAGACGGGCCTGATCGATTCGTAATGTTCTCTCTGGAAATGAACACTACGGATCCGCAAGCTATCGCCGCCGCGAAAAAGCATCTTATCGAACAAGGCCTCGAGGGCGACACCATCGCTGATAATCAAAAACGCATCTACGACGGAATCGCGATATTCAAGGTGGCGATGGCAGCAGTCGCAATGATCGCATTACTTGCCGCTTCATTCGGGATTATCAACACGCTCGTCATAGCTGTACTTGAACGCACAAAAGAGATCGGCCTGCAAAAGGCTCTTGGCATGAGCCGCGGCAAGATTTTTGCAATTTTCTCGCTCGAGTCCGTCCTGATCGGATTCTGGGGAGCCGCACTCGGAACGCTCGCCGGAATCGTTGTCGGCCTGATCACAAACAAGGTTTTGATCACGGCCTACAAAGAATCGTTCGAAGGCTTTAACCTCTTCGCATTCACACTGCAGTCGATCGCCACGGTATTGCTGCTCGTATCAGCTATCGCGTTCCTCGCCGGTGTTATGCCCGCGATCAGAGCTAGCAGGCTAAATCCGATCGACTCGCTACGGTATGAATAGTATTGCGTCTATTCCGGGATCCCGACTCGTCTGACCAATTCCTTGAATTGCGGATCGTCTCGCACGAAGTCCCAAGTTTTATTTATCTTTAGTTCGGGCAAATCCCGTTCACGCTCGTCATACGCTTTGTTCAGATATTCGATCGACTTTTCTTTGTCTTTGCCCCAGGCGTATGCGTTGGCATAATCCGCCGCTCTAACATATCCATTGGGGTCTTTTGCCTGTTTTGCGTTCAGTTCTTCGAGGCGTATTTCCTGACGCATCCGCCAATAGGCGTCCGGTCATTACCGCATCTACGCCGAGTTCGGACGCGATCTTGGCAACATCATTCGATGCTCCTTTGTAACGCATCACCGAACTCGTCGGGCTGACCCGCAGATCAGGGATCTGCGTCAAACGAAAGATCACCGATTCCGCCAAACCGTCGGACAAATAATCCGTGTCCGCATCCGAATTCCTATTCTCAAACGGCATCACGGCGATGGAATTGATCTGCTTGGTACCCGCCGCCGAGAAATATCGATAGCCAAAGAATCCGCCTACTAAAACCAGAACAGCAACAACCAACGCCGCCAGCGGCTTCGCCGCTCGTTGAGCGGAAAAGCTCTGCTTTTCCGCAAGCCCACCTAAGGACTCCTGCGGCTCCGCCGCCGCTTCTCCTGACAAAATAGCCGTCTCGTTAGTTAGATCGACCAGCGGACGAGTCGGAGCCTCGCCCGGAGTAGCTGTCGAGTGCAAGATAGCGGTCTGAGGCTCATCGAACTCGCCGCCCGCTGACGCAAGCGGTTCCGACTTCGACCCAAAAAGCAACTCCGAGCCGTCGTCTAGGCAAAAGCTCATCGAATCGTCATTGTAGTCGCGACCGCATTCAGGGCATCGTTTCATATTCGGTTGTTTGGAGTAGCGAGATTATAGCACGGCGGCACAGAGAATTGATTGAATCCTACAGCACATCTAAGGTAATGTATGCAGACATGAGGCGATCACTATGAAACAACTACTTTCCGTCCTTTTCCTATTGTCGGTATCCGCATTATCGCTAAGAGCACAGGTTGCAACAGATTCGGCAGAACTGACCAAGATGCTCAATGATTTCCTTGTCGGAGCGGGCAAAAATGACGCCGCGGTGCATGATGAGTTTTGGGCCGAGGATCTGATCTACACACGTTCCGCTGGTGTGCGTATCAACAAAGAAGAGTTGATGAAAGGCGTTCGTTCGGCTCCCGCGGCAAAGGCAGGCGATCCTATTTCGGTTTACACGGCTGAGGACATCAAGATAAATCAGTACGGCAACACTGCAGTCGTCGCCTTTCGCCTTGTCAGCACAACAACAAAAGGCGACGGTACAAAGTCGGTTGGCAATAATCTCAATACAGGAGTCTTTTTGAAACGCAACGGTAAATGGCAAGCCGTTGCTTGGCAATCGACAGTTGTTCCAAGTGCCGACAGCAAACCTAAGGCCGCGACGCTTACCTCATCGGGCACAACAACGACTGGCCGAATATATCAGAAAGGCCCTCGCGGCGGATGCTATTACCTTAATTCCTCAGGCACCAAGGTTTATGTCGAAAAATCGTTTTGTCCTTGATATAAATTCTTTCGAACTTTTCCAAAAAGCGCTTCGTTACTCTTTACGGCATTCATTCGAAAGTCGGAGGGAATTATGAAAAAGTTTGCACTGCTGGCCTTTGCGGCCGCATTAGTAGTTGGACTCGTCGTCGCTAATATATTTTCATTCGGGCGGCTCGAGAGCGGGTTGGTGAGTTTTAATATCGGATTTGGCTCGACCAAAGGTTCGGGCAATATTGTCAGCGAAAAACGTGATGTTGCGGGCTTTAATGCGATCGATGTAAGCAACGTCTTTGTTGTCGAGGTTACGGCGCAAAGCGAATTCAGTGTCGAGGTAGAGGCTGACGACAATCTGCTGCCGCTCATCAAAACCGAAGTTCAAAATGGACGTCTTGAGATCTCGGCGGAGAAAAGGATCAAATCAAAGTCGCCGATCAAGGTGAAAATTGGTGCACCAAATATCGAGAAGTTGAACGCTTCGGGAGCTTCGAGAACAACGATCTCGAACATCAGCGGAAACGGTATCGATATCGATATTTCCGGTGCTTCGAAAGTTACGCTTAGCGGTGCTGCTAACCAATTGACTGCTGATCTAAGTGGTGCTTCGAGCATCGACGCCACCGAATTGCAATGCGAAAAGGTTTCTGTCGATTCGAGTGGTGCGAGCAAAGCGAAGGTGAACGCAAGCGGGACGCTGAGCGTTGACGCGTCAGGAGCTAGCTCGATCAGCTATGTTGGAACTCCGGCGACCATCAACAAGAAAACCTCAGGAGCGAGCAGCGTTAAGTCTCTTTAATCTTGGCAGTTCGTTGATCGCAAAGGCCGTCTGAACAGACGGCCTTTTTTTGCTTCTAAGTTTCTACCGAGAACGTTCGAAGCCCTTCGACCTTTCCTTCTTTGTTCTTTCCGAGGATCAGTATATCGATCCGGATCTTTCCAAAACGAAAGACCTTGATATCGGACAGCTCTTTCTCCAGTAGCTCTTTCAACTTTCGGAATCTCTTTGCCTGTTCCTTTTCTATCGGACCAAACCAATCCTTATTCTCGGTTAGCCTCCGGAAGAATTTCTCATAATCGGTCTCGGTGACCAGGTTTGCGTTCTCAATTCCAGCTGCCTTGGCGACATTCGCGGTTGACATCTGCTTGATGGTTGGAAAGCAAACGTGCTCGAACGGCGCGTCGGTCTCGCTAACGTATGTGAGGCCGTCTGCTAAGTTGGCAAGTTTTGCTACCATGGTTCGAGGGCGAAAATAATTCTGAAAAAATGAAAATAATTTGCTGATTTTTGACGTTTTTTTGATCAAAATTCCATCGAAAACTTAACGCTTATTCATACCGAATGCAAGCCAAGTTCTTACAAAATAAGGAAGTTAAATCCGTGTTAAAGCCTCAGAAAATTACCTGTGGAAATGGTTTGCGCATTCGCCGATTTCCGTGTTAGTCTGATATCCGCTTTCAAACTGATGTGCTTTGTAAAGTGTTGAAAATAAACAACTTAATGCTTTACTTTAAGTTCCTGTCCACAGATTTCATTTAGTGTGGAAAACACTGTGGATAAGGCTGTGTATAGCCGCGTTTCTCTCGGAGAAATAAGCAGTTACGAACACTGCCAAGATCTGCTGTTCTTCTTGGCTCGCACATCAAAAAGCCCTATTCCAACCACCTTAGCACGACGGGTTGTTTCGGCGGTCTTTTTATTGGAGTTGCATTGGAGATATCGTTTGTAAAAACTACAGTTTGGGATGATCTGCTCGAGCAGGTCGGCAATCGTTTGAGCCATCAGGTCTTCGACACATGGTTTCGTCCGCTCAGATTTGTGAGCACGAACGAGGCCGATCAGACCGTTCGGATCAGCACGACCGCACAGAGCTACGATTGGATATCTAAGTACTATCTTGGCATCATCGACGAGTCATTTTCTTCGCTTGGCCTCGATGGATATACGATCGATTGGGAACTGACCGAAGAATCCGAGACGACGGAACCTGACGAAGTATATTTGGAAACCGCTCCGCAGCGGATCTCGGTTCCGGGACTTTATTCGTCTTCGACATTCACAGATTTTGAATCGTCGCTCAATCCAAAATACACATTTGAGAAGTTTGTCGTTGGTTCGAGTAATGAGTTTGCTCATGCCGCAGCACTAGGAGCTTCGGAGATGCCTGGAACGACCTATAATCCGCTGTTCATCTACGGCGGCGTTGGCCTGGGCAAGACACATTTGATGCATGCCGTCGGCCACGCTATCAAGGCTCGTAACAGCAATCTGCGCGTTGCATATATTACGAGCGAAAAATTCATGAACGAGCTTATCAACGCAATTCGCTTTGATAAGACACAGGCGTTTCGCGATAAATATCGTTCGATCGATGTATTGCTGATCGATGACGTTCAGTTTCTCGCCGGCAAGGAACGCACGCAGGAAGAGTTTTTCCATACATTCAATACGCTGCATAACGATCAAAAGCAGATCGTCATTTCGAGCGACTGTCCTCCGCGAGAGATACCGACGCTGCAGGAACGCCTGCATTCGCGTTTCGAATGGGGACTGATCGCAGATATCGAACCGCCTGACCTTGAAACAAAGGTCGCTATCCTCAAGCGTAAAGCCGATCTCGACGGCATCGAGCTCGAGGACGACGTTGCTCTATACATCGCCAGCAAGATCCGTAGCAACGTCCGCGAACTCGAAGGTTCGCTAGTACGTCTGGTTGCAATTGCTTCGCTCAAACGTGCTCCTCTGTCGCGGCAACTCGCACGCGAGGCGATGAAGAGCATCCTTGAGAGCGAATACTCAGCAGGCCTTACGATGGACCGAATCGCCCGCGGCGTCGCGTCGCATTACAAGATGACTGTCGAGGAAATGAAATCAAAGAGCAACGCCCGTTCGGTGGCAATGCCGCGGCAGGTTGCAATGTATCTTTGCAAAAAACTAACGCGTCACAGCTATCCGGAGATCGGACGCGAGTTTGGCGGCAAGCATCATACGACCGTAATGCACTCGTTCGAGAAGATCAGCACGGCCGTTGCAGGCGACGCAGTTTTCCACAAGACTATAAATGAGCTAATTGATAATATTTGCAATTAGTTAGCTAGATTTTAGCCGGAAATCCGGACGCTGGATTTCCACATGCTCGATCTAAAGTAGAATCGGTTAAGTTGTTTGTTTTCAGATATTTGAACTATTAGTTTCCACATTTCCAACAGTCGATCGAATTAGCAATTGTGGATGTTGGTGGAAAAGCCCGGTAGGAAACATTATCGACCTCGATCTGTAGTTTTCCACAAGTTTTCCACAGCAGTCTGTGCATAAGAAAAGGCGTTTGTTTTTGGACACTTACGACGATTTTCACTGTTTCCATAGGCTCTAATAGGACTATTATCTTTATCTTATTGTTTTAGGTATTATTGTTAGTAAAGGCAATTTTTTTTGGTTCGAGGTAAGTATGGAATTTACGATCAAACAGAGCGTTCTCAAGGACGAATTGAATTTTATCCAGGGCGTTGTCGAGCGAAAGACAACGATCCCCGTGCTGGCGAATATCCTGATCGAATCGATCGGCGAGAACGAAATACGCATCGTCGGTACCGATCTTGATGTCACGATCCGTTGCGACGCTGAGGCCGATATCAAGGCCTCAGGTTCGATCTGCATTCAGGCTCGCAAACTGTTTGATATCGTCCGTGCTCTTGAGTCAGGCGATGTTCATTTCAAGAAAGAAGATAATGAATGGGTAACGATGCAATGCGGCCGTGCGAAGTTTCGCCTCGCCGGCATCAGCCGCGACCAGTTCCCGGAGGTTCCGCAGAACATCAGCACGCCAATGCGTCTGCCTGCGTCGGTTTTCAATTACTTTATTCAGAACACTTCGTTTGCGATGACGAACGACGTTTCGCGATTCACACTGTCGGGAGCAAAGTTCATCGTCGGCAACGGCTTAGCGAAAATGGTAACGACCGACGGCCATCGCCTCGCGTACATCGAGACCGCGTTTGGCGGCGACGCGACCGACGCGATCGAAACGTTGGTACCGAAGAAGGCTTTGCTTGAGCTTGCCAAGATCTCGCGTGAGACGGCTGACAACATCAGCTTTGGCGAGGACAACAATCATCTCTACTTCAAGATGGAAGGCCGCCTGTTGATCAGCCGCAAATTGTCGGGCCAGTTCCCTAACTACGAGATGGTGATGCCTAAGGATAACGACAAGCTCGCCGTTTTCGACCTCGACGAGATGCGAAGTGCCGTTCGCCGCGTGAGCCTAATGGCTGACGAACGCAATCGCTCGATCAAACTCACGGTCCGCACCGGCGAGATCGAATTGACGGCTCAGTCCAGCGAAGAAGGGGAGGGCAACGAGATAGTTCAAGCTGATTTCACCGGCGATGAAGTTCAACTGGGATTCAATTCGCAATACTTGCTCGAGTTTCTAAACAACGCCGGTTCGCTCGAGATCAACACCACTGCAGAAGAAGCCGAAGCTGTCTCGACCGACGGTTCAGGAACCGCCGCAGCCACTGCACGCGACACCGGCAGTGCAGCGGTCAAGATCGCGTTCGAGTTCAAAGACCCCAACGCCCAAACCCAAATGTCGATCCACGGCGACTCGGCTTACGATTACAAATACATCGTCATGCCGTTGAGGATATGATTTTGGGCGAATGAAATTCAAAGAGGATTGCCCAGCTCGGTTGAGACGAAAGGACAATCCTCGGCGATTCCAAGTGATAACTACATTCGTACGAAAGTGTCACTTGGGGAATTGATCGAGACCTATATCGTAAATAGGTCTCGGTCAATTTTTTTGATTCTTAATTGTATTCCCGCTTTTGATTACACGCAAGCTCATGAAGATTGAGGCGAAGAATATTTCGAAATTATGCTGCTGTCGAGTGAATTTCGACCTTGATATCACGCCAGCGTTGTTGGTTGAAACGGATAAAGCTAAGTAGAAATCGAGTAAAATGTCCGGCTAGGATGGCGAGCCAGATGTGTATTGGCTGGAGGCCGACAATGTTTTGGACAATAAGGCAGATGCCGACAGGGATCAAAACCTGTGAGACGATCGAGATGTATAGAGGGCTTTTTGTATCGCCCGTTCCCTGCAGGCCGCCTGTGAAAGCGAGTGCCATTGAGATAAATAGGCCGGAAACGCTCAACACACGTAGCAACTCGACACCGATCTTGACGACCTCAGGTTCGGTCATTCCGAATATCGCTAGCAGTTGTTCGGGAATAAAGAAAAAGAAGAGACCTACGACAATGGCTCCGGCTAATCCGAAGCTGGCGGACGTTCGTACTGCGGTAACTGCACGATCAGGCTTCCCGGCTCCCATGTTTTGTCCTGCGACCGCCGCAGAAGCTCCCATAAGAGCGTTTGACGACCATGTGACGAGCAGGAACAGTTGGCTGTAACAGACGGCATAGACTGCCTGTGTTGCTTTGCCTTGGGCGAGTGAGCCCATAAATCCTGCCATAACGAGACCGCCCGCATTCATCGCAATTCCCTGAAAACCTGCGGGCAGGCCAAACTTGAACAATTGGCGAATGATCCTCCAATCGGGCTTATAGCTCGACTTTGGAAACGAAACGACCCAGGAGCCGTTGTAGAGCTTATAAAGCGAGTATGCACCGACAAGCCCCGACGCGATGCAAGTTCCCATCGCGGCGCCGACCGTTCCAAATGACGGAATCGGTCCAAGACCGCGGATCAGAACAATGCTCAAGATCAAATTCAGGACATTCATCGTAATGCCCAAAACCATCGGCGTTCGCGCGTCCCCGGCGGACCGAAGCGAACCGCTGAGCATGAAGTACATCATCATTCCGATGCTGCACGTGAACATTATCCGTAGAAATGGCAGGGCCTCGGCGATAACGTCGGCGTCGTGGCTTACGAGCGAAAGCAAATACGGGGCAGCAAAATAACCTATCGGCGCGAGTATACCGAGAGCCATGAAAGTTGCCGTGAGGAAGCCTTGATAAACAGTGCGATTGACCTTCTCAGGTTCGTTTGCACCGGCAAATCGAGCGACGAGAACGCTCATTCCGATAAACACCGACGAGACAAATACGATGACGAACAGAAAGATCTGAAACGCAATACCGATCGCGGCATTCGCCTGATAACCGACAAGATTTCCTACAAGAATTTGATCGACCCAGCCTTGTAAACCGCTGAAAATATTGGTCAAAACTGCCGGCCACGCAATTTTCCAGACGGCCTTAGAAAGCGGGCCTTCGGTTATGGCCGAGTCGAACTTTCTTGGCTTTTCGGGTTCCGGGGCTTCGATCGGATCTTGATCGATCGATTCGACCGGCAGTGTGTTCTCGTCGGACATAGTAGATTGAGGTTACAACAAAGCCGGTCTCATAAGAA
Source organism: uncultured Acidobacteriota bacterium (assembly GCA_937871585.1). Taxonomy (GTDB): domain Bacteria; phylum Acidobacteriota; class Blastocatellia; order Pyrinomonadales; family Pyrinomonadaceae; genus OLB17. The sequence goes on along the minus strand of CALMPJ010000038.1, from coordinate 60,577 downwards.
ACCGGCTTTGTTATTCGGTCTGAAATCTGAATTAAAGATCCACGAGTATTTTGAATCCGCCGTAAACCATTCGTTTGAAATCGAACAGTGGCTTATCGTCCGGACCGCACATCGCTGCCATCTCCGGGTCTTTCATGATCGCTTTCATCGCTTTGTTGCGCTGGGCTTCAGAATTGAATTCGACGGCAGCGTAGATCAGCGTTTCGCCTTCTTTGAGCTTTACGCGTTTCGGGAATGGCACGACGCCTTCGACATCTAGGTCGGAAGCGACATATTCACGATAACGTGTGGCACCGTGCTTCAAGAATATCTTGCCGCAGGCAGTCGCCATCTTTTTGTAAGCAGGAACGTTCGATTCGAGGATCGGACACAGGTAAACATCAGCGTATTTAGACATAATTCTCCTAATTCAGTGGAATAAGATTCTTCACTCTTGCATCTCGCAGCCACAGGCCGGCCCAGGCGACAACACCAACAAGCAGTTGAACAAAAAACGGATCGCCGACCCGAACGTGTGTCGCCATCGCTCCGCCCATATAGCCTGTGATCAGTATTGCTCCAAGAACAGCGGTTCGCGGGAAAAGGTAGATCACCACACAGGCCAATTCGACCACACCTATATATTTCATTACACCGGCGTCCCAGCCCATGTGTTTGAGGCCTTCGTCAAAGCCTGCCGGTTGAATAAATTTCATGACCGCGCTCACGGTCAAAAGCAAACACGGCAATATCGACAATATCCAACCGGCGATGCGCGCACCTTTGCTGATGCTGGTACTAGATTCTGGCATAAGTTTTCCTATTTTACGGTTGTTTCAACAACAGGTTTCAGTTGGGCAAGGCCCTTTTCAAAATCAGCTCCGATCAGCTTGTCCATATCAAAAAACACACAAAAGATCTTGGTAATAAAGTTCTTCTTACCGACCATCGTCCATGTAACGTCAGTCTTGTCGCCGTTGGCCTTGAACGTGAAATCAGTCTTGTTCTTTGCTTCCATCGGCGCAATGAAATCAAGGTCGATGCCGATGTGTTCGTAGGGATGACTTGCGTTGATCGTCATCTTGCCTTCGCCGACATCGCCGTTTCCTTTCCACGCATAAGCGGCACCGACGCCATTAGCAGCACCGGAATGAGTGACGGTCATATTCGGGTCGAGTTTTGCCCACGGTGACCAAGCGTCCCATTTGCGAAAATCGTTGATCTGCTCAAATACCTTCTCCGGCGACGCGGAATAGGTAGCTGAACGAGTGACTTTCAGATCATCAGCCTGCATCGCGGCGGCGATAAGTATGATCGCGATGGCAATAACGATGATGGCCGAAACGGCCAGTAACAATTTCTTTATCATTCCGAACTCCTGTATTCCGTTGACTTTAACCGAAGCACCTCAAAGCGCGCAAGGGAAAATCACCATCACTTGGCTTCTACTGCTTGATTGCGGCACGCTTCTCAATTATAAATAGCCGTTATGAAACAATGTCCGGCATGCCGAACTACCTACACAGACGACACGTTGGCGTACTGTCTGTCTGATGGCAACACACTAATAGATCTCGGGGAGCAACAAACCGTAGTTCATCAGGGAAGCGGCGGCGGTGTGCGCGTCGACATTCCTCAAACGGTTCAAAACGCTCCGCAGCCAACGACTCAATACGCTACGGTTTCGTCCGGCGGCGGCGGTGGAATGAAAGCATTCTTTATCATCGCGGGCGTGTTTGCGATGGTTGTACTCGCGGTGATCGGAGCCGCGGCGATAATGTACTTCAACCGCGATTCTGTATCCGGCGTTACAAATTCACAGAGCCCAACACCTGCAAAAAACACCTCGCCAACGCCGGACCCGAACAAAGATCTTCGTGATCAAATAGCGAATCTCGAAAAGCAGATCGCTGACCAAAAGAAAGGTTCGTCTAACGCGAATGTCCCGTTGAAGATGCCGGAGACGTCAACGACTCAAACAACGGCAAGAGCCAATTCGCCGGGCGATGGTTTCCTTGCTCTTCGAAGCCTCCCGAGCGCTCAGATCGGTGAACGCATTGCCAAAATTCCACACGGAGCGACCGTAAATATCGGAGGCTGTGGTCCGGTTATTACGCCTGTAAAACGTTCCGGAAGATGGTGTCAGGCTAGTTATAACGGAATGTCCGGCTGGGTTTTCGACGCATATTTGACGTACTAAATTGAAAGAGAGCGGCGTTTTTTGGAACGCCGCTCTCGGTAGGTTTACTTGGTAGGTATAATAGACAGGATGTATGAATAGTAAACAATTGCAACAGTTACGGTCGTTGCGTCACCGAAGGGGGATAATAAAATGTCCCCAATGTCGTTAAATTCTCCGTATCAAACTTTGCTCTTGCACCACACGTTGTACATGATCTGTACGAGCTTTGTTTGCCCTTGAACGGCCTGGTCAACTGTTTGTGCCAGCAACCGAACAACTTGCCAAAAACGCCGATCTTTTCTCCAAATTCTGCCGACGTTCTATCTATTAGACGCTCGGCTATATAGTTTTGTTCCAAAATCGCTTGCATAATTAAAACTTCCTGACGCTGTTACTTCTTGTCGCGTCGCCCTCACTGTTATGAACGTGTTTGGCGAAAGTTTTTGCACAACTAATAGATGCTTTTGCTCGACTAAACGTTTGTATAGATTTGTAAAGCGAACAGTTGCTTTTTGTTATCTGTAATTTTCGTTAATATCAGTACATCGGATTCAGAGGTAAAAATATGCGAAACATCATTCGGTCGATCGTTGTATTGGCGATCGTTTCTTTTGTAATACCGTCAAGTGCATTTGCGTGGGACGAATCGGGCCATAAAACGACGGCGTATATCGCGTGGCAGCGGATGACGCCGGAGGTTCGCGAGAAAGTTCACAAGATATTGATGGCGGCACCGGAAGATTCGAGCATTGGGATGTATTTCTTCAATTTTGGTTCGCGACCGCTTGAGACGAAACGCCGCGAACATTTTATGTTGATGGCATATTGGGCCGATATTATTCGCGACCGAGCGTTTGATAATCGATTCAAGAAGTATCACAACTCTGACTGGCATTACACAAACATGTTCTGGACCGAAAAAGACGGCAAGGCGGAGGCTGTCGACGGAATGGAACCGGCCGGCAAGGCTCTCGCCAAGATCGGCGAATTCTCAAACGTAATTCGCTCGAATGCACCTGACGCCGAAAAGGCCGTTGCGATCGCCTGGCTCGAACATCTGATCGGCGATGTTCACCAGCCGCTGCATATCTCGGCTCTTGTGTCCGAGTACAATCCAAAGGGCGACCAAGGCGGCAACTTGTTTTTTCTAACGCCGAAAGGTACGCCGCGTGAACAGCAGGACAACCTACATTCGCTGTGGGATCAGATCTTGGTCCGCTACCAACCGAACACCGATGCAAAATGCGACGCTGAATACCTCGATCCGAAAGGCGAAGAGATAATGAAGCGGTTCCCGTACGAAAAACTCGCAAGCCAAGCAAACAATTTGAGCATTGATGCTTGGGCAAATGAAAGCCTAAAGGCCGCCCAAGATGTTGCATTCAAGGGTCTCAAGTTTGGCGAGAAGCCGGACTCGAAATATATGAAACACGCGTTCGAACTGGCTCAGGAACGCATAGCTCTCGCGGGCTATAGAATGGGCAATCTGTTCAACGAAGTATTCGGTACACGGCCCGACGGAGTGTCGGAAATCAAGATACCGTGCAAGATAATTCGCAAGGTAATGTACCCGGTCACCCACACAGCGTCGGTTAAACAGACGCTTGAGATCTCTTTGCTTGATATGTGTCCGAACGATCCTGCTGCGAGGCCGATGTACAGCTTCATGATCGACGGCAAAATGGTAATGAAGGAATACGATGTTGTGAGAACATTCAAGACCGAAGCCGAAGCCCGCAAATTCGCAGCCGACAACAAGATCACCGACGTTTCGTTCTAATAATGACGCCCACAGAAACGCTGCAATATTTCGAGTCTCGCCAAACGGCGATTTTCGACGCGATACGCGACATCGTCGATATCGAATCGCCTTCGCACGACGCTCAGGCGAGCCGAAGCGTCGCCGATCTTATTGAACAATGGACGACAGCGCTCGGCGATATTGCGACGTTTGAGCGTATCGCTGTCGATGATGGCGACCACGTCATCATTCGTGCGTTTGTGGGCGACGCAAAGCCAACGATGTTCCTCGGCCACACGGACACGGTTCATCCTGTCGGCACGGCGATTCAAAATCCAACTCGTATCGAGGACGGAAAATTCTACGGCTGCGGCATTTTTGATATGAAGGCGAACATCGTACTTATGTTCGAGGCTTTGCGATACTTTGTCGAAACAGGAACAAGGCCTTCGTCGCCGATCACCATCTTGCTCTCTTGCGACGAAGAGATCGGCAGCCACACGGGCCGTGAGTTCGTCGAACGAGAAGCTGCAAACGCCACCCGCTGTTTGGTGTTTGAACCGTCGCAAAACGGTGCCGTAAAAACCGGCCGAAAAGGCACGGGCCAATACACGATCCGCGCTCACGGAGCACCCGCACATGCCGGTCTTGAGCCCGAAAAAGGTGCCAATGCGATCGCCGAACTAGCACGACACATCGACGTGATCCATGCAATACAGCGGCCTGAGATCGGCACAACCGTTAACGTCACTACATTCAAAGGCGGAACTACTTCGAACGTGATCCCTGAACATTCGAGCTGCGAAGTTGACGTTAGATTCAGCTCTTCGGCTGAGGGCGAACGCGTTGACCGCGAGATCCGAGGCGTCGAGCCTGTCGATCCGCGAGTTTCGCTTTCGATCGAAGGCGGAATAAATCGTCCGCCGATGGAGCGCACGCCGAAGGTGGTCGAGATGTTCGAAAGCGCACGCACGATCGCCGCTTCGTTCGGCTACACACTTGACGAAACCCAAGTCGGCGGTGCGTCCGACGGCAATTTTGTCGCCGCTCTCGGTGTTCCCGTCATCGATGGCCTCGGCATTGCCGGCAACGGAGCACATATGCTGACTGAGCATGTTTTGGTTGATGATACTGCAAAGCGGGCAACATTGGTAACGTTGTTGCTAGCGAATTAGACATGAATGCCGCCCGCTGACGCAGGCGGTTCCAAATTGATCGGAGGCGCGGCTTGTCCGGTGATGGGCGCGGTCTTCAAAACCGTAGTGACAGCGCGAGAGCGTCGTCAGGTGGGTTCGACTCCCACACGCCTCCGCCAAGATCAGTAGGCAGATGCAGCGGCAGTAAACAGTAGAAACGATGTACGAGTGGATCGCATTAAACATGACTCCGGGCGTGGGGCCGCGGGCGGCGACGAGGTTGCTTGAGCGGTTCGGTTCGCCGTCGGCGGTGTTTAGTGCAACGCGGACTGAGCTTGAGATGCTGCGGCTTGGGCCGGAGACGATCGACAGCATTCTGAAGAACGAGTTTCAAGAACGTGCGAAACGCGAGCTTGAAATGGTCAAGGCCGACGGCGGCGACGTTCTCATTCTCGATGACGGCAGCTATCCGGCGATGCTGCGTGAAATAGACGATCCGCCGCCGGTGCTTTACGTCAAAGGCGACTGGCAGGCATGTTTTGATCAGCCGTGTATAGGAGTTGTCGGCTCGCGAAACTGTTCAACATATGGACAGAACTCGTCCGAGATGCTTTCGCGTGATCTCGCCAAACACGGCATCACGATCGTTTCCGGCCTCGCACGCGGAATTGACACAGCCGGACATCGCGGAGCTGTCGCAGCCGGCGGTCGAACCGTCGCCGTGATGGGAACGGGTCTTGATAACATCTATCCGAAAGAAAACAACGGCTTGGTGCGAGAGATATTGTCTGGCGGCGGCTGTCTCGTCACGCAATTCCCGCTTGGCACGCCTCCTCTGCCGGACCACTTTCCATTTCGTAATAGAATTATCAGCGGTTTCAGCCACGGAGTGTTGATCATCGAGGCGAACGAGCGCAGCGGTTCATTGATAACAGCTCGCCTGGCAAGCGAACAGAACCGCGAGGTCATGGCCGTGCCGGGAAATATCACGTCGAGCAATTCTTTTGGGACCAATTATCTGATCAAGAGCGGTGCCAAGCTCGTACAACACTGGCAGGATGTTGTGGCTGAGTTACCAAGCGACATTGCCGCCGCAATATTGCCGCCAAAACCTGAAAAACGCGCGAGTTCTTCGGCTCAACCAACATTGATGCCTGCCGATCTGTCAGACCACGAACGCACCGTCTGGTCACAGCTTTCCGCCGAGGAACCAACCCACATCGACGACCTGCTCGAAAAGACGGAATTGAGTTTTGGCGATCTGAATTCAGCGCTCGTTTCGATGGATATTCGAGATCTTATTCGCGTACTTCCGGGGAAGCACTACGCGCGTCGAGCTTAGTTCAAGCTGAGGACAACTTTTCGAATTGCCGCGACCTCGAATTGACACCCGCACTGCGCAGGTGTTAGATAACTTAACCGTCAGCCAAGTTTTTGCGGCTGGCGTATTTTTTTCCAAGGTGGGCAGCGCGTAGTGGCTGAACGATAGCCGCCTCACGAGCTACAAAGTTTAGAATGTCGAGAAACCTGCTAATAGTCGAAAGCCCCGCGAAAGCGAAGACCATCGAAAAAATACTTGGCGCGGATTTTCAAGTAAAAAGCTGTATTGGTCATATACGAGATCTGGATAAACGCGATCGCGGCGTTGATATCGAGAACGGATTTGAACCTCGCTATATCATTTCAGACGATAAGAGAAAGGTAGTAAGCGAACTTACATCGCTTGCAAAAAAGTCAGACGACGTCTGGCTAGCAACTGACGAAGACCGCGAGGGCGAGGCGATCAGCTGGCACCTTTGCGAGGTTCTGGGCCTCGACCCAAGTTCGACCAAACGCATTGTTTTTCACGAGATCACCAAACCCGCGATCGAATCTGCGGTCCGAAATCCACGAACCGTGAATATGGATCTCGTAATGGCACAGCAGGCTCGCCGCGTGCTCGATCGGATAGTCGGATTCAACCTTAGCCCGCTGCTGTGGACAAAGGTTGTTGGCGGCGAACGTCTCAGTGCTGGGCGTGTGCAGAGCGTCGCGTTGAGGTTGATCGTCGAACGCGAACGCGAGATCAATGCATTTGAACCGGAAAGTCACTTCAAGATCGAAGGCCTTTTCTTCGCCGATGACATCACAGGAAAGGTCGTCACATTCAAGGCGGAAGGTAGAAAGCAGAACGCAGCCGAAGATGCTGAAAGGTTCTTACAAGGCTGTATCGGTGCGGCGTATGACGTAACCGACGTTCGAGTAAAGCCTGGAAAACGCTCGCCGGCACCGCCGTTCACGACATCGACTCTTCAGCAGGAAGCATCGCGAAAACTTGGCTACGGCGTCGCGCGCACGATGCAGATCGCACAGAAGCTGTATGAGAACGGGCACATTACTTACATGCGTACCGACAGCGTCAGTTTGAGTGAAACCGCTCGTGCCGACATTCAGCAGACGGTCAGCAGTTTGTATGGCGACCGTTATCATCAGGCACGAACTTTCAAGAACAAGAACGAATCTGCACAAGAGGCTCACGAGGCAATTCGCCCGACATATGCCGGTAACACAACGATCGGCGATCCGGAATGGCAGCGTCTTTATGAACTGATCTGGAAGCGAACAATGGCGTCGCAAATGGCCGAGGCCGAACTCGAAAAAACTACCGTTAAGATCGAGATCTCGACCAATAAAGAAGAACTTACTGCGTCAGGCGAAGTGCTGAAATTCGACGGTTTTCTAAAGGTCTATCGCGAGGACATCGACGATGACGATCAGGAAGAGACGAACGAAGGTTTGTTGCCGCCGATGACTGTCGGCCAATCGCTTCAGCTATCCGAACTCCGAGCTACTGAAAGATTCAGCCGCCCGCAGCCTCGTTACACCGAAGCATCGCTCGTAAAGAAACTAGAGGAACTCGGCATCGGCCGCCCTTCCACATACGCGTCGACCATCTCCGTTATTTTAAAACGAGGATATGTCGAAAAACGGGAAAAAGAAGGCTACAGGCGTGTTTTCAGAATACTTGTTCTTAAGGACGATTCTCTCGTCGCCAAAGAAGACAGCGAAAACACAGGAGCCGAAAAAGGCAAATTGTTCCCCACGGATCTCGGACTTGTCGTTACAGACTTTCTCAAGCAGCATTTCGACGACATCATGGACTATGGCTTTACGGCAAAGGTCGAAGAAGAGTTTGATGAGGTCGCTGCCGGAAAGCTCGAATGGAAGCGAATGCTTGCCGATTTCTACGCTCCGTTCATGGAGGATGTCGAAAAGGCAAAAGGCGGCGAGCGAGTTAAGGGCGAACGCGTTTTAGGCCTTGATCCGGAAACCGGTAGGCAGATGGTGGCACGTATCGCACGGTTCGGCCCGGTCATTCAGATCGGAGCCGTTGACGAAGAGGAAAAGCCGCGATTTATCACACTTCAGCCCGGACAAAGCATCGAGACCATCACCTACGAAGAAGCCATCGCTCTTTCAAAACTGCAAGGCACGCTCGGAACCTACGAAGGCAAGGAACTCTCGGCCAGCGTCGGTCGTTTCGGTCCGTACGTGAAATGGGGCGATGAGTTCGTCTCGATACCGCGAGGAACTGACCTTGCATCGGTCGATGCTGAAAAAGCGATCGAGTTCATAAAGGCGAAACAGATCGCGGATGCTCCTGTTGGCGAGTTTGACGGTAAACCGATAACCAAGGGCACCGGCCGCTTTGGTCCATTTATCAAATGGGATGGAATGTTCATCAATGTGCCGAAACGCTATGACTTTGACGATCTTTCGCAGTCAGACATGAACGAGCTGATCGAGGCAAAGCGTGAAAAGGAGGCAAATCGCTACATTCAACGCTGGGACGACGAGAAGATCACTGTCGAGAACGCCCGTTGGGGTCCCGTTGTGAAATTCGGCAAAAAGGCGATCAATATTCCAAGGAAAGCCGACGGCGCACGTGCCACGGCCGAAGATGCTGCGGCACTTACTCTCGAACAGGCAAAGTTTATAATCGAATCCGCGATTCCCGGAGCTTTTGCTAAGAAGACCAGAACCAAAAAGGCTCCGGCCAAACGAGCTGTCAGGAAAACGCGCTAAATACAAGGTGTTTTCGCGATTGCCAAAACGAAGAGCGCAGTTATAAAATGACTTTCGTTAATGCTGACGTAACATCCGACTCCGAAACCGACCGCTCGGTTAATGTATAGCTTTCGGCAAATGAAAGAAAATCTCCAATTCTTGCAAGCATTTCTTAAGAACCCGCTCAAGGTTGGCGCCATCGCGCCGAGTTCGCCTGAATTAGCCGCTGAAATGCTGCAGGGCATCACGCCGGACGAGAATAATATCGTTCTTGAGCTCGGAGTTGGTACCGGCGCAATTACTAAGTTTCTTGCCGACGTTACACCCAACCGCGAATCTTACCTCGGATTAGAACTCGATGCCGATCTCGTCAAAACCATCAACGAAAAATTGCCAGAAATGAACGTGATCTGCGGAAATGCAGCTGAGGCATATTCGATCCACAGCGAACTTGGTCTTGGCAAAGTGCGGTACTTAGTTTGCTGTCTGCCATTCGTTTCGCTGCCAAAAGAGATCAGTGAGAGCATTCTCGTCGAGATCGAAAAGTTCATGGACGAAGGCTGCGAACTTCGCATTTTCCAGTATGCACACGGCTATTATCTGCCGCCCGCGATCAAGCTTCGCGAATGGATGCGTGACCGTTACGGCAAATCACGCCGCAGTCCGTTAGTGCTCAAGAATGTTCCGCCGGCGTTTACACTTACGTGGTCCACAGTTTAGTTTGAAACAAAACTGCCCTGTTTGTGGTATAAGTAGGCAAATCTCGATTTCGTAGATTCAATATCAGTTTAGGAGAATTACAAACGATGCTTGGTAAGAGGATCGTCGGCGTCGCATTTTTGTGTGCGGCATTGATGCCGACCGCAATAATTGCTCAAACGGCGACCACGCCGGTTTACAACGCCCCGAAAGAGGTAATCGACAAGATCAAAGACGAAGGCACGAACCGCTCGCAGGTGATGAAAACCATCAGCTACATGACCGACGTCATCGGCCCGCGACTGACCGGAAGCCCGGGACTAAAGCGTGCGAATGAATGGACGCGTGATCAGTTGACGAGCTATGGCCTACAGAACGGCCGCCTCGAATCGTGGGGACCGTTCGGCCGCGGATGGACGCTCAAACGATTTACCGCAATGGTCGATGGACCGACGGCATTTCCGATAATCGCGTATCCAAAGGCTTGGTCACCTGGAACCGATACATTGATGCCGAAACCGGTTGTTACACCAACCCCAAAGAAAGGCAAAACTCCGCCACCACCGGCCGCTCCGGCCAGCACAGCTTTCACTGGCGAAGTCGTCAATTTCAACGCCCAGAACGAAGCCGAACTCGACCAGTACAAGGGCAAGCTCAAGGGCAAGATCGTACTCGTCGGTGCGATGCGTGAGTTAAAGCCTGAAATGGTGCCGCAAGGAACTCGTCACGACGAAAAGAGCCTGTTGGATCTCGCTAATGCTCCTGATCCTAATGCTCCGCGTCCGGCCGGTGCTGCTCCGAATCCGCCGGGCAACTTTCAGCAGAATTTCCAATTTGCGAGCCGTAGATTTCGTTTTCTTCACGAAGAAGGTGCCGCGATCTTGATCGACACAGCTTTCAAGGGCGATGGCGGAACGATCTTTGTTCAGGGTGCACAAGCCGTACAACCGCCGCCTCCGCCGGCAGGCAGCACACCTAATCCACCGGCAAATGTCCGCAGCAAAGAAGCGGTCGTACCGATCCAATTGGTCGCAACACCCGAACATTTCAATCGAGTCTCACGAATGATCGCCGCCGGTGAAAAGGTGACGATGACGGTCGATCTGGCGGTCGATTTTCAGGACCAAGACGCTAATGCTTACAACACCGTCGCCGAGATTCCGGGTACGGATAAAGCCGACGAAGTTGTGATGCTCGGCGGCCACCTAGATTCGTGGCACGGAGCGACCGGAGCAACCGATAACGCTGCGGGCTGTGCCGTTATGATGGAGGCCGTTCGCATCATCCAAGCTCTCGGCCTCAAACCGCGCCGCACGATCCGTATTGCATTATGGACCGGCGAAGAGCAGGGCTTGCTAGGCTCGCGTGCTTACGTTCGCCAGCACCTCGGCTATCGCGGTGATGGCACTACGCCGGCGTTTGGCGGCGGCGGTGGAGGCGGTCAAGCGGCTGCCCAATTGGCTTTAACGAAGCTACCTGAATACGAGAAATTCGCTGCCTATTACAACATCGACAATGGTACGGGCAAGATCCGCGGCGTTTATATGCAGGGCAACGAAAAGGCTCGCCCAATATTCCGTCAATGGCTTGCTCCGTTCAAGGATATGGGTGCGAACACGCTGTCGATAGGAAATACGGGCGGCACGGATCACCTTGCGTTTGATGCAGTCGGCCTTCCGGGCTTTCAGTTCATACAGGACGAGGTCGAGTACAGCACCCGCACACACCATTCAAATATGGACAGCTACGACCGAATTCAGGCCGACGATATGAAGCAGATGGCGATCATTCTCGCGGCTTTCGTATATCAAACCGCGATGATGGACGAGCGTTTCCCGAGAAAGTAATTGATTCTCGGCTCTCTTCCAATGCCCTTGCAGCAATTTGTTGCAAGGGCATTTTCTTTTGCCAGGAATTCAGCTAGACTTTCTGCAATTCTCTTTGTCCTATTGATTGAATATGAAACATATCAGTTTTGAATCGGGAGCAATTCGAGCAGGCGACTGTGTCAGCAATGCTTGGAATCAAATGTCGGCGAAATTCGGCCTTTATTTAGGCGTCGGATTGGTAACGTACATCATGGTCGGCTGCATTCCGATCGTCAGCATCTTCTTGTTCGGGCCGGTAATGGCGGGATTCTACTATGTTTCGCTCAAGGACATGCGTGGCGAGCCGGTCGAATTTGGGATGCTGTTTCGAGGCTTCGACAAGTTTCTGCCGCTGATGATCATAGGCCTGCTTCAATCAATTCCCGCGATCATTATCCAGATCTTACGATTCGTCAGCGATTTTGCATCGCTCATGGGTTCCGGTGGTTTTGGTTCACCGCCGTCAAGAAGAGGTGACTTTTTTCAATCATCAGGACTTCCCGACTTCGGCCTCAGCGAAGGCCTAATGATCGGCCTGGCGATCGTAGGCGTTATTCTTTTCCTCATATCTATCGTATGGGCGATCGTATTTCGGTTTGCGATACCACTCGCGATGGAACACGATCTCGGCGTTACCGACGCGATCAAACTGAGTGCTTCGGCTGCGTTCTCAAATATCGGAGGCATCATTCTGCTTTTCCTGCTATACATCGTAGTTGCATTGCTCGGCGTGTTGGCACTCTGTATCGGAATTTTCGTAGCCATACCTGTGATCTGGATCGCCGATGCTTTTGCATACAGACAAGTGTTTCCGTTGATCGAACAGCGAATGAACTTTGAGCCTCCGCCGCCGACAGCGTACGGCAGCAGCTTTGGCCAAGGCCTATAATGCAAGCTCCATGAACAGCAGGTCCGGATGCGGATCGGTTGTATACGGCGGAATTTCGCGAAAGCCGTACGAGCGATATAGCTCGACGGCTTTCGACATTATCGGCGGAAAAGTATCGAGCCGGAGCCGTTTGTAGCCGATCTCGCGGGCTTCGGCTATGAGAAGTTCGATCAAAGCAATTCCGATACGTTGGCCGCGAAACTCTTCGCGAACATACAAACGTTTCATCTCGCACGTTTCGTCATCGACCCTTTTAAGTGCGATGCAGCCGGCTACAGCATCCTCGACTGATGCAATAAGTAATCTGCCCGCCGGTTCCGCATAATTTCCCGGCAATGCCGCAAGCTCTGCCTCAAAGCCCTGAAAACACAGGTCGAGGCCCATTTTGTCTTCGTATTCGCGAAACAACGTGCGGGCTGTTTCGACGTCTTGCTCGTTACGAACTTGTGAAATTTCCAATGCAGCCACGTGATGAACTCCTATTCGATTGAAATTTTAACACGCGACAGTTATCGTTGACCTAACGAAGAAGATTATGGAACGCAGAGAATTCTTACGCGATCTGGCATTTGTTTCGGGCGGATTGGCACTGGCAAGTTCTTCGCTCGGCAATCGAGCGATGGCGATGGCGGAATTGTCACAACCGGCTCCGTTGAGGGCAATTGGCTACGGTGAACTCGTCCCGACAGCATCTAAAAACACCGGCGAGACGTTCCTCTCGCTTCCTAAAGGCTTTGATTACAATGTAATTGGCCGCGTGAATAGCGTTATGTCTGATGGGCGTCCGACGCCGCGTGCACATGACGGAATGTGGACGTTCAAGGTCGGAAACGAACTGCGAGTAGTTCGTAATCATGAGGTTACCAACGGCAAGGTTCCGGTTGTCGGCTCCGCCATTGGTACGACAAATCACTACGACGAAACAGCGGCCGGCGGAACTACAACACTTGTGGTCGATCCGAAAACTCGGACGATCGTGCGCGATTTTGTTAGCCTATCAGGAACACTGATCAACTGTGCCGGCGGGCCGACGCCATGGGGCAGTTGGATAACTTGCGAAGAAACGACGCTCGGCCCGACCGTTCGCACCAGTTCCAAAGGTGTCAAAACAGGCGGTTTCGCAAAGCCGCACGGTTACTGTTTCGAAGTTCCTGCTGCTGCGAACTCAGCCGTCGAGCCTGTGCCGCTCAAGGCAATGGGCAGATTTGTCCACGAAGCGGTCGCAGTCGACGAAAAAGGCGTCGTCTATCAAACCGAAGACGCAGGCTCCGCCGGATTTTATCGTTTTATTCCGAATAAAGACAAGAAACTCGCCCAAGGCGGAAAGCTGCAAATGCTCGCGATCGACGGAAAACCGCAGTTCGATACACGAAAGGGACAGAAAAGCGGCACGAACTACAATGCCGTTTGGGTCGACATTGATGAACCAGATCCAGCTATCGCCGACACCCAAGAAGATGCCGTTTACAAACAAGGCTTGGCAAAAGGCGGAGCGACTTTCTCGCGGCTCGAAGGCTGTTGTACAGACAAAAAGGGACGAATTTATTTCACGGCAACCAGCGGCGGTGACAATCAAGGCGGCCAGATCTGGCGTTACGAACGTGATGGCCGTGACCGCGGCCTTCTCACTCTAATGTACGAGTCGCCCGACAAAGACACGCTTTTCATGCCGGACAACATCTGCATAATGCCGCGCAGCGAGCTGCTGTTCGTCTGCGAGGACGGCGACTATCCGAACATGGAATCGAAGAATTTCCTGCGTGTTCTGACGCCCAAGGGTGCGATGGCTGATTTTGCCCGCAATGTCAGCAAAGAGTTTCCGCGAAGCGAATTTGCCGGTTCGACATTCTCACGCGACGGAAAGACGCTGTTTGTAAACCTGCAATCCGCAGGAGTAACGCTCGCGATCTGGGGCGACTGGAGCAAGTTTAAGAGTTAAGAAATGGAATTAGCTGTCGAGAAATATAAGGTCAAGGACGAACCGTTCTACCTGCCTGTTGGTAACGAAGTCGAGCTGTTCGAAGCGGCGTTCGCGGCAAAGTTGCCGGCGATGCTCAAAGGCCCAACGGGCTGCGGCAAGACGCGCTTTGTCGAATACATGGCGCACAAATTGGATCGTCCGCTGATCACCGTCGCCTGTCACGAAGACCTCTCCTCGACCGATCTCGTCGGCCGTTTCCTGCTCGAGGGCGAAGAAACCGTCTGGCATGACGGGCCGTTGACCGCGGCTGTCCGAGCCGGTGCGATCTGCTATCTCGACGAGGTCGTCGAGGCCCGCAAAGACACCGTCGTCATCATTCACCCACTCACCGACGACCGCCGCCGTCTGCCTATCGAAAAACGCGGCACCGTGATCGAGGCTCCTGAGGAATTCATGCTCGTCGTCTCGTACAATCCGGGCTACCAGTCGATCCTAAAAGATCTCAAACAATCCACGCGCCAACGCTTCGTCGCGATGGAATTCGACTATCCTGACGCCGAAGCCGAAGCTCAGATCGTCGCCAAAGAAGGCGGTATCGACGAATCAACCGCCGCTGACCTCGTCAAAATAGGCCAAAAGGTTCGCAACTTACGCGGCCACGGCCTAGAGGAAGGCGTCTCGACACGCCTACTCATCTACGCTGCCCAAATGATCGCGCAAGGCATCACACCCATCGCCGCCGCCGAAGTCGCCATCTGCTCACCCATAACCGACGACCGCGAGCTGCAGCGAAGTATCCGCGAGATCGTGACGACGATAATTTAAGTTTGGAGTCCCGCCTTTAGGCGGCGATTGAAATGTACTATTGGCGCAAACTATCAGAAAAACAACGAGCCGAGGTGCTTGAATACCGACGCACCCAACGCTACCCAAAACATTCTCCGCCACATTTTGATTCCGATAGCGAAGTGATCTACATCGTCACAGCATCCTGCTATGAGCACGCGCACATCATCGGAAAATCTCATTTACGCCTTGCCGATTGTGAGGTCCGCGTGCTCGCAGCGTGCGAGAAGTTTTGCTCGGATGTCTATGCCTGGTGTGTCTTGCCCAATCATTACCACCTGCTTGTGAAAACAGCTTCAATGAAATTATTGAGAAAAGAACTGGGCCTCGTTCACGGCCGAACCTCGTTCGAATGGAACGGCGAAGATGACACTCGCGGCCGACAGGTCTGGCACAATTGCGTCGAGCGCAAGATGAGGTCAGAGCGGCATTTTTACGCATCTCTCAATTATGTCCTGAACAATGCAGTTCACCATGGCTATGTAGAAAAATGGCAGGACTGGCAGTGGTCAAATGCGGCACAGTATCTCGAGGCGATTGGTTCAGAGCGTGCAAAAGAGATCTGGCGGGAATATCCTGTTAACGATTACGGAAGCAAGTGGGATGTATTCTAGAGTTGAGGATATCGTTTGGAGTCCCTGCTTAAGCAGGCCAAGACGCCGCCTAAAGGCGGGACTCCAAGCAATCGACATCCAAACCACCCTCCGCGAACTCCCGCTCGATAAACTGGAGAAGCTGGGCGAGATGCTTGCGGAACTGAAGCAACAAAATGATGAATGAATACTTAACGGATGTTCTCAATCAACTTATTGAGGACGCCTCTCTCCTGAAGCAAGACGCGAAATCAGACCTTGAGATTGGTATTTTGACCGGATACTACCAAGTGATTTCGAAACTTTTGAATCAAGCGGAAGCATTCGGCCTTGCGGATGACCTACCCGATCATCTGAGCGGATACAATCCGGAAGATCTTCTTAATGGACTTCATAAGACCGAGGAAGCGGGGGGAGATGCTTGCGGAACTAAAAGGGAATGACGTGAACAAACATGACGCATGAAGAACGTGAAAAGATGGATGAGGCAACCAGGCAAGATTGGCGTGACCTCGGCTTCTTCTACGACCAAGATAAAGTTGCTCGAAGCTGGCGATTCATTGGCTCAAAATCTGGACTGCTCAATTTCAGTACAATTCTGAATAACTATATCGCGGATGAGCGGAATGCCGCTCTATCCGAACACGAACATTACGGACCGTATTGGTATCTGAAAATTATTACATGGAACGAAGCGGTTATTTCGGAACGTGACATTTCTGGAACGCTCGACGACTTTCGAAGACTCGGAGAAATTGTAAAACAGCGCCTTGAAAACGCGCTCCCAAATGATTCATTCGAGATCGACAAGGAGTACGCTCCAAACAATGAATTTAAGTTAAGATTTGAAGTGCGAGAAGATGACTTTGATCCCGCCGAGGAAGATCCGCTTGAATATCCGAGCAATAGCGATAGCGAGTCTCTTATTTCTCGTGCTTGGAACAAGCTATTCTCTAATTGAACCGAAATCGTATCTCGCCGTTTTTTTCTTGCCTTCACCACAAGAGTTAACAACTTCTTAACACGCAATTCACACGCTGTTAACGTGTGCGTAATATCTTCGGAAATTGCTACCAAGTAATTTTAGATTCCGACGATAGGTAACGCCTCGGTGCGCTGTTTGCGGCCGAAATCTGTGTTATGAAGAAACATCTATATTCGATATTCGCGATAGTCGCATTATTTTGTACTCCGCTTTTTGCACAGTCCGATTCGGGCAGTGCAGGTGTCGAAGGCTCGGTCAAGGATCAGAACGGTGCCATTGTTCAAGGTGCTACCGTGACGATCCGCAACCTTGAAACAGGCCTCGAACGCGTCGTGACGACCAGTTCGTACGGTACATTCTCCGCTAGTGTTCTGCCGGTCGGCCGATACTCGGTCACGACCAAAGCGACGGGCTTCGCGGAGAAACCAGTCAGTGTCCAACTCACGGTCGGCGAGACCACGCCGCTGTCGATCGAGCTTTCACTCGCTGGTGCGAGCGTAAATGTTGACATCGTTGCGGATACTGACGTGATCAGCACTGAATCCGAATCGACAGGCTCGACCATTTCGCCACGACTCGTGAGCGATCTGCCGGTTCGCGGTCGTAACTTTACTGAGTTCGTTCAACTGACGCCGGCCGTTGTTCAGGAAGGCGATCGCGGCGGACTTGTCGTTGCCGGGCAGCGTTCGATCAATTCGAATGTGTCGGTCGATGGTGCCGATTTCAACGATCCGCTGCAGGGCAACCAACGCGGCGGTAACGAAGCGACGTTCTTTTTTCCGCAGAGCGCGGTACGCGAATTTCAGGTTGTCCGCAGCGGTGCCTCGGCTGAGATCGGGCGAACTGGCTCGGGCTTTGTGAACGCGGTTACTAAATCGGGAACAAACGAATTTCACGGCGAGCTGTTCTATTTCAATCGTAATAAGAAGCTGACTTCGCCCGATGCTTTTGACCAAGACCTCGATAACGCCCAGAATCAATTCGGCGGAGCCATCGGCGGGCCGATCAAGAAAGATCGTGCATTCTTCTTCTTTGCCGCTGAGCAGAACTATCTGCGAGTTCCTTTTGTCGTGCAGTTTCAAACATTGCCGGGAGCCGTTGTTCCCGCAAGCGTCGCTGCTCTCGAAGGCGAACAGCGCGGCACGAACAATCCGACGGCGATCTTTGGCCGGACCGACATCATACTCGATGCGACGAATACGCTGAACGTCCAGGCATCGCACACGCGCTTCAAGGGCGAGAACTTTAACTTCGAGAATCCGCGACAAGACGTCTCGGTCGAGGGCAACTACTCTCGTCAAAACTCGAGCACAAGCCTAAAAGGCTCGCTCGTAACTATCCTCGGCTCGAACCTAGTTAATGAGTTCCGCGCTCAGATCGCAACCGACGATAGGCTCGAAGAGCCAAACTCGACGCTTGGCCAAGCTGTGATCGCCGGTTTCGGCACGCTCGGCGGCGACCGTGCTCGTCCGCGACGCTTTGAGAGCACTCGCTATCAGATCACGCAGAATCTAAGCTACGATCGCGGCATTCACCGTATGCGATTTGGCGTCGATGCGAACGTCAATGATGTTCAACAGCAGAGAGAATCGAACACGCAGCCGCGTTTCGATTTCGAAAGCCGCACCGTCAGCGGCGTCCAGATAGCGACAGCTCTCGACAACTACGCCGCCGGACGACCGCGACGTTTTCGTCAGACAATTGCCGCAGTGAACCCCGACGACCTTATTTATCGAGGCCGCCAGAAAGAGCTTGCGTTTTTCTTTCAGGACAAAGTGAAGGTCTCGGATTCGATCTCACTCAACTTTGGTCTCCGCTGGGAAGGCCAAGTAAATCCGCAGCCTCGTAATCCGAATCCGGCGATCCCGCAAACAACGCGAATTCCGAACGACTTGAAAATGTGGCAGCCGCGTGTCGGCGGAGCGTGGGATGTTAATGGCAAAGGCGAAACTGTGATTCGAGTTTCGGCTGGCATTTTCGCTGCTAGAACACCGGCCACGCTTTTCCAACGTGTGACCACGAACAACGGTCTTACTGCCCAAGAGATCGAGATCGCTGAAACGACAGCATGCCGAAATTCGGTCGTTGTGAATCTCGCGAACTGCAACCTCCGCGGGCCAAACGCTCGCGTAACTTTCCCAAATGGGCTGACGGCAATTCCCGCAGGCTTCGTTGTCAAGCCGAGGGTGTTTGGCTTCGATCCTGATTTCCAGAATCCGCGAACATTCCAGACATCGATCACTGTAGAGCAACGGCTTGCACACGAACTCGTGTTCACGGCCGGCTATATTCACACGTCGGCTTACAAATTGCAGCGACGTGTTGACCGAAATCTGTTCGCACCTACTACGAATGCTCTGGGCTATCTCGTGTTCTCCCCAACAAGACCGAATAACAACATTGCCCAGCTTGAGATCAACGAATCGTCGGCACATTCGAGCTACGATGCATTGACACTGTCGCTGCGACGTCGGTTTGCGAATCGGTTTCAGTTCGAAGCGAACTACACCCTGGCCGATAATCGCGACGATGATTCGAACGAACGAAACTTCTCGCGACAGCCGACACTCAATCCGTTCAATTTACAAGCAGAAGCAGGCCCGTCAAAACAGGATGTTCGCCACAATCTGAACCTCAGCGGTTTGGTCGATCTTGGCTATGGATTTAGTTTGAGCGGAATAATCATAACGCGTTCGGGCTTTCCGTACACCGCAATTGTCGAGGACGGCAGCGACACGAACGGCGACCTTAATGACGCAAACGACCGTGTGGTTGTCGGCGGTGCGATATCGGGAAGAAATGCTTTCCGTCAGCCGAAGTTCTTTAACATGGACGTTCGATTGCTCAAGGCATTCAAATTCGGCGAGAAAATGCGTCTAGATATCTCGGCAGAGGTTTTCAACCTAACGCGTGCCGGCAACAAAGGCTTTGGGGTTGACGCGATCAGCAACTACTGCACAGGCACAACTTCGCTGATCGACACTGCAAATCCGCGTCAGATCACTTGTCCGGCAGGGTTCTTCCCTTCGATCCGAGCCGGCGAACCGACCAGCGCACCGTCAACAGCACGATTTGGCGGACCAAGACAGTTACAGCTTGGAATGCGATTTACTTTTTAGTTTCTTTACACATTCCAGCCTCTAGCGGAGCCAACTTGGCTCCGCTTTTTATTTCAGAAAGTCTTAACTTGGCCGTCACATTTCTGTAACAGCCGGACAATATTCTCTTCATTGCTAACTCGAAATTAACCATTTTCATGCGGTTTGGCGTTGCTATGGGCGATGTCAGATCTGCATTTTGTTACAGGAGTCAAGATGAATCTCGCGAAGGTAACACGAAACCTATCTGCAATAGTAATTTCACTTTTTTGTTTCATAACCGCGGCCAATGCACAGACGGGCAGCAACATTTCAGGCTCGGTGGCCGACGCTAACGGTGCAACACTGCCCGGAGCGGTCGTAAAAGCGACGTCGATCCAGACCGGCACCAGCCGAACGGCAACTACCAACGATCATGGCAGCTATTCTATTCAGTCGCTGCTGCCCGGAAAATACAAGGTGACCGTTACTCTGTCCGGCTTTAAAGCAACTGAGCTAGACACCATCGAACTTGCGGCCGAACAAACGCGGTCACTCGATTTCAAACTAGAACCGGGAGACGTAACGGCAGTTGTTGACGTAACGGCAGACGATTTTGCACCGGCGGCGATCGAGGCAAGTTCAAATCGTCTTGGCGTCAACGTTTCGTCACGCGAGGTTCAAGAGATGCCCGTCAATGGCCGAAACTTCTCGCAGCTTTACCTAAATGCTCCGGGAGCATCCAATGTCGGTTCAGGCAATTTTAACGAACTACGATTTAACGGGCGTGCAAATCAGCAGAATCAGACAAAGCTCGACGGCGTTGAATCGTCAGCTATTTTCGACGCTTCGCCGGGATATGTGACCGTCCAAGGTTCGCAGTTTCGTCTGCAGACCTCGATCGAGAACATCCAAGAATTTCGCGTTGATTCGTCAAACTATCCTGCCGAATACGGCACAGGAACCGGCGGCCAGATCAACGTTATTGGTAAGAGCGGCGGTAACAAATTTACAGGCTCGATATTTCATTATCTTCGCAACGACGCACTCGACGCACGCAATTTTTTTGATGGTGCCGAGAAATCTAAACTTCGTCTCAACCAATATGGCGGTTCGCTCGGCGGGCCGATCATTCAAAAAAAAATCTTTTTTTTCCGTTCGTTTGGAGGGCCCAGGCAGCGGGGCGGGTTTAAATCGATCGGATCTACGATCTCCCGCAATCTGCGGAATTTCATTAACTTTTACGATGGTGAGGCCGGCAACCCACAGGGCGTCGCCGCTAGAGCTGCACTCGGTATCACGGCAGCAGACGCGACGGCGGCGGTGCTTCGTATTGCGGCCTTGCGAGCCACGGGTGTAATAAACACATTCCCGACCGGCAGCGGTGCCGCATTCAACGTCGGCGGCCTCAATGCCTCGGCACAGGCTATCACGGCAAACAACACTGCTGCTCTCGACGAAGACGCATTCAGCGGCCGCGTCGATTACAAGATCAACGACAGATTCTCGCTTTATGGTCGCTATCAGCGAAATCGCGGCAAGCTTACTTCGCCGGACGGCACCAGCGGCCGTTTTATCGTCGCGAACCAGAATCCCGACAATCTAGTTGTCTCCGTCAATCAGCTTTACGGAACAAGCATCATCAACGAGACGAAGTTCGGTATGAATCGCGCACCAACGGACCTCGGAACAACGGTGCCTAACATTACCGGTCTCACTGGCTTTGATCTGGCGAGTGCATCGCTTCGCCTAAGCGGAAACATTGTGAGTCCCGGCATCAACGGCGGTTCGGCAACAGGATTTACCGAGCCCGGCGGCTTGACGCGACAGTCGTCGGCAGGCAACGGACGCGCACAGCCGATTCGCCCAACGAGCTACTCACTTATCGATAACCTCTCCTTTACAAACGGCGATCACAATATGAAGTTCGGTTTCGAGTATCGCAAGATCGATGTAAATTTTGACCAATTGGGCGGCCTGACATACAGCTATGGCAACCTTCTCGATTTTGCTCTAAACCGAAATCTGACCGGAGCGTATATTGGCGATCTTTCGCTTGCGGGAGATTTCCGCGTATCGACCGATCCGATAACGACGATCGCTCGATCACAGTCCGGCCTCAGCAAGGGACGTCAGTACTACCTGATCGGCTATGGTCAGGACGAATGGAAAATGACGCCTGAGATCACATTGAACTACGGACTTCGATACGAGTTCTATTCGGTGAACAAAGAGGCAGATAACCGCGCGGTTGTTTTCAACGCCAAAACCGGACAATTGCTCTCACCTGACAGTAAGTATTACAAGAGTGCCGGAAACAACTTCGGTCCAAGGCTTGGATTTACATGGGCACCGAAAGCCCTCGGCGGAAAATCGATCTTCCGTGCAGGCGGCGGTATGTACTTCGGCCCCGGACAGTATGAAGATCTGATCCAGCCGATCGAGAGCAACGTGTTTCGTTCGAGCTCGACGCTGGCGAACGGTCTGACAACAACGACCGGAGCGGCGGTTTCGACAATTGGCGGGATCACTTCGCGTTTCACGCCGCGTGCATATGACACGGACGGTTACATCGTTCCGGAACGTGTTTTTCAATACGGAGCTTCGTTCCAACAGCAATTGCCCAGCAACACGGTTCTTACGGTCGCTTACGTCGGATCACAAGGTCGAAACTTGTTCCTTCGCAGCATCACCAACAAGATATTGCCCGGCTCGGCGATGATCTTGAACGGTGCTCCTTTGCCAACCGGCGTCGGCGTTATCAATCGCTGCAGCGTGGCACCTGTGAATGGCACATGTCCGGGAACAGTCGTCGGCGTGACGACGGTACGCGAATTCGACACTGTCGGAAGGCGTCTTGATACTGCAACGGGAACGATCGTCAACGATCCTGCCGGATTGCTCACGCCTTTTGGTGAGATCGATTACAAGACCAGCGGCGGCCGCGATCGGTATGATTCACTACAGATCATGATAAACCGTCGATTTGCGAAAGGCTTGACGCTAAACGCTCAGTATCAGATCGGAAAGTCGTTCGGTAATACACAGGGTTCGAACGAGGCTTCGACCGCACAGAATCCGTACAGTTTTGCCGAGGAATTCGGGCCGAATACCTTCGACATTCGCCACAATATGAACATCACGGCGTTGTACGAATTTTCGATCGGCAAAGGCCGCGCAGTGAATCTAAACGGTTTCGCTGATGCGGTTCTCGGCGGATGGCAGATCGGCGGCGTGTTTAACGCCCGTAGCGGTACGCCGATCAACGTGCTCATCACGCGGCCCGATCTTGTTGCTGTCTGCCAAACGGTCGCAGGCTGTACGCTTGGTACCGGAACTGTTGCTCAAGGTTTCGTGATAGCTCTTCCGAGCGGAGCATTGCCCGCAGGTTTTGTTGCTACACTTAATACGCCCGGCGGAAACGCCTCGCGCAGTACGCGTCGCCCAGATCTGATTCCAGGCGTCGATCCGTACGTCACGCTCGCAGGCGGACTGCGATTCCTAAATCCGGCAGCATTTGCAATGCCTGCGCCGGGAACGTACGGTAATCTCGAACGCAATGCGCTGAAAGGCCCTGGCTTTCAACAGTTCGATCTGACATTACAGAAGAAGTTCAAGATCACCGAACGCATGAACGTAGAGTTTCGCTCGGAGATCTACAACTTATTCAATCGTGCGAATTTCTCAAACCCGACGGCGAATCTTCCGAACAATCTGTCGAGCGGATCAACCTCGCAACAGCCAGGCGTTGCGTTCACAACGAACAACGTTGGACAATTCGGTGTCATCAACGGTACCGTTGGCCGTACAGTCGGTTTGGGTACCAATCGCCAGATACAATTTGCCGCAAGATTGAATTTTTAACTGTTCGATACTAGGCAAGAAAAAGGCGTGTCCATCACGGACACGCCTTTTTATCTCTCCGTCTGTTTGGGTTAGCAACTCAGACTGGATCGCATCTACTTGCGACCGCCGCGGATGATAAGACCGAGCACCAGGCCTACAGCTGCCGAGATCAGTATAGTCTGGCCGGGCTTTTGGCGGGCAAATTCCTTAGCATCTTCGACCAATTCCTTCGGATCCTTGGCCGATAGTTCCTTGAACTTGTCACCAGCCTGCGTAAACTTCTCGTTTGCAAAATCGCGAGCCTTACCGGCCGCATCTTGCAATTTTTGCCCGTACTCTTGTGCCTGCATCTTTATATCTCCCAAAAACTCGTCCTTGCCGGCTCCGTCGTCTGATACCGGATCATTGATCGTCATTAAACCCTGTTCTAGTTCCTTTTCTGCTTTGCGAACTTCTGCTTCAAATTCTGACATAAATAAATCCTCCAATTTATGATAGCCGACTCAAAATGTGTCGAACGCGCGATGTCTGATGTGCGTCGCCCGATATTAGTTGTAACGAATATTGAACAAAAATGTTCCTGCTTCGTTATAGTTTGTGACATTTGTCACAAACTTTCTCTTGACAAGCAACTTGGCGCAATTGTAAAGTTTAGCCTTAAGTGAGTAAGCACTCACTTACAAATACAGTTTTGATACACGATTTTTTCAAATGTGACCATAATGGCCGTATGAGCGGCGACAAACGACGTGAGCAAATACTCATGTCGGCCATATCGCTATTCTCTCAGAAAGGCTTTTCCGGTACAACAACAAAAGAAATAGCTCGCATTGCCGGTGTTTCCGAGGCCACGGTTTTCAAACATTTTGCTCGCAAATCTGACATTTATGACGCAATTTTAGATAACAAGGCCTGCCACGAGGGAATGCGTTTTCCTTGGGAAGAAGATCCTGTAATGCTTGACGCGATGCGCCGTAAAGACGATTACGCTGTCTTTTACCAATTGGCGTTCAATGCGCTGAATAAGCAGCAATCGGACGTTGGATTTATGCGTTTGCTTTTTTATTCTGCGCTCGAAGAGCACGAATTGGCAGAACGTTTTTTTGGCGAATTTGTGGCTAGGATATATGGCTTTATCGGCGGATATATCGACGAAAGGCAGCAAGACGGAGCCTTTCGTCCGATGAATCCTAGAATAGCCGTTCGAGCATTTCTGGGAATGATGATCCATCATTCGTTAAACAATATTTTGTGGGACAAGGGCCGTAATCTCCTTGATATCACCAACGAAGAGGCGGCGGACAATTTTGCGCAGATACTTCTGCGAGGCATTAAAGCTTAGGTTCATAAGGGTATTAGTGATGAACAACAAACTGATCAAGAAGATCGCATTGCTGGTCTCCGTCGCAACGATAGCGACGGCCTGTGGTTCGCGAGGCGCGAATACTAATGCGAACGCGAATACACAGGCGACAACGGTTGATGTAACCACTTCGCAAGCCGTTACAAAGCCAATTCCGACATATTTCGAAGCGACCGGTAACCTTGCGAGCGATATGGCGACCGATGTTGCCCCGGCGATCGCAGGCAAGGTCGCCGAGGTTAATTTCGATGTCGGCAGCTATGTCGAGAAAGGCAGTGTAATGGTCCGGCTTGATCCGCAGGACGCCAAGATCCGCGTCGAACAGGCCGAGGCCCAGCTTGGCCAGCAGAAAAAGGCAGTCGAGCAAGCCATTCAACAATTGCGACAGGCTCAGATCAGGCTTGGCGTAAAGGACGGCGAGACGTTCAGCATCGAGGCGTTCTCGCAGGTAAAGACCGTCCGGGCGAATCTCGAACTTGCAGAAAAAGAGCTCGTTCGTGCCCAAAAGCTATACGATACAGGCGATGTTTCGAAGGCGATACTTGATCAGCGTCGATCTCAGCGTGACGCTTTATTCGGCAATTTGGACGAAGCTCGTTCGAATGCCGCTGTCGCGATCAAAGCGATCGATCTCGCTGCCGCTCAGGTCGCAACGGCACGCAGCGGACTCGCGACGGCACAATCGCAGATCGATCTTGCTCGTAAATCATTAAGCGATACGGCAATTCGAGCTCCGATCAGCGGATACGTTTCAGAACGAACATCAGATCCCGGCGAATATCTTTCACCGCAGGCACCGAACACAAAGATCGCGACGATCGTCCGTACTTTTACATTGCGTTTGAAGATCGACGTTCCCGAAGCCCAGATCGGCAAGGTTGCAGTCGGCCAAGGAATTTCGATGCAAACAAGTGCGTATCCGGACCGAAACTTTGCCGGAACCGTAGTGCGGATCATGCCAAACGTAAACGCAACCGCACGTACGCTTACGGTTGAGGCCGAGGTGCCAAACGGCGACGGTCTGCTCAAGCCGGGACAGTTCGCGATCGTTCGGATCACGCAAAGCAAGCCGGAGAATGCGGTGATGGTGCCCGCTTCGGCAGTGAAGGCCGAAGGCGATCTGAACAAGATATACATCATCAAGGATGGTGTTGCCCGCGAACGTCTTGTTCAGACGGGCCTACTTGAGGACGGCGTTATCCAGATCAAATCAGGCGTCGCTGAGGGCGAAGTCGTTGCAACAAATAATCTTACGGCGTTGTTTGACGGCGTGATGGTCAGGGCTCAATAAACAGGGGAATTTACTATGCAGTGGCTAGCCGAAGTATGCGTTAAGCGTCCTGTGTTTGCGACGATGTTGATATTGTCGCTCGTCGTTGTCGGTGCGTTCTCATTTCTGAGCCTCGGCGTCGACCTATTCCCAAAGATCGACTTTCCGACGATCACGATCACCGTCGTGAATCCTGGAGCGTCACCCGAAGAGATCGAGACCGAGATCACCGAGAAGATCGAAGAATCAGTAAATACCATCAGCGGTATTGACGAACTTCGCTCGACGTCGATCGAAGGCATCTCACAGGTTTTTGTTCAGTTCGTCCTCGAAAAGGACGTGAATATCGCTGCTCAAGAGGTCGAGAATCGCGTTCAGACGGTGATTCCGCGTCTTCCTGAAACGGCCGAGCAGCCTACTGTTCAGAAACTAGATACGGACGCTGCCCCTGTTTTGCGTATCACAGTTTCGGCGCCGGCTTCGCTGCGTGAGATCACCGAACTTGCCAAAAACAAGATCAAAGAACCGATCGAATCGGTCAGCGGCGTTGGTCAGATCACCATAATCGGCGGCCAAGAGCGTCAGATCAATGTTTGGGTCGACCCGGACAAGATGCGTTCGTACAATGTAACGCCGGCCGAGGTCTCGGGTGCATTGCGGATCCAGAACATGGAATTCCCGAGCGGCCGTCTCGACGAAGGTCAGAAAGAGACGAGTGTCCGCACGATGGGCAAGGTCCAAAAGCCCGAGGAATTCAACGACATCGTCGTCGCTACACGCGGCAATTATCAAGTTAAGGTCAAAGACCTAGGTTACGTCGAGGACGGTGCTGAAGAACTACGTTCCGAGGCACGTTTGAACGGCTTGCCGGCCGTAACGCTTGTTGTCGCAAAACAGTCGGGACAAAATACGGTCGCTACCGCTCGTGCCGTAAAAGAGAAGCTCAACGAAATTCTGCCGACGCTGCCCAAGAGTTATCAGGTTCGCATCATCGGTGACAACTCGATCTTTATCGAGAATTCGCTTCACGCAATTGAGGAGCACCTGATCGTTGGTTCGATACTTGCTGCGATCGTTGTGTTTCTGTTCCTTTGGAGCTTCCGCTCAACGTTCATTGCCGGGCTCGCGATCCCAACTTCAATTATTTCAACATTTGCGTTGATGTATGCGATGGGTTACACGCTCAACTCGATCACGATGCTTTCGCTCACGCTAATGGTCGGCATCGTTATTGACGATGCGATCGTGGTGCTCGAGAACATTTATCGTTTTGTCGAAGAAAAGGGAATGAACCCGTTCCAGGCCGCGATCGAGGGCACGCGTGAGATCGGACTAGCCGTTCTTGCTACGACGTTGTCACTAATGGCCGTGTTTGTTCCGATCGGATTCATGCAGGGCATCGTCGGGCGATTTATGTCGTCGTTCGGCCTTACAGCATCATTTGCGGTGCTAGTTTCGCTGATCGTGTCGTTCACGCTGACGCCTATGCTTGCTGCTCGGTTAATAAAAGCCAAAAAGCACGAGCCCGAAAAAGAAAAGGACGAGATCAAGGGCGACGGAATGCTCGCCGATGAGCCAAAGTCTGATAGTCACTACAGCGGTTGGTTCGGCCGCGTCGATGCGGTTTACGCCTCACTTTTGCGATTTTCGATGGCTCACCGTTGGGTGATCGTTACGCTTTGTATTTTGGTATTCGTCAGCATCGTGCCGTTGTTCATGTTTGTCGGTAAGAACTTTCTTCCGGTCGATGATCAGTCACAATTCGAGGTTTCGGTTCGTGTGCCTGAGGGTTCGAGCCTTGGTGCGTCATCACAAACATTTGAGCGCATTGCGGCAGAAATTCGGAAATTGCCTGGAGTTACAGATACACTCGCGACCGTCGGTGGCGGCCAGCAGCAGGTCGTCAACGCGGGAACGATCTACGTAAAGTTAAGCGACGTTAAAGATCGAGCCAAGTCGCAGGAACAGCTAATGGCGGATGCCCGCGATCTGATCGCGAAGAATTTCCCGCCCGAGCTTCGTACCGGTGTTCAGCAGGTACAGGCATTCTCAGGCGGCGGTTTCCGTAATGCGAACGTTCAATTCTTGATCGCTGGTCCCGATATCGCTAAGCTCACGGAGTATTCCGAAAAATTCCTCACGAAGATGAAGTCGATCCCCGACGCCGTTGACGTCGATTCGACACTGATCGCAGGAAAGCCGGAGGTTCGCCTGTCGGTCGATCGCGACACTGCGGCGGATCTCGGCGTTCGCGTTGGTGACGTTTCACAGGCATTGAACACACTTATCGCTGGACAAGAGGCGACGACATTCAACGGCGGAACTGATCAGTACGAAGTCCGTGTTCGTGCAATAAATCCATTCCGAACCAGTGTCGAAGGCCTCAAACGCGTCATCGTTCCATCGACAAAGGTCGGTTGGGTCACACTCGACCGTGTCGTGAAAGTCAGCGACGGCACCGGACCAAGTGCGGTCGATCGAACGAACCGACAACGTCAAGTGACACTACTTGCGAACACAAGGCCCGGCGGTTCTGCGGCAAGCATCACGTCGGCGATCGACAGTTACGTAAAAGAACTCGGAATCGACAAAGTGCCCGGCTACAGAACCGGTTATGTTGGACAGTCGAAAGAAATGGGCAAGGCAGGCTTTTACTTCCTGCTCGCATTCGCCCTTTCGTTCATCTTTATGTACATCGTGTTGGCCGCACAGTTCGAATCGTTCATCCATCCGATCACGATTCTTTTGACGCTGCCGCTTTCGATACCGTTCGGGATTCTCAGTCTTCTGATCGCCGGACAAACGGTGAACATCTTCTCGGGACTCGGTTTGCTGCTGCTGTTCGGCGTTGTTAAAAAGAACGCGATCTTGCAGATCGATCATACGAATCACCTGCGTTCGACTGGAATGTCGCGCTACGACGCGATCATTCAGGCGAACCGCGACCGTTTGCGTCCGATCTTGATGACGACGATCGCACTTGTCGCCGGAATGATACCGCTCGTAATTTCGACAGGTGCAGGGTCGGGAACGAACCGTTCGATCGGTGTGCTCGTGGTTGGCGGACAGAGCCTGTGTTTGCTGCTGACTTTGCTCGCCGTGCCGGTGTTTTATTCGATCTTTGATGACATCGCGGAGCTTCGAATTTTCAGCCAGTTGAATAAAGCGGCAGCGATTATTTTTGGCGGAGCCAAGCGCCGTGTCGCCGGAGCGACGAGCAGCCTTATTGGCAAATGAAGATGTTCGGCACCAAAGATAGTCCGGGCGTCGTCGCTCCG
This sequence comes from uncultured Acidobacteriota bacterium, assembly GCA_937871585.1. GTDB lineage: Bacteria > Acidobacteriota > Blastocatellia > Pyrinomonadales > Pyrinomonadaceae > OLB17. The sequence continues at coordinate 30,857 of CALMPJ010000038.1, read as the reverse complement.
CCGCCGCTTGTTTTTGCAAGTGGATTGATAATTGGCGGCGTGCTGACTTGGGTTTTTCCGATGGCCTTTTTGCCTGCGGTTTTGGGCTATATAGTTGGCGGAATTCTCGTATTGGCAGGTGCCGGAATGATCTTGTCGATACATCTGACGATGAAACGGGCTAAGACCAACATCGAGCCTTGGAAACCGACGACGGCGATCATCGAAGACGGATTCTACGGCTATTCTCGCAACCCGATCTATGTCGGAATGGCCGTTATCTATATTGGTGTCGCGGCGGTCTTCGGGTTGGTTTGGAGTTTGGCGATCTTGCCGCTTTGCATATTGTTTATTCATTTTTTGCAGATCTTGCCCGAGGAACGATACCTCGAAGCAAAATTCGGCAGCAGTTATATCGATTATAAATCGCGCATCAGGCGTTGGATCTAACGAGTTTTATATGAAAAGGCAAATACTGACATTTGTCATACTGATCTTATCGGCAACTGCGTTTTTTTCGCAGACGCCTACTCCTACGCCGACCGGTGAGGACGTTCAAAAGGTCGCTCCGGAGGATCTGAGAGGTGTGCCGCCGATCGCGGAGAAATATCGCTCGGACGAACGTGCCTTGCCTGACCTTGGCCGTGTTGGTGTCGACATGCTCGATCAGCGTCCGCTGACATTAGCGGAAACGTTAGAGCTCGCACTACAAAATAATCGCGACATCGAGGTTGCGCGAAAAACGATAACTTCGGCGGAATGGGATCTTCGGAGTACACGAGGACTTTATCAGCCGCGATTTACGGCTCAAACGGCGTACGAACATACGACGACGCCGAACGTTAGTATTTTCAGCAACAATCAGAAAACGAATCAGGGTTCGTTCATCGCGAATGCCGCAGTTTCAGCCAGTTTGCCAAATTGGGGAACGCAGTTGTCGGCAAACTTTAACAATTCGCGGCTTACGACCGATAATCCAATATCGATCTTGAGTCCGCAGTATCAGTCGAGCCTCGGATTTTCGCTCGTTCAGCCGTTATTTCGCGGTCGTTCGTTCGACGTCGCTCGTCGCGGTATTGAGATTGCCAAGAAAAATATCTCGCTAACCGACACGCAGTTTCGCCAGCGTTCGATCGAGACTGTAGCAGCGGTCGAAAAGGCATATTGGGACCTGACGTTTGCGTTACGGAATCTACAGGTACAACGCGAGTCGTTGCGTGATGCGAAATCGCAGCTCGAACACAATCGCCGACTCGTCGACGAGGGCCAGCTCGCTCCGATCGACATCGTTGCGGCTGAAACTCAAGTCGCGAATTTCGAACAGGCCGTTTACGAAGCACTGAACAACGTAAACCTAGCAGAAAATGGACTTAAGCTACTCATTTCGCCGAACCGCAATGATCGTATTTGGAACCAAGCGATCACGCCGGTGGATTCGGTCGAGGTCGAAGTCCCGACACCAACGCTAACCGAAGCAATGGATGCCGCGACTCAAAACCGAGCCGAACTGGCGATAAACAAGACGCAGAAAGAAATAAACCTGATCGATCAGAAACTGTACAAAGATCAGAAAAAGCCGCAGATCGATCTCACGGCCGGTTACTCCTCAAATGGAATAGGCGGAAGTCAGAATCCTGATTTCAGCCCGACGTTCCCTACCGCGTGTACAACGGCTCCGACCTCACCGGCATGTGCCCAGCAGCAGGCAAACCTTGCTCTTCTGACCGGTAGCCCATTTCGCGGAGTATTTACAAATCGCTACCCAACATATCGTGTAGGAGTAAACATCAACCTTCCGCTGTTTGGTGACAAAACGGCTGAGGCTCAGCTTGGTAAAGCTCGAGTTGATGCCGAGCGTATCGACACGCAGCGTGAACAGATAGAGCAGGCAATTCAGGTTGAAGTTCGCAATGCGTTGCAGGCGATCCGAACCTCGGAAGCTCGTCTGCGAGCCGCCGCAGTCGCCCGCGAAAACTCAGGCCGTCAATACGAATCCGAACAACGTAAGCTCGACGCAGGACAGTCCGACGTGTACAAGGTTTTGGAGCGTCAAACTGCGTACACGGCGGCCCGTAGTGCAGAGCTTCGTGCTCGAACCGAGCTGAACAAAGCCATCGCCGAATACGAACGTGCGACCGGCACGACCTTAAAGGCAAACAACGTCGAGGTGAAATAGATAGTAAGAGTTACGCCTTCAGGCGTGATTCTTCGTTCCGATTCAGGCACGATCAACCGCAACTATTCACGCCTAAAGGCGTAAATCATACCTATGAAAGCCATTAGAATAGGTGAATTTGGCGATCTTTCATCGCTTGCGTTAACCGAAGTTCCTGACACACCAAAACTGACAGGAACTGAAGTTCTTGTTCGCGTTCACGCTGCGGGGCTGAACCGTGCCGACCTCGTCCAAGCAGCCGGAAACTATCCGCCACCCGCTGGTTACGATCCAAATATTCCGGGCCTCGAGTTCGCCGGTGAGATCGTTGAATGCGGCGATGCTGTTCTTGGCTTTGTGGTTGGAGATCGCGTTTTCGGCATCGTAGCCGGCGAAGGACAGGCGGAGCTGGTACTTACCGATTCTCGGTGCATCGCCAAGATCCCCGACAATTTATCTTACGTTCACGCTGCCGCCGTGCCGGAGGTTTTCATCACCGCACACGACGCGATCTTTACGATTGGCGGCCTGAAAGCCGGTGAAACATTGCTCGTTCATGCCGTCGGCTCCGGCGTTGGTTTGGCCGCTTTGCAGCTTGCAAATGCTACAAATGCGAGAGTTATCGGAACCTCACGAACCGCCGACAAGCTTGATCGTGCCCACGACTTCGGTCTCGAAAACGGCATCGCTACAAATGACGCATTGTTCGCGGACGAGGTCGCTCGATTCACTGACGGCAAAGGTGCGAATGTAATTCTCGACCTCGTCGGAGCTTCATATTTCGACGAAAACATCCGCAGCTTCGCCTACCGAGGCCGCCTAGTGCTCGTCGGTTTGACCGGCGGACGAAGTTCGAACATTGATCTCGGTGCAATGCTGTTCAAAAGAGCAAGTGTTACTGGCACCTCTCTTCGTGCCCGCAGTATCGATGAAAAAGCGATCGTTACGGAACGATTTGTCGACGAAGTATTACCGCTGCTTGATTCCGGCGTTGTGCGACCATCGGTCGATCGAGCCTTTCCGGCGGCAGAGGTTGCTGACGCATACAAATACTTGGCATCGAATGAGAGCTTCGGAAAAGTAATATTGGAATTCTAGCGGTTCAGCCGCGAGGCGGCTTCGTCGGATACGATGCAGAGGCCGGTGAGTTTGTGGGAATCCAGCAGGATCATTAGTTCAGCGGCTTGGCGATAGGTTAGGCCCCCGGCTTCGATCCGGTCAAATGAGACGACGGACCAACACGGCTCTTCGAGTTCGCTGTTGACCTTAGGCAATGTATCTACTGTCTCGCTAGTCATCTCACCAAATAATTCCATACCGAGATCGATCCGCACAAACTCCGTTTCCGGACGTTTTCGCAGATAGGCAAGCCCCGATCTCATCTCTTGGATCCGCATTGTTTAACACTTCTGTAGCGCCTTGAGAGACTATCACATCGGTAAATTCGATGTAAACGCTTTTTTTCGCACTAATGTTACAACTTTGCGATGCGGGAATTGATAAAATAGGTGCAGACAGTATGTTGTTTCGCGAATCGATATTCATCACGGGCTTTCCCGGTTTTATCGCCAGCCGCTTGGTCGAGAGGCTTGCTTCGACCGAGACGCAGTTCTTTCTGCTAGTTCAGCCGCAGTTTGTCGAGCAGGCTATGGACGAGATCGAGGCAATTGCCGAAGCGACGGACACGCCGCTTGAGAGCTATGTGATCGTCGAGGGCGACATCACGCAGCCGCGGCTAGGTATCGAACACGACGACTACGAGACGATAATTTACGAGACGACCGATATTTATCATCTCGCCGCTGTTTACGATCTCGCCGTCGCAAAAGACATCGCGTTCTCGGTGAACCTCGAAGGCACGAAGAACGTCAACGATTTCGCCCGTTCGGTCAAAGAGCTGAAGCGTTACAACTACATCTCGACCTGCTACGTCGCCGGGAAACGCGAGGGCACGATCCTCGAATCCGAACTCGAGCACGACGCCGGTTTTCGCAACTATTACGAAGAAACAAAATACCTAGCCGAAGTCGAGGTCGAGAAACTAAAGAGCGAGCTGCCGGTCACGATACATCGTCCGTCGGTTGTAGTTGGCGATTCAACAACCGGAGAAACCGCAAAATACGACGGTATTTATTATCTGATCAAGTATCTGATGAAAGCGCCGAGCGTTCTGCGATTGTTGAATGTCGGTAATGACAAGGTTCGGCTTAATCTCGTTCCGGTAGATTTTGTCGTCGATGGCATAGCGGCTCTCGCTCGTGATTCTAAAGCGGCAGGCAAGACGATCGCTATCGCCGATCCGTCGCCATTGACGACGGCCGAATTGTTTGACGTGATCGCCGAAGACCTCACGGGACGAAAGAGCGAATTCCATCCACCGATCAAACTTGCAAATTGGTTCCTGAACACGCCGATCTCACCGCCGATCACAGGTTTGCCGCATTCAGGCGTGCCGTACTTTTTCATCTCGCAACTGTACGACACGGCGATCGCGACCGAGCTTTTGAGCAAGCACGGCATTGCGTGTCCGCGGTTTCCCGACTACGTCGAGCACCTACTGGACTTTGTCGAAGAGAATCCAACTCTTTAAGCGCCAAATTGCCCGTTATAGTGCTATTTGATATCTTAAAAAGTTGCTCTTATTGACGGTTTTATTACAGAAGGTTTATTAGATGGCTACAGCAACAAAAGCGAACGGTAAGTCGGCATCGGCTGCAAAGTACCACGGATTAGACACGGATACATTGGTTGGCCTGTATCGAACGATGTATCTTTCGCGTCGTGTCGATGATAAAGAGATCCAACTAAAGGGCCAGAACAAGATCTTTTTCCAGATCTCAGGTGCCGGCCACGAAGCCATGCTCGTCGGGGCGGCTCTTGCGATGAAGGCCGGCTATGACTGGTTTTTCCCATACTATCGCGACCGTGCGCTGATGCTTGGTTTGGGTATGACCGCACAGGAAATGCTATGGTCGGCGGTCGGCGCGGAAGTTGATCCAAATTCCCATGGGCGTCAGATGCCGTCGCACTGGGGCAGCGTCAAGCTGAATGTGCCTTCGCAATCGTCTTGTACGGGAACTCAGGCTCTACATGCCGTTGGCGCGGCCGAGGCTTCGTATCGAGCTTCGCTCGTCAAAGAATTGCAGGATAAGGTCGTTGGTTTCAAAGGCGATGAGGTTGTCTATATGTCGGTAGGCGACGGCACCACGAGCGAAGGCGAATGGTGGGAAGCCCTGAACACGGCGTCAAATCTCAAGCTGCCGGTGATCTTCGTTGTCGAAGATAACGGCTACGCCATCTCGACACCGGTCGAGGTTGGAACCGCAGGCGGCGACGTTTCGAAGCTCGTCGTCGGATTCCCTGACCTCTATATACAGAATGTCGACGGCACCGATCCGCTTGCTTCGTATGCGGCTTTCAAGAGCGCAGTTGATTATTGCCGGGCTCGGAAAGGTCCAGCGTTCATCCGCGGTAAGGTAATTCGTCCATATTCGCATTCGCTATCAGACGACGAAAAATTGTATCGACCGGTCGAAGAGCTCGAAGCAGATGCTGCAAACGATCCGATCAAAACGTACGCCGAATTCCTGATGAACGAAGGCCTTGCAACAAGCGAGCAGCTCGAGGCTCTTCGCAAAGAGATCGACGACGAAGTTAATACGGCAGCAGATATTGCGGTTGAAACGCCGCAGCCTGCACCGGAAACTGCACACCGAAACGTGTTCTCGCCGGACATCGATCCAACAGATCGTCAATTGTTTGACACCGAAGATGGAGCCGAACTTTCAGGTAATGCCGGCACGATGGTTGATCTGATCAACCGCTGCATGCACGAGGAAATGGAACGCGATCCGCGCATCGTCGTGTTTGGTGAAGACGTTGCCGATTGCTCTCGCGAAGAGTATCTCGAAACCGTCAAGGGCAAAGGCGGCGTGTTCAAGGTCACGGCAAATCTGCAGCGTAAATTTGGCGGAGCTCGCGTTTTCAACTCGCCATTGGCGGAAGCGAACATCGTCGGCCGTGCCGTCGGTCTCGCCATTCGCGATCTGAAACCTGTCGTCGAAATTCAGTTTTTCGATTACATCTTCCCGGCGATGCAGCAGATCCGTAACGAAGTTGCGGTGACACGGTGGCGTTCGGATGGCGACACGAAGTGTCCGATGGTGATGCGTGTTCCGGTCGGTGGCTATCTCAAAGGCGGAGCCGTCTATCACTCGCAATCAGGCACGACGCTGTTTGCACACACGCCGGGCTTGATGATCGTTTATCCTTCGAACGCACTCGATGCGAATGGTTTGCTGCGAACTGCGATCCGAGCTGACGACCCTGTTCTGTTCCTCGAACACAAGCATCTCTATCGTCAGGTTTACAACAAATCGCAGTATCCGTCGAGCGATTTCCTAATTCCGTTTGGCAAAGCCAAGAAGGTCCGCGAAGGTGAACACGTCACCATCGTCACCTACGGCGCGCTCGTCGAACGCTCGAACCAAGCCTGCAAACGCCTCGAAGCCCAAGGCATCACTGTCGATCTGATCGACCTCAGAACACTCGTCCCGTACGACTGGGAAGCGATCGCCGAATCGGTCAAGAAAACAAGCCGCGTTATCGTCGCTCACGAAGATCCGATGTCATTCGGCTACGGTGCCGAGATCGTCGCCCGCATCTCGAACGAACTATTCGAGTACCTCGATGCTCCCGTAAGACGCGTCGGAGCAACCGACACCTTCGTCGCCTACGCCCCGCAGGTCGAAGATTACATCCTGCCGCAATCGGAAGATGTCGAGGCGGCGGTTGTTGAGTTGATAAAGTATTAGGAATAACTAGCCGCAGATCAATGCCGATGATGCTGATATGAAGAAATTCTGATCTGCTTCATCCGCGTACACCTGCGGCTAAGTTCTCTTTCAAACTATAAACCCCAGTAACCAATCTTTCAGCGAATCCTTCATCAACCAACTCGTGATTTGCCTTGCCGGATTCCCAGCGGTAGAAGCCGAACTGCCCAGAGAGAGCACCTAGTAGCGTCATACCATTCATCGTAAGAAAGGTTCTTGCGAGTTCGCGCAGCGCGTCCTCGCGTTTCATTTTGATCTTGAACTCGTCAGGAAAACGCGATTCGGCGAGTGTCCAGACATAGGTGAATTTTGGTGTGTAGAGAGCCTCTTGCGGGACAACCTTCATACGGCGTTGGAGTTCGTCCAGGGCGTTCGTGAGGTCCTTCTTATCTTTGAAACCGCACATTTCGCGAAGATCAGATGTCGCGAGTTCCCATTCTTTGCGAAGAACTTTCAGAACGATCTGTGCATTTTTCGACAGCACACCGCTTTCGCCTGCTTTCGAGCAGCCCCATAAAGCATTGAAAACAGGGATCATACGGCGGGCGAGAAACCATGATTTGCCCTTGATGAGCTTGGCGTAATAGACATTGCCGCGAGCCATCACTTCGTCCTTCAAGACCCAAGCACGGCTCGCTTCCTCGTCTTTCTGTACGTTTCGCGGCATGTGCGCGTCGCGGCGTCCGCAGACGGCGGTGTAGAGCGACGGCATATTTTTGCGAACGTCCGTCAGCCCGAGACAAAAACCTAGCTCCTCGATCATCGCCTCGGCCTGCTCGGCCGTGTCGATCTTCAGGCTATCCTCACGCCGCCATTTGCGGTCGCGATAGAGCTCGATCTCTTCGGGCAAGATCTTCATTTGAGTCTTAGATCTCTCGACAGCCGCCCGATCGCCAACGTGAAAGCGAAAGCTTGTTCCTCAGATTCTTGTAAACAACTGCAGTTACCGTCGAAAGTCTTCCGCGCTCATCGCGGACACGCATGCAAATGCGATAATTCAATCCTGCCACAACCTGAAGCTCAGCCTTGCGGATCGAAACCAGCGTGTAATCGGGACGAACGATCTTCGACCGCTGCTTCACCGCAAAATTCGCCGCCTTGCGCACATCTTTGTCGCGAACCGAAGCATCGGCATAACCGCCGGCGACATCATCCTGCGCCGCAACACGAGAATCAGCCGCAAAACCACCGAGAAATAGAAACACAAAGACCGAAATAGGGATGAAAAGCTTTTTCATTAGAATCTCCTTTTAGCGAACACACAAGACCATAAACTTAATGTTACCTCTAATGCAAAAGCACTCAAACGGCAAATACGCTGGTCCGTCGTGCGTCAATGCAAAAGAGTCAGGAATCGCTGACATCAAAGTCAGCCGACGCTCTTTTTCGGATAACATCTAACGAATCATCGGCGAGTTCGTAGATCTCTCCGTCCTGAAAGACAGTTCGCATCGCGGTCGAAGAAGGCGATTCGTCATTACGGCCGACCTCGTCAATACGGATCGTTTCGTAGGACGAGGTTCCATCGCTACTTCGATGCTTGATAAGATCTAGCCGTCCACGTTTCGATCGTTTTCCGCTGTCGGTAACCGGATCCTTGTGGACGTCTTGCCAGATACCGCCGATCTGTATAGCCGAACACTTGAATGCAAACTTCAATGTGTCGCGATCGACCTTCTGAAGCAATGCGCCGCCCATTCCAAATGCGATATTTGTTGCGGAAAACCCTTGCTCAGTAAGCCGCGCCAAAATTGCAGCAATCGAGTCTGGATTAACACCATCACCTTGTATGACTCGAACATTGTTGAGCACCTTAAAACCTTTTGAATTAGTCTCGGTACCGAACTTGTCAGCAAGCAGATTCATCACTTTGGACACAACCTCGACTGGTTCGCCCGAATCGGGACGAATCACCACCGTAGCTCCCGAGTCGATCACTTCCTGTCGAAGCGTCTCGCCCCAAATATTCTCAACCGCGTTGTATATATCCCACGAATCGGAAACAACGGCGATCAAACTGCCGGGCTTTGCGTACGCCTTGAGCATATTGCGGTAGGCTTCGACTTCGTTCTCGCGGCCCCAACTAGTAATTGTGGAATGTTCGGCGGCAGGTATCGAGTAAGCCGAGATCTCGTGATTGTAATAGTCGCGAAGCAGCCGCAAGGCAACGATCGTGTCCGTGCCTTGAAAATTTACAAGGTGTGCGGCACCGCCGATCGCGGCGGATTCCGAGCTCGATACGCCGCGTGCCCCGAAATCGTGCAGCTTGAAGCTAATCTCGCTATTGGGGTCGTCTGCGGTCTTTTCTAGGTAATCGAATATTAAATGCTTTAGGTGATAGCTCTGTGTGGCAACTGTGATCGGATACCAAAGTCGCATCAACTGCGTTTCAAAATAGCTGGTCAGCCAAAAGAACTCGGGGTCAGTGTTCTCGACCGTCATCAACGCGTTGTGAAGCGGTAGTATCGTTCCCTCAGGTACGGCTCGTATTCGTAATGGCAGCCGTCCGCGATGTTTCTCGATCAGCCGTTTCCAACCGGCTTCGTTGAACGGCACGCCGTGCTTCGGAACGATCGCGGCTGCCTCGTAAAATTCGTCGTAGCTGATTGGCTCATCGAAATACTCTTTCAGAATGTATTGAAGTCCGAAAAATACGCAAGAGTCCCATCCGCGTTCGGAACCGCGAGATTCTAGATAGGAAAATACGGTCTGAGTGTTCGGCGGATACTGCAAATAATGGCTCGTCTTGTACGAGTCCGTATCAAGAATTCTATTTCTTTTCATTGTTTTTCACTCCGTGTGAATTCTGTTCAAACGCCTCTCCCTGAGGCGTGTTTTCTAGTTATCCCTGTGAGCAGGTGTGTCGAGAAAGTACCGGATGATATCGTAATGATCCTCAAAAAACTCGTCTTCCATCGTTCCTAGCGCTGAGATCGGGAGCCACATCGCTTTATCCGCATCATCACCGCCTTTTACTAACGGCAAGCCGTCTTCAAGCTTTGGATAAAGCTCGATGTAGAAAGCGTGTGTGATCGTCCGGCCTCTTTGTGAACGGTCCGGATCGTCGAAGACCTCGTGACCCTTGACTGCACGTCGCAGCGTGTTAGTATCCACACCGATCGATGTTTCTTCGCGAAGCTCTTTGATGCAGTTTTCCTTTAGACGAATTCCCGGAGCCACGAAACCGCCGGGCAATGCAAGTTGCCCAAGGCCTGGTTGATGGCCACGTCGGACGAGCAGAATGTGTCCGCGAGCGACGCAAACCGCGTCGGTTGTGACGAACGTCGCCGGAAAATTGAAACCTACGAATTTTGATTTCGCCTTGTAATCGGTAACGTATGCGAACTCTTTTTCGAGAGCCGCAAATGTGTCCGTTTCCGCGAATTCACCGACGAACTTAACGACAGATCTCGGTACATGCTTTTTCCACCGATCGTCGCCCGTAAAAAGCATGGTGCGAATGTCGGTCGCACTCAGTTCATTAGATAGTTTTCGATCGGTCGAAATTTCTTCGAACGTCCACTGTGGAAAAACGCGAAGGTAATAGCTGCTGCTGTCTTTATAGTGTCCGACGAGAGCCGTGCGGACCTGACTGAGCAGAATGTTGTGGCGGACAGGGTCGAACTCGACACCGCTAGCATCGAGTATCTCCTCCTGTTGATTTCGCACGACATTTTGAACCTCTGAGATCCAGTTATTTTCGTTGTACGGATGATCGCGCACCGAGCGAAAGATAAGTCGTTCGTTGTGCTCGGCGGAAAAGCACGAGCGGATCATCTGTTCGCGCATCTGCGGCGAGAACGGATTCTTTACATTCGGAGCTTTCATTGCCGATCCGAGGATGACCATCACGGATTCGCCAAATTCGAACGCGCGCTCGATAAGTTGTTGATGGATTACGTGAAAAGGCTGGAACCGGCCGATCACTACGGCCAGCTGATACTTGTTCATTTTGTAACACTCCTTGTGTTTCTAGTTTCATGCCAGCCTCCTTGGCCGACACCTACATACTACGCCTGTGAATCCTGCGCGTCAATAGAAATAACGACGCAAAAAAGCCTGTCAATATTGAATTGCCAGGCTCCAAGACTTTGGTGCGGACGAGAAGAATCGAACTTCCACTCTCTTGCGAGAACAGGCTTCTGAGACCTGCGCGTCTACCAGTTCCGCCACGTCCGCGTATAATTGGGCGAACACTGAGAATACTAATTCAGTCGAAAAATCGCAACTAATCATTTTGCACTAAGCACTTTCGACCGAAGAAAGCCTTTTCCTTGAATGTTACAATTGAAGACGTGGAATCAGTTCTGAATGATCGAATTGCTTCAATTCGCGAGCAAATCGCACGTGCCGCCGAGCGAAGCGGGCGCGATCCGAGCGACATAAGACTGGTTGCCGTGAGTAAAACGCATCCGGCGTCAACGCTGCGTGAAGCGATCGGTTTTGGCCTGAACATTTTTGGGGAGAACAAGGTTCAGGAAGCCGAATCGAAGATCGTTGAACTTGGCCGCGATGCTGCGGAGTGGCACCTGATCGGGCATTTACAATCGAACAAAGCTCGAAAAGCCGTGCAGCTTTTCGATGTGATACAAAGCGTTGATTCGCTTGAACTTGCACAGCGGCTTGAGAGAATCTGCGGCGAAGAAGGCCGAACCGAATTACGCGTGTTGATACAGGTCGATCTCTCCGGCGAGGCGACAAAATCCGGAACAGACGTAGCTAAACTCGACGAGCTTGTTCTTTTCATCAGTTCATGCAAACACCTGCGTTTACAAGGTTTTATGCTGCTGCCGCCATATTCTGACGATCCCGAAAAGACGCGCCAGTATTTTCGAAAGCTTCGTGATATACGTGACCAATTGTTGCCTGGCGGCGAACTTTCTATGGGAATGAGTCATGATTTCGAGGTCGCGATCGAAGAAGGTGCGACCGTGGTTCGTGTTGGAACCGCTCTATTTGGCGACAGAAATTATGTCCACAGATAGACATAGATAGACACAGATGGCATTCCGATTTCTTTCATATTGGTGTTTATCCGTGTCCATCTGTGGATAATATTCTTATGCTTTCATCGACCGTATATCCAATTTTCTTTCTCGTCGTTTGGTCGCTTTTTGGCGTCTTTCTCGGCATCTTACTGCTGCGACTGATCTTCAATTACAGCGACCCAAATCCGTTTGGCAAAGTAGGTCGGTTTGGATTTAAGGTGCGTAAACTGACCGAACGTTGGGTCTATCCTGCGTCAAGGTTTTTCGCGATGTACAACGTCGATACGCGACTCGCGCCATTGCTGACGTTGTTCATCGGTTTCGTGTTGACATACTTTTTCACGCAGATCGTGGGCAATACATTCTTCGTTATCGATGGCCTAACGGCAGGTGTCGTTCGCGGGAACGCGAGCATTATCATCGGTTTCGTTTTGTACGGGCTGCTTAGCTTGTTTGTGCTTGCGATCTTTATTCGATTTCTCGCATCGTGGTTCGTGTTCACACAGAAGACGTTTCTCGCGTTCATTGTGCGAATAACCGATCCGGTAATGCGGCCCGTTCAGAAACTCATCCCGCCGATCGGTATGTTCGATATTTCCGCAATGCTGGTGCTGATCGGAATTTCGCTGCTGCAGTCGGTCGTGCTCAACGTCTTCGTTCGCGGGCAGTTATGAGAACGATCACCGTCCGAGTCGTTCCGCGTGCGTCAAAGAGCGAGGTCGTGGGAGAGATCGATGGAGTGCTCAAAGTTCGCATCGCCGCTCCGCCCGTCGATGGAGCTGCAAATGCAGAACTTGTGAAGCTACTGGCAAAGCATTTTAGCGTATCAAAGTCATCTGTCGAAATCGTCAGCGGAGCAACGTCAAAGACCAAGATCATCCGCATCGCAGACGACTAAAATCCACGTTTTGAAAGGGCTTTCCGCGCGTGATATATTTGCAAATTCGATTAGAAACTTATGTCAGGACACAGTAAGTGGCACACAATTAAGCACAAGAAAGGTGCACTCGACGCAAAACGCGGCAAGATATTCACCAAGCTGATCAAAGAGATCACCGTCGCGGCGCGTACCGGCGGCAGCGGCGATGTCGATGCAAACGCTCGGCTTCGCAAGGCTGTAACGGACGCAAAAGGGCAGAATATGCCTAACGACACGATCGACCGTGCGATCAAACGCGGAACCGGCGAACTCGAGGGCGTCAATTACGATGAGATCACCTACGAAGGTTACGGTCCAAACGGCGTCGCTGTTCTGGTCGAAACAATGACCGATAATCGCAATCGCACGGTCGCCGAAATTCGCCATTTGTTCTCAAAGAACGGCGGCAACATGGGTGAGGCAGGTTCGGTCGCGTGGATGTTCGACAAAAAGGGCTACATTGTTGTCGATAAGGCCGCCAAGAGCGAAGAGGAACTCTTCGAGATCGCTATCGAGGCCGGAGCCGACGATATGCAGGACGAAGGCGATGTTTTCGAGATCCTGACCGCCGTCGAGAATTTTGACGCCGTCCACGACGCTATCAAGGCCGCAGGCATTGAGCCTCAAGCAGCCGAAATATCACAAATTCCGCAGAACTACATCGCTCTCACCGGCCAAGACGCCAAGACGATGATGAAACTCTACGACGCCCTAGACGACAACGACGACGTCCAGAAGGTTTATGCGAACTTTGATATAGACGAGAGCGAGATAGAATAGGATACGTCGGCGTTCACGCCCGCCGATAATTGTGAAGTGTAAATCGGTTCCAACCTTTCTTGGTTTTTGATTCGACGGCCCAGTTTATGCAGTCGCCCTCACCGGGCCAATAGACCATTCGAGCGAGTCCTGCAGGCATTTGTGCTTCGAATGCGATCGCGTCAGGATGAACGTCAGTCCCGTCCGATAGCGTTCCTTCCGAATGTTTTCCGTCAGATGTGAACGACCAAAACGAAAGCGCGCCGTTGGTTCCAACTCCGTAAACGGCATGTTCTATATATAGCTTTCCGCCGAAATCCCACACAGCATCGAGCGTTATCCATTTTCCTTCTCCGCCCATTTTGGTGAAGTTGCGGGTGCATTTTACTTTGCCCATCGGCGTGTCTGCCTCGGCGAACCAGTTACCGAGCAAAGGCTCGATCACCCCTAACTTTCCACGGCCTTTCTTCCAGATCTTGCCCATCATTTACTCCATCAATTGACCAAAAACAATTCGATGTCCGTCCGGCGTTGCAACGCAAAAGTCGCGAATTCCCCACGGTTGGCTCTTCAGCGGCGATCTGATCTCGGCTCCGCGGGTGACGATCTCTTCGTAAACTTCGTCAACATTTTCGACGACACAATGAGCGAACCATGAATGGTTTCCCGATTCTTCGGCCGACATTTCGTCACTACACTCGCCAAGCATCACTTTGAAATCTCCAAACGACAGGAACTCCCAGCCCGGTGCCGTAAAATCGAGATCGAATCCTAGCTTTTCCTTAAAATAGGCGGCAGCTATCGCAAGATCCTTGACCGCCAGAACGTGACGCGTATGTACGACTTGTCTTTCCATTAGAGATAACTCAACGCCCAGTGTTTATTGCGTTTCTTGAGCTTGCCCCACCATAGACACAGTGGATAAACGACGATCAGGCCGACGATCCAGACAACGTATGTTGTGAGAAGCGAAAATCCATATACCGGCGGTGCGGTTTGGCCCATTTCGAGGATGTTCTTGAACAAATAGCTCGCGTCGATACCGGCAGCGTAGGCGAGTAAAACGCCCGCAGAATGAGCGAACAGCCATTGCAGCAAATAGTAAAACATCGGCACGCGTCCGTAGGTGATACAGATCCGCTGCCATAGCGCTTTGCCGTCCATTCTTTCAGCGAGCGATAGGATGAGCATCGCGGGACCGAGCGTCATCAGCAGGAACAATAGCGAAGGCGGATATTTTGTGACGTTAAAGAATGAAAGTAACGTCGCGGCGGTCGTTTCCTGATACTTCCAAAGCGAAGGATCGCCGTACACATTGATGCCGCGAAGTACAAAGAACAGCACAGTCGCGGTTGCGCCGAGAGAAAGCAATATCTTGCGTCGTGCGTCGCTGCTGAGTTCGTAATACGTACCGAGAGCATAGCCTGCCATCATGACGCCAACCCACGGAATAAGCGCATAAGCGACAAACACGTTCCCGCTACCAAATTGAAGGCTGCCCATCTGGTGAAGCACGATCCAAATGCTCTGCCATGCGGTCGGCGGCGGCGTTCCCATAAATGCAACGTTCATCGGAACGTTCAGTCCGTCAAGCAGATTGTGCAGCACGATCATCAACACTCCGGCAATTCCAACGAGCCGCACCGGCAGATAGATCAACGCTGCCATGACGATCATCGAAACACCGATCACCCAAATGACCTGAGCCATTCCGATGAATGTGTAGTCGAGGTTAAACACTATGAGCGTGCGAATGACGGTGAACTCCAAAATTATGAGCCATAGACCGCGTGTCCATAGAAATCGAGAAAGCTCACCGTTCGATTTCCCGTTCATCTTTTGAAGATAAATGCTCACGCCCGAAAGAAACACGAATATCGGCGCACAAAAGTGTGTGATCCAACGCGTGAAGAACAAGGGAACCGTTGTCGTAGCCGGATCGGTCGGGTCGGCCGTCAAGGCACTGAAATGTACGAACTCGCGAACATGATCTAACATCATGATCATCATCACGATCCCGCGAAGCAGGTCGACGGAGTGGATCCTCTGCTTTATCGCATCTGAATTTATCAATTGTTCATTCATATCGATCACCTCACCGGTCCGCTTGCGGGCATCGAGGCCTTTGGCTTTGGCGGAGACTGTATCAATTTCTGAGCACTGCCTCGCAGAGCAAGTGTGTTCTTGTCGGTTCGATTGTTCGTGATCGCGAGAAACTCGCGTAGTACAGCCTCAGCTTCTGGTCGCCGGCCTAGCTCAGAATAGAGCGATCCGAGACGGAACAGCACGTGGCTCGATTCGGGAAGCAGTTCTGTTTTCGCACGCTCACGAGCGGCTTCCAGCTCTCGAAGAGCTTCGTCCTTGGCTCCGCTCTGATAAAGTGCGATGGCCAGTTTGTCAGTTAGCGCCGCGTGATACATCGGTAGCTGTGAGCGTCCGGTTTGCAGCGAAGCGATCGCCGCCGCATTGTTCTTGGTGCCAAGATGAACGATCGCAAGGGCTTCATAGACTTGGTAGACCGTGTATTGATCCTGATCGTCCGGCGGCAAAGCAAGAGCCTGATTCAGATCGGCCAATGCCGGTTCGGGCTTGTCGGCAGCGAGGTAGCCGCGGGCTCTGCCATAATAACCGCGCATTGACGGACGTTTCTCTAACGCGCGTGTGTACGATGCTATCGACTCTTCGAATTTTCCTTTCTCTGCCAACGCACTGCCTAGCTGCATCGACGTGAAGGCCGAATCGTCGATCGCTGCGGTCCAGGTCCAAAGCGAAAGCTCATCTGCGTAGGCACGGTTGTAGTTCAGCGTTTGTACAGACAAAACAGCCGCGACGATCATTGCTGCAAAGAACATCGTTCGCTCGCTCACGAACTTGTTTACTAGTAGGACGACGATCGTTAGTGCTCCAAAAAGTGGTAGGTACAAATAGCGGTCGTGAACAAGTTGTTCGGAAATGAACGTCGTCGAATTCATCGCAAGTGCGAGCGGTAGTATGAACAATGCGATCGCAATACGAATCGACCGATCTTTTACGAACGCCCAGAACAGTCCGACAATGACCGCGATCGAAATAATGAAAGGGAGAATAAAATTCGAGAATCCAATACTCGAAACCGGCAGAAGCGGATAGTTGATGCCGAGCCAGATCGGAGCGAAGATCTGCCGCAAATAGAATGCGAAAAGCATCGGCACACTTCGGACAGCATCCGCCGTCGAAACCGCATCGGGCGGCGGCCATGAAATTGCTCCGATGATACTGAATCTGATCGCGAAATATCCGACGGCGACGACCGCAAGCGCCGCCATCGGCATCCACGGGAAAGAAGACTTTTCCTCTCCATCTCTGTTTAGCACAAAATAATAGACCGGAAGGCACAGCAAACTGATCTCTTTTGCACCAAGTGCCGCGACGTAAAACACACACATCAACACCAGCGATACGATCGAGAGCTTCTCTGAATAGTTCGTCGCAAACCACAGCGACCCGAGGAAGAAGACGCCGAATAAGAGATCAGGCGAACCGGCGACCCAAGCGACCGATTCGACGTGAACAGGATGAACAGCGAAAACAACTGCTATTGCAAAAGCGAGCATCGGCGAGAGCGACCAACGCCGCATCAACATGAACGCAAGTACGGTCACACCGGCGTGGAGCAGCAGATTCGCGATGTGCCAGCCCGCAGGCGACGCGCCAAATAGTTGAAAACAAATGATATTCCAGATGGTGAACGTAGGCCGCCAGTAGCTGCTAGCCGCAATCGAACCGTCGCCTTTGAACGCCCATACGTCGGAAGTCACAGCTTTCCAAAACAAGGACAGATCCTGTATCAGCGGATTTCGTAGGATCTGACGCGTGTCGTCATAGATAAATTCGCCGCCAACAGTATTGGAGAAGACAAGTATTGCGATCGCAGCCAAAATGGCAAGCCACTTCCATTCAGTTTTGACGTTCATTTCGTGAACTATTCTACACGATTATCGTCATAGCACATTCGTCTACGGTTCGTAGCTCTCCGGTAAATAGTCGCCAACAAAGTTGCGTTCCATTCCATTGCCCCAACCGCAGCCGTGATCGGATGTGATCCGATCGACGTGGCCATCACTAATATTATGTGGCGGAAACGCGAGCAATTTCAGGATCGAACCCGGACGCAGATGTTCGCTCGCCCAGCCGATCGGCGAAGTGCCGTTAGCATCGAGAGCCAGTTTGTCGGCACCGTGATCGAGCAGATACTGGATCATCGCTTCGTCGCCGTATGCCGCCGCTCGATGGAGCGGCGTTTCGCCCTTTGTCCTGACATCGCGCATGAATCCGCCAGTCTCGACGCCGGGAATGGTTTTGGCATTCACGTCAGCACCATTCTCAACCAGCAGCTTGATCACATTGAGAAAGTACGGCCGGCCGGCTTTGCACAATGCACTATGCAGAGGAGTCTCGCCGGTGTCAGGAGCTTGGCGGTTCACGTCTCCACCGTGTGAGATGAGAAAGTCGACTACTTTCCAGTGTCCGAAGAAAGACGCGTGGCCGAGTTCTTGGCCGAGGTCGATACTTGAGAGGTCACCTCCAGCATTCAGCACAGCCTTGATCGCGGTCGTGTCGTTGTAATAAACGAACCACTGGATCGGTTTGATCTGGCCCTCATTTAGGGTCGCTTGCCAGTCAGGCAGCTTTAACAACTCGAACACGAGATCCGTGCGTCCGCGTCCGATCCGATCAAGTATCGTTTCTTTGTCCATAACTACCTCGTTCCAAATCGCAATACCGAGCGTGCACGCGCGCGTTGTGCCTCGATCTCACGATTCCTCGCCGGAGCATTCGTCTCAAGCGAATTCAGCATCTCTTGAGCTGCAGCGGCAACGCGTTCGACGGCAAGCGTAAAGGCGTCTTCGTTCGCTCGCGAAGGTTTGTTCATTCCCGACAGCTTTCGAACGAACTGGATCGCCGACGCATTGACCTCATCAGTCGTTGCCGGCGGATCGAAGTTGAAAAGTGTTTTAATGTTTCTACACATACTACTTAAGCAACTTTGTCACAGTGCCGTTGCCAACTGTCCGTCCTGCCTCGCGAATGGCAAACACCTGTCCGATCTCCAGTGGTGCGGGTTCCGTAAGCGTGAGTTGAACGACGACGCCCTTCGTCCCCGGCGCTACGGACGAGGTCCCAGCCGGCAATTTTACGGTCGCGGAAAATGACGATGTACGTACTTGTAGTTGAGGACGATAATTGTCTGCCATCGGTGTCGAGCGTCCGGCGTCTTTTGCCGACAACAGTTCTATCGTTGCAGTAAACGTCGTGTAAGCCTTGATCGATCCGGGCTTTGCTAAGACCTGACCGCGCTTAACGTCGGTCTTTTCAATACCGCGAAGCATGATGCCGACGTTCTCACCGGCTTTTGCCTCGGTTAGCATCTTGCGGAACATCTCGATACCGGAAACAGTTGCAGTCTTGGTCGGCACGATGCCGACGATCTCGATCGCATCACCGACTTTGATCGAACCGCGTTCGACCTTGCCGGTGACGACCGTTCCGCGGCCTGAAATTGAAAACACGTCTTCAACCGCCATCAAGAACGGCTCAGGCTTAGGTGTCGGAGTTGGTTTCTGTGCACTGGCGGAAACGGTGAATGCAAGAAATGCGATCAACGGCAAAATGAACTTCATGCCAAATACTATAACTTAGTTTTGGCGATCCATTCGCTCGTTATTCGTGCCATTTCGGTAAAAACGTCTTCATCAGAGGTGCGTGTTTTCTTGAGAATTTTGTAGCTGTGGTTTGCGGTTTCGATCAAATGAAGCGTTGCTCTCCTGCCGAGCGACTTGATCGAAGGCTTGAGCAGGTCGAGCGTCGCTAGTTCGTCGCGGTCGCCCGAAAGGAAAAGCATCGGATTGTCGATCTCCTTTAAATGCTCAGCACGTTTGGTGTCAGGCCGTCCGGCAAGGTGAAGTGGAAAAGAGAACAAAACCAAACCGGAAACACCATCGAGCGGCGATTCGCTCTGAGCCGTCGTCGTCATTCGCCCGCCGAACGAATGTCCGCCGGCGAGCAATGTGAGCTTCGGTGCGGCTTTCTTCGCGGCTTTAACGGCATTTCGTATCGTCTCAACGCAAACTGCTTGCGAGTCACGCCCGCCGCCGCGTTCCGAATATGGAAGGTTGTAACGAAACGTCGCAATACCTCGCTCCGCCAAAGCCTCTGCGATCGAACACATCGTCGCATGCCGATTGTTTGTCGACGCTCCGTGACCGAGCACGATCAAGTGCGTCGAACCTTTCGGAACGAGCAAAATAGCAGAGACCTCGCCTTTGTCGGGCGAGGCCGTGAATTTGATGAGTTGTTCGTTCAAACTACTTCAAGCTCGCGTCGAGCGTGATCTCGGCACCGGCGAGCACCTTTGAGATCGGGCAGTTCTCTTTCGCAGCCTTGGCGATCGTCTGGAACTCATCGTCCGAGATGTCTGCAACCTCTGCAACAGTGACGAGGTCGATCTTAGGAATTTCAAATCCGCCCTCGATCTTTTCGAGGTGAACCGTTGCCTTTGTATCGACGCTTGCCGGCGAAAAACCGCCGCGTCCCAACGCCGCCGTCAACGCCATCGAATAACACGCCGAGTGTGCCGCCGCGACCAATTCCTCAGGATTTGTCCGTTTGATATCGTCGCCAAATCGCGAGTTAAACGAATATTCACCTTCGAAAGCACCGCTGCCCAGAGCCACATCGCCCTTGCCCTCAGTTACGCTTCCCGTCCATTTTGCTTGTGATGATCTTTTGATTCCCATGATTTCTCCTTGGCTTGTAATTCTATCACTTTCGATAGACTTCGCTTCGATGCCCGGTCTTGATGACCAACACAATAAGCTGATCGGCTTCCACTTTGTAGATCAGACGATATTCACCGACTCTGATACGAAATGCATCCTCCGTTCCTTTGAGTTTCTTGATTCTTAATAGCTCCGAGAATGGACTGATCGCAAGCAATTTGAAGGCTTCAGCAAACTTGTCACGAATCCTTTTCGGAAGGCGAAGAAACTCCTTCTCAGCACTTTTTGTGAACTCGACAATGTACGTGGGCATCTAGTTCTTTCGCTTGTTAGATTTTGAAAGAACCTCTTCGAGCGACACTCGTTCCTCATTTCGCCTTTCATGATAAGCCTCAAGATCGATCTCGTCCTCGATCTGCTCGACCAAAGCCTGCTCGATCAAATGCCGAAGTTTAATGCCGCGTTCTTTACAATATAGCGTTATGGCATCCTTCACGCGAGCATCGATTATCGTCGAAAGCGTAGCTGTTTCATTCATAATCAAGAATTATAATGAAAAATCAGGAAATATGGAAGGTTCTTACATAAAGAGCTAAGCTTCCTGGACGTTCGGCGGAGGCAGCCGATTAAATTCCTCTTGAAGCGAATAGTACGGATCACACCAAGCGGCGGAGCCGTCGGGACCAATACTCTCGCTTACCATCGGATACTCGTCAATAAACTGAAGCGTTTCGCATCTAGGGATATTATTTGATCTAAGTATCGTCTCTGCTAGCTGACCGTTGGATGTCCATATTTTGAAGTATTTGGAAGAAGCGACGAATATCTCTTCAAAAGCAAACTCACTCTGGTGCAAGATTCCGAACTCAAGAAAACCGTCGTTCTGTAAGATATCGATATATGGGCCGAATACACCCACTGCCCAGGCTCTGTCTGTGTACGGACCGAATATCGGCTCTTCCTCTTTGATCCCAATTAGAGGGGCGGCAATATCAGGCATCAAGCCAAACGCTAGACTAGTAAAAACAGTGAAAACGTCAGGAGCATGTACGTTCGCTTCGATATAAGCGCTGTAAGGCTGGTCTGCTGCATTTGTAGCAATATAGCCTGTAGTGATTCGCGCATCGACTACTCTCGACAAAAAGTCATGCGATTCGGATGGGAGGTCTTCCGCGCGAGGAAACCTCACACCTTTCGGAAATATCAATAGCTCAGGATCAGGATTGTTATCTTCCAAAATTCTTATTCAATCCCCGCCAAACATCGCTGTAGTGGTGCTGCAAACTCGCGGTTTCCATCGCGAATTTGGTCGGGCGAATGATGTAGCGTGATTCGAACATGAACGCCATCGTGCCTTCGAGTTTCTGCGGTTTGAGGTCGGCATTCGAAGCTTTTTCAAATGCGTCGAGGTCCGGGCCGTGAGCGGACATTTGGTTGTGCAGACTGCCGCCGCCGGGGACAAAGCCTTCTTCCTTGGCATCGTATTGGCCGTAGATCAAGCCCATGTATTCGGACATGTAGTTGCGGTGATACCACGGCGGACGAAATGTGTCTTCGCCGACGAGCCATCGGTCGGGAAAGATGACGAAATCGCAATTCGCGACACCTGTTTCGCCGGATGGCGACGTCAATACCGTGAATATGCTCGGATCAGGATGATCGAACGAGATCGAACCTAATGTGTTGAAATGCTTGAGGTTATAGCGACACGGAGCGTAATTGCCGTGCCACGCGACGACGTCGAGCGGCGAATGATCGATGTCGCATCGCCACAGATTGCCACCAAATTTCGCGACCTGCTCGAATGCACCTTCGCGGTCTTCGTACCATGCGACCGGTGTTTCGAAATCACGCGGATTTGCAAGTCCGTTCGCACCGATCGGCCCGAGATCGGGCAGTTTGAAGTGCGCACCGTAATTCTCGCAAACATAGCCGCGGCACTGTTTGTCGTCAGGATGCGGCTCGACCTTGAATCGAACGCCTCGCGGTATCACAACGATCTCGCCCGGTCCGGCTTGCAACGCACCGAGTTCGGTCAAGAAACCAAGCCTTCCCATTTCGGGAACGATAAGCATCTCACCATCGGCGTTGTAAAAATAGCGATCGCCCATGCCGCGGTTGAGCGTGTAAATATGGATCCCGATGCCAACCTGCGACATCGCGTCGCCATTCAGAGCGATCGTCGTCATTCCATCGACAAAATCGGTCGGCTCCGTCGGCACAGGAATCGGGTCCCAACGGAGCTGATTCGGTGTGACATCGATCTCGTCCGGCTTGCTCGACCAACGCCCATTATCGCGTCGCTCAAACGGCTTATGTGTGACCGATGGACGAATGCGATACGTCCAAGTTCTGCGATTTTGATCGCGCGGAACCGTGAACGCCGTTCCAGACAACTGCTCAGCATAAAGTCCGAGAGGAGCCTTCTGCGGCGAATTTCGCCCGACCGGTAAAGCTCCCGCAACCGCCTCGGTCGCAAACTCATTTCCAAATCCGGTTTGGTATTTCAGATCCATATCAAGATGTTGCCACGAATGCACGAATTAGATAAATCCGCTTCTTATTGGTGCATTCGTGGCTAGTATTCTCTCCGCATCTTACAGATGTCGAGCCCGGGCCGGAAGCCGTCGAACGTGCGTTCGGTCGTTACAAAGCCGTATCGATTATAGAAACCTTCGGTCAGATGCGAGGTGCTCGTTACTAACGCTTTTTGCCCAAACACTTTGTTCGAGCGCTCGATTCGGTATTCGGTAAGCAGCTTGCCGAGACCAGTTCCAAGATGGTCATGTCGGACCATTCCCCAGCACAACGAGACGGTGTCGTCTTCGTTCAGAGCGACTCCGCCCGCTCCGACCACTTCGTCGCCAACTTCGACCAAGTAATAGTTCTCGGGATAGTCAGCCAAATAGGAGCGCAACTCCAGTTCTTCGTGGTCGCTGAAATATTTCGGAATATTAGATCGAAATATTTCAACAACCGCTTCGATATCGCCGCTTGTATAATCGCGAATTTCCGCCATCAAGATGCTTAACCGTCGTTATAACTATAAGTTGCCACGCCGCCGCTGCTCCTCTTCGATCGAGACGAACAGCGCCTTGAAATTGCCCTTGCCAAATCCTTTGCAGCCTTTGCGTTGGAGAATTTCGTAGAACACAGTCGGGCGATCTTCGACAGGTTTGGTGAAGATCTGTAGCAAATAGCCTTCTTCGTCGCAATCGACGAGGATTCCGAGCTTCTTGAGGCTTTCGATGTCTTCGTCGATCTCACCGACGCGGTCGAGCACGTCCTCGTAATATGTGTCGGGAATCGTCAGGAACTCGACGCCGTTTTCCATCAATTTGGCAACAGTCGAGCGAATATCACGGCAAAGCAACGCGATATGCTGAGCACCGGCTGAACGATAAAAATCTATGTATTCCTGTATCTGTGATTTGCCGCCTTTTCCTGATGCGGGCTCGTTGATCGGGAATTTGATATTGTGCTGCCCATCGCTCATTACGATCGACATTAGCGACGAATATTCGGTCGATATATCGTTGTCGTCGAACGTTATGTAACGGAAAAAGCCCATCACATCGCGGTAAAAATCGCACCACTCGTTCATCTTACCGAGTTCGACGTTCCCCACGATGTGGTCGACCATCATGATTCCGGTCGGTTCGCCGGCAACGTCCTGAGCTGTAAATCCGGGCAGAAACACGCCATTGTAATTGTGTCCGTTATTGGTGTTGTACGAGATAAACGAATGGATCGTATCGCCATAGGTCGCGATCGCCGAATGACGAACCGATCCGTTCTCATCCGCAAGGTCATGCGGTTCAGTCACGGGCGTCGCACCACGCCGTACGGCTTCGTGAAACGCATGATCGGCATCCTCAACATAGAACGCAATGTCGCGTACGCCGTCGCCGTGCTGCTTGATATGCTCTGCCGCCGGATGCTCCGGATTTAGCGGCGTCGTCAGCACAAAGTTGATATTAGTCTGCCGCATCAAATACGAGGTCGTTTCACGATTCCCCGTTTCCAGACCGCTATAGGCTGCCCGCGAAAACCCAAACGCCTTACGATAATAAAACTCCGCCTGCTTCGCGTTCCCCACGTAAAACTCGACGTGGTGTATCTTCTTCAGCCCAAGCGGATTCTGCACCGCCGTATTCGTTTCAATTGCTGTGTTTGTTTCTGTGATCATTGAAATGTCTCGATGTATTTTCTTGTAACTTCTTTCAGCTCCGCATACGACGGAATTACGTACAGTACTTTTTGCATATCGCTGTATGTGTATTCGTGGTTGATGACCTGTTCGAGGTCGAACGGACGGCGTTCGACCTGATCGCTAAATGAGTGTTCGAGTTCGCCGAAACTTGAGAGCAAGCCGGCACCATACGCCTTGATGTCACCTTCGTGTTCGACCAGGCCAAACTCGATCGTGAACCAATACAGGCGGCCTAACTCCTCTAGTTGCTTATCGTTAGCGATGCGGGCACCGTGGCCGATGAACTGGGAATAGTCGGCAAAATTCGGGTTCGTGAACATCGGAATGTGTCCGATGGCTTCGTGGACGATGTCGGGTTCCGGTGTATATGCGGGCTGCGAGTGATGGCGAATGTACTGTGTCGATAGCATCACGCGATACGACAGCCACGAAAGAAAACCGCGAGTTTCGACAAGACCTTCGATCGGAGCGAGGCGAAATCCTGTAAGTTCCGTCAATCGACGATTCATCTCCGAAAGTTGCGGAATACGCTCGGTCGTGATGCCAAGGTCTTTCTTTGCACGAAGATAGAACGGCGAAGCATATCGCTGCTGCAACTCTTCTAATTCCTCAGCGACGTAGCGCCAAACACGCTGTTCACGCGGGCTGTAATCGACATCGACGATCTCGCCGGTTTCGCGAAAATGCTTGGCATGGCCCGCTATCACGTCGCGGCGCGCACGATAGTCCGCGTCGTTAGCTCCCGGATGGTCGAGGTGAAGTTCGTTGATATTCTCGAACTTCATATCTTTGAATTCAGGCAGATCCGCCTGTGATACGGTGAAGTTTTCGATCGCAAAGTCGGCTTCGTCAGGCGTGTTGGTCGCGGTATCGTTTAGCATCGTTGCGGCGGCTCCAGTCATAGTTTCGATGTGATCGAACGAGAGAGAGTTATCTCAGAATAAGTAATTGTAATCGAAAGCATTACGTGGTTGAATGGGGATTGTTAGTTATTACTCGCCCTTCGCTTTAAATCATTAGTTTCTAGGCTACAATTGCCTTATGATCGACGAAATTGACCGAAAGATACTAAAAGAGCTTCAGGAAGACGCTCGAACAAGCTATGCCGAACTCGGCCGCCGTGTCGGTTTAACCACGCCCGCGGTTATCGAGCGGATTCGCAAGCTTGAGGATGCGAAGATAGTTCTCGGCTATCACGCTCAGATCGACACGGCAAAGGTCGGACTGCCGATACTTGCGTTCGTTCGAATGAGCATCACAGGCGTCGATTACAGCCACATTGTCGAGGTCGCGGAGCAATCGAATGAGGTTCTCGAATGTCATCGCGGCACAGGCGGCGATTCATTCATAATGAAACTCGCCGTCCGTTCGGTCGAGCATCTTCAGGAAGTCATCGACCGTCTCGTGCCATACGGTATTACGACCACAGCGATCGTTCTTTCATCGCCGGTAAAGCACAGAACCATCGAGGTTTAGTTCAGCGATAAGTATTGAAAAAATCGAGAACGCGACGGTTGTAGTCGCTAAAGAAAGTGTGTTCGGTCCAACAGATTCGAAGTTGGTCGCTGATCGCGGCGGTGAAAGACGAATACTGCGTGGGAATGACGGCCTGCCATCCGGATGCATCTGGGTCGGCAAGCAAAAAATTGCGTCCGTCGAGAAAGCCGGTCTGTTTCAGGGAGTTGTAGATCGCTTGCGAATCCGCCGCCGTTAGGCCGGTTATTCGCCAGAACCTTTCGGGATAGACCGGCGAAGGTACGGCAAGGTGCCATTGGGTCGGAATACTACGATTTAGCAAATTTTGATGGTTTGCACGAGATTGGGCGACACCACCTGCCATTATAGTTCCGTCAAGCTGTGCCATCGTCCAGATCGTTGGAATAGTCGTGATATTGATGATGTCGGGTGTTCCTGCTAAACAAGACATTGATGTAGCTCGAAAATTCAAAGCACGAGCGACCCGCGGCGAAAAACCCGCACCTTTTGAGAAACCATGTGCGAATTTGGGCGTATTTGCAGTCATTAGTCCCAACGAAATGAAGCGGTCGATCGCGGCTTGAACGTTTTGAATATCGGGACTGGTCGCAAGATCGTTGCTCGTATTCCAATCGCGATTCACGCGGTCCGCACTGTCGATCGAAACAACTGCGTAGCCCTCGGCGACGGCTTCGTTGGCGAATATTCGGCGTTCGAGATTGCTGTAAAACAAGCTTGCCGAACCGCCCTGTCCGTGGAAATGAAAGATCACTCCGACAGGCGACGACGGAAAGTAATAGCCCATTTGGATCATATTGATCGTCTCGAGTGTCGGAGTCCACGCCGGTGCAGATCGATAGTTTGCGGTTACCGAAACATTCAACTTGGCGATCCTCAGTTTTGTGTGCGATTCGCGCGGATTCTGCAGCAACGACGTATCGCCTGACCAATGATCGAACACCATTCCGGTCGGATTCGGGTCTGCCCAGACGTGAGCCGACGTCTGACCTCGATATCTACCGTCGCCGCTTCCGGAATCAACATTTACGTTCGACCTCTGTGCGTCGGCTACGCCCGAAAGCGTCGCGAGCATAATCGTGGCGGCAAGGGTCTTGATCGTTCTATTCATGTGAGTGAACTGAAAGATAAGACGTGTGCTTACGAGAAAAGGACGAACTTTAAATCAACGCCAATTGCCGATCAGAGTCACGGCCGACCAATAGAATGGATGGTTGAGATCGGTTGACGCGATGAGTTTCAGTTGCGATTCGCGTAAAGCCGCAGATTTGGTTGCGTTAGGGTTGCTGACTCGATTTCGATAAAACTCGGTCATCAACTGCAGCGTACTTTCGTCGTAGGCGTTCCAGAGTGTCGCCAGAACAGCTTTGCCGTTCTTTGCAACTACGGCCTCGGCAAGCGAATCGACCTCGATGCCGCTTGATGCCGTTGTTAGTGCAGTGTTACACGCCGACAAAGTTACTAACTCTACATCGCGAAAATCGATCGCGGGCGATTCGACCATTTCTTCGAGCGACAGCAGCTTGCCGCCGCCCATGACCAGATAGGATGTCGTCCAACTCTTGCCCAAACGGAAGTGGCTGGCGAAATGGACGACGGAGAATTTTCGTGACGCAAGTGAATCAGTAAGGTTCTGCCGCGTAAATTCTGCATCGATAAATCGCCTACCGACGAGCAACCCGGAATCATTCTGGATCGTTTCATCGCGAACTATCGACTGTAGCTCTTGCTTCACTCCGGGCAAGGCATCGAGCTTTGTTTTAATGCCTGGCTGGTCGGGAAACATCACGCTTTGTTCGGCCGAAGTTCCCATTCCGAGCACTTTCCAAGGTGAACTTTGTGATGTGATGCGGTCGCGGGTTCGCGGCGTGATCGTGACGTTTTGATATGTTTCGACCAGATATTTCTTGCCGTCCGGCGACAGCGCGGCCATCGGAATATAACGCAGATTTCCGTCAAGCGACCAGACGAGTGTGTCGATGTTACCTTTCGAAAGGTGCTGCTCGATGGGCTTTAGCAAGATGTCGAAAAGCTGTTTTCCGAGTGGCCGCGGATCGACTCGCGGGTCTTGCAACGCGTCGCGAAATGCGTAGATCTTCTTGTTTAGTTCAGCCGCCGGAATGTCCGTCTTTCCGTCTATCTGCACGGTCGGCGTGGTCAAGATCACACGATAGCGATTCTCCGTAACGACGGTGTAGAGCGTTGCGGTTCCGGCTCCCCAATTTGTGACTGAGCGTTGTAATTCCCGATCGGCACGCAATGCTAGTTGATTGTCCGAACCGATCTCGAATGCCAATTCTTTGCGCAGGAAAAGGTCGAACGCGGCGTTTATATCGGCGACTTGCGAGCCAAGTTCTTTGTGTTCGTTGGCGTCAGCCCCGTCGCGCGTGACGCCTGCTTTTTCGTTTTTTGCTTTGGTGTCTTCGAGTTTGCGATCCTCCTCGCCGATCTCGGTCGCACGGTTTGCAAGAACCAAATAGCGGTCGATAAGCTCGCGTTCTTTTGGAGTAAGGCGAACTCGTTGTTTTAGTCGTTCGATCTCAGTCGCGTCGCGTTCGGTGAAATCGAAAAATTCTTCTTCTTTGAGCATCCGCAGCACATCGTCCGCCTCGGCAAAACGGCCGAGCCCGATGAGCAGATCGGCGAGCGTGCGATATTTATCGGAGAGCAGATTTTGAAATGCTCGCGGGTCGTAGGGCTTGTCGCGCTGAAACTCTCGACGCAGTTCCTGATACTTGTTAATTGCGCGTTTGCCGTAGAATGCCGCGACCTTGGCGTCGGTTTCAGACCACGCATCCATAAGCGAAATGTCCGCAGCGATCTCAAGGCTGCGAACGCCGTTTCGCTGCCAGATCTTCAGCACATCGCGATAGAAACTGACAGGTTCGGGCTTACGATCGGAGCCGGCAAATCGCGGATCATCCAGCACCGACTCACGTTCGGGCTCGATGTAAACGACGAACGGCTGATTGAAATACCGGACGTGCTCGCGCTCAGAAAGCTGCGAAAATCTTGGGTCAATTCGGTCGCCATTCCTGTCGTAACCGCGAGGCGGACGTTCGACCTCAAGCTTGTCGTATTTGAAAATGAACCGACGTGTAACGAGATGGTCGTAGAGAAAACCGAGCCGCGCGAGAGTCGATTCGATGGGTTTTTGCTCCGTGCGAAGAATGCTGATCGCACGCTCGTAAGCCTGTGCGGCAGCCGCGGTGTCGCCTTCGGCGACCTTGACGGCTCCGATCCCGAGCCGTGCTGCTGCGGCATTTGCACGGTCGTCGATCTCGAGATACAGCCGCTCCGCATCGGCAAATCGCTCGCCTGCGTTCTTGAGCGAATCAACTTTGCCCTGTCTTAGAAGATGTCGACCAAGGTCGAATGCGGCTGCGGCATCGCGGCGTTTGAAAAACTCCGGCGGCAAAGGCCTTGGCGTCGGAAGCGGGGTCGGCGTCTGCGCTAAAACGGCCGCGGAACTCATCGCGATAAACATCACAATGAGCCCAATCGGCCATGTTTTCGTGGCTGAGCGCATAAACACCTTTACGATGTATGAACGCGCGATACGGTGGTTTCGTGCAACCAAACGGCTACTTTTTCTTTTTCGGCTTTTCGGTCGTCTTGCCGTCAAATTCCTCGTCGTTTGCCTCAGCTTCTTCCTTGGTCTTACGAACGATCTGATCCTTATGATGCGGCGGAGCGTAGATCGTGTAGAGTTTCAGATCTTCGCTTGCCGACGTGTTGATCACATTGTGTTTCGCACCCGAAGGCACGATCACCGCGTCGCCGTCCTTGACGTTGTAAGTCGTCTTGTCGATGATCACACGACCCTTGCCGCCCTCAAACCGCAAGAACTGATCGTTCTCCCAATGCGTCTCAAGCCCGATCTCTTCCTTCGGTTTTAGGCTCATCAGCACGAGCTGCAAATGCTGCCCGCTGTACAAAACCTTGCGGAAATTCTTGTTCTTGAGCGTGTCTTTTTCAATATTAGATTTAAAGCCTTTCATAAGTAATTTATCTCCAAAGAGTAGTGGAATTTACACGTTATGTTGTATTCGCGAATACATTGATCAGATGTTCCACGCCACTTGGCTCTTCAATCTAATTATAGTCCTTTCAAGCCCGATGATCTCAAAAACCGTAAGCATCGATGGGCCGACGGCGACTCCGGTAAGTAGTGTTCGTGCTCCGTTCATGATGACGCCGAGTTTGGTGCCTTTTTCTTCGGTGAAGGCTTTAACGACGGTTTCGATATTCTCTTCGGTAAAGGGCAGGTTGGCAGCCTGCGTTCCGAATTCAGTTTCGAAACGATCGGCGAGCTCGGGCAGCCATTGTTTGAGATCGGGGAACTTGTTCAGGTTCTTCTCGATCGCTGCGGCGTCGAAATCGTAGTCTTCGCTGAAATAGGCACGGCCTTGCGATGAGAAATCCTTGAGCGTGAAAAACCGTGCTCGGATCGCGTCGATGGCGCGCTCGAACCAGGCTCGGTCGTCTTCGTCGTATTCTTCTCGCCAGAGTTTCGCGGCCTTTAGCTCAGGTTTGACGTGTGCGATCAGCTTATCGATGGGCATCGTGCGAATGTATTCGGCGTTCATCCATTGGGCCTTGTCGTCGGTCCATTTTCGCGGGTCGCCCTCGGTAAAGTTAAAGACGGCGTTCGAGCGGTGAATGCCGTCGAGCGAGAATTTGGCGACGAGTTCATCGAGCGAATAGATATCCTGCTCTTCGCCTGCAGACCAGCCGAGCAGTGCAAGAAAATTCCG
>CALMPJ010000037.1 GCA_937871585.1 uncultured Acidobacteriota bacterium | reverse complement strand
AAGGCCTACTGGGTCATGCTCGGCAAAGCCACCGCCCAGACCGCCCTCCACTTCGGAGCCAACGACCTCGACGGCACCATCACCGACGGCGGCGAACTAACCCACGCCTACGCCGCCGAAGGCGAGGTGAAAATGACCAAACAAGAGATCATCGAAATGATCGAACGTGCCGGCTTCGAAGCCGTGGAACGAGACACCGTCTACAACCGCGTTGAGAAGGCCGCAGTATAACCGCTTGTTTATATGAATCTCTCTATACCCATCCTACTGTTCATTGCGGCTTTGCTGGCGAACTCCGTTTCTGCACAGACAGTCGACCGGAAGAAGCTAAGGCATCTCAAAGTTTCTCAAGCCGAACGAGAAAGATTGGCGGATCGACTAGCTAAATTTATAGAACTGGAGATCAAAAAAGACTTCGAAACCCAGTTCGAGATGGTTCCAACAAATTGCCCGGCATATCTTTACTGTTGGAGTGGGAGCAAAGCGGAATATGTTAATTACAAAATGGCCAGTTACCGAATGTACGGCGAACTAATTGAATTGAAACTCGGAAAAGTAGAAGGCAGATTGAAAGATAACTGTGTCGGAATTCCCCTTTCGCCGAAGTTGAAAGATGGCAAGAAAATATACTTCAATGCGAGTGCTTCCGTAGCATGCATAAAGAATGGCGAATGGTACCTTGCGTTCTCTTACGTTGAAATTTGACCATCGGAAAGAGCCACGAAGGCGTCAAGGTTCCTTATGAAGGGGAGAATATTCTTCACGAAGCCCTGAATGTGCCTCACGAAGCGGGAAAAGTATCTCACGAAGGGCAAAAAGTACCTCACGAAGCCCATTAACTCCTTCACGAAGCGGTAAAAGTCTTTCACGAAGCGGTAAAAGTCTTTCACGAAGCCCTCAAAGTGCCTCACGAAGGCCGCAAAGTACCTCACGAAGCCCAAAAAATGCGTCACGAATGGCAAAAAATGGCTTGGGAAGCGGTAAAAGTGTCGTATTATTCTCAAAAAGCGACAGATTAAGCTGCTTCCGCACCAGCCGAAGCTCCGTAAGAATGCTATGAGCGACACCAACACATTGATCTCCGCACTCGCAACGGCTCCCGGCGTGATCGTTCCTTTGATCCGCGAGGTGCCGGAGGCGATACTTAGGCGGCGGCCGAGTCCGGATAAATGGTCGGCGTATGAGAATGCGGTGCATTTGTCGCAGTCGGACGTGGCGTTTCGGGCGCGGCTGGAGTTGATATTGGCGGAGGACGAGCCGTTCATTAAGGTGATCGAGAATTCGGCGGAGGATGAAGCCGGAGCGATGCTCGAGGTCGATCTTGACGAGAGCCTTGAGAGATACGTGCGCGAGCGAGCGTCGCTCGTCGAGATACTCAAGCAACTCACGCCAGAAGAGTGGCAGAAAACCGCCGTCCACGAAGCGTTCGATCATTATTCGGTGTTCATCATGTTCCGCCATCTCTACGTCCACGAAATGCACCACGCGTACCTCATCGAACAGTTGATGCTCAGTAAGGATTGGGATCGAGATATGGAAAACGAGATCGAAACATTAAAACAAGTCTATGCCGCGCTTAACCGGAACGATGTCGAAGCATTCGTAAAGGACTTTGATCCGCAGATCGTGCGTATCGAGTTTGAAGGAACACCGATGGCAGGAGAATTTCACGGCATCGAAGCCGTAAGAACGCATGTCGAAGCCGGACGTTCTACCTGGGAGGAAGGTTCTTGCGAGCCCGAACAGTTCACTGTCGTAGGCGACAAGATCGTCGTGTCCTGCCACGTCCGCGTCAAGCTAAACGACCAAACCGACTGGCTCGACGGCCGTACCGGCGACGTCTTCACATTTCGCGACGGCAAAGTAACCGAGTTCCGCACCTTCGCCGACGAACAACAAGCTCTCGAATGGGCTGAACCGAGATCTTAGCGAATGTAGACAATCAAATTATGAAATTCGAAAAGCTAGTTCCAAACATCTTCTACGTTGACATCGCCGATGGTGTGAAAATGTTCGTCGATTGCCTTGGCTTTGAGATCAGGCATGATGAACGACGATCATTCCAGCCGTTCTGCGTCGTTGGAAGAGACGGCCTTGGCGTCAACCTTTTTCAGAACGCCAAACTTGCCAAAGAGCACAATCCCGAGTTCCGCCTAGTGACCCAAAATATCCAGGAAGTTTACGACAAGGTCTCAACGTCACACCCCGAATTCCTCCACCCAAACCTTTCAAAGATAACTCTTCGACCTTGGGGCGCCAAAGAATTCGCCCTAACCGACGGCCAGATCGGCGTTGTTATTCAGGAGTGGTGAGCTTTAGTACGTCGGGCATCAGTATACATTCAATTCTTTGCCTTGATCCTGCTTGCGAAAATTACATTCTCAAATGAATCAGATATTGAGTATTCGATATAACTCAAATCACCTTTGCGAGCTGGCTCTTTCGCCACGGGCTCTTTTTTGCGGAGATTATTAAAGGTTTCCTCGCCGAAAACATGGTACTCGAGACCGTACCCATCCGCATATACCTTTAAAGACATGTGTACGGCACCTCCAAATCCATTTTCATCCCACGCGTGGCCAACTGAATATGTTTCACTTCTACCAAAGGTTCGCGGTAACGAAATTTTGAGGAACGAGACACGTTTCTTTGGAGTAAGACGCAGCGATTCTAGTCTATCGACGAATTCGGGCCTAGGAGTGTATTCTGTCTCTATTTGCGCGTCTTTCGTGTCGCCATTACTTCGGCTAAACTCGACTCTGTCATCAAAATAGTCAGCATGAATCTTCCAGTGCTCATCGTAATCGCAGACTGATTCACAAGTGTCACCAAAGATCTTGCGTATGTCGTCCTTTGTCGAAATGCCCAGTCTTATCGACTGTAACCTTCCTTTCTTGAAAAATTCATATCCGGGAATCTCATTCGGACTTACTTCTCCCAATGTCAGCCCCTTGATCGTTGGAGGACCACCACTACCGCCGCACCCGCGACCCCATCCAGACTCATTAGGTCGCCATAGGCGAACGTTGCCGTCCGCACCAACATTGAATTTCCATACGTCACCAGAGGCGCTGCATTCGAAATCTCCCCACCCAACGTTGATTGAATAATGCCGCCCTACTCGCATTAATCCTTCGAACAAGAACACTCCGTTTTTCGCTTTGAGAGCGTCATTTTGTGAAGCAAGGCGGAAAGTTAAATTATGAATGGCTGGAAACCACTCGCTCTTGATGCCTCGATCTCCGACGAGAATTGTTTTTGGTCGGGAAGCAGGTCTGAAATTCCATTTGAGGATTCTTGAAATGACTTGCTCCATAACTGGATCTGCCAATACCACTTGCTCGTCTATGGATTCTTGAGCCAGTACACTTGCGGCTAATAAAACTCCGACAAAAACGAGGGAAACTATTTTTCGCATACGTTTTCGATGCTCGGGGTTCTAAATCGGTTCGTTGTATCACACCATCTTTATTCCACTTCTACTCCGCGTCAAGCCAAATTTGTTTTCGGACTGGATCTGAGGCGAATTTCTCATAACCATGTCCTGAAACCGTTCGGTTGCACTTGACATGTGCAACTGAATGGTTGCATACTTGTTTCCGACGTTATGAAACGAGATGTTTTTCAAGCCATTGCAGATCCGACTCGGCGGGCGATCATTGCTTTGATCGCTTTGCAGGCGATGACGCCGAATGCTATTGCGGAGAATTTTCACACGACGCGGCAGGCGGTTTCCAAGCATCTGCGGATACTAACGGAATGCGAGCTTGTGACGCAGGAGCAAAAGGGCCGTGAGATCTATTACACGTTGGAGATCGACAAAATGAAAGAGATCGACCGATGGCTTGAGCAATATAGAAAGATCTGGGAAAGTCGGTTTGAGCAGCTTGATGTGCTACTTGCCGAGCTAAAGGAACAGGACAAACAGGAGAAAAAGAAATGAATCCAGCAGAAGCAAGTTTGCCGTCAGAAACCGAAGTTCTAGTTAAGCGGAGCTTTGATGCCCCGGCCAATTTGGTTTGGCGGGCGTACATGGAACCGGACCTGCTGCGACGCTGGTGCACAGGTCCGCCTAATTGGTCGATGCCCGTCTGCGAGATGGACATGCGTGTCGGCGGCACTTATCAGTGGCGTTGGCACAACGACGAAGACGGCATGGAGTTTGGATTCACGGGCGATGTCCTGGAAGTCGTTCCACACTCGAAGATCGTTCACACGCAGGCTTTCGATCCGGGCAACATGGGCATCGGAATGGGCGGCGAACCGTCCATCATCACCGTTACATTCGATGAGGTCGATGGCATCACTAACGTCGCGACCACGATAAAGTACGCATCGCAAGCGGACCGCGACGAGGCCTTATCAACCGGAATGACCGAAGGTATGGAGATCAGCTACACGAAGCTCGACGAAATGCTTGCGGAGATCGGTGGAGAAAATTCATGAGCGAGAAAATTGTTGTAGTAGAAAGAGTTTTTGCGGCGGACAGTCACATGGTTTGGCGAGCGCTGACGGAAAAAGAACTGATGAAGCAGTGGTACGTCGATATACAGGAGTTTCGTCTCGAAGTCGGCTTCAAGTTCGAATTCCTTGCCGGTGAGCCAGACGGCAGGCAGTGGAATCATCTATGTGAGATCACTGAGGTTGT
The DNA here is from genome assembly GCA_937871585.1 of uncultured Acidobacteriota bacterium. Taxonomy (GTDB): domain Bacteria; phylum Acidobacteriota; class Blastocatellia; order Pyrinomonadales; family Pyrinomonadaceae; genus OLB17. The sequence goes on along the minus strand of CALMPJ010000037.1, from coordinate 3,819 downwards.
GCCCGAGACAAAGCTCGTCCACACCTGGGCGTACGAAGGCTACAGTGGAGTTTCTTACGTTACGTGGGAACTGTTTCCCGAGGATGAGAACACGCGTTTGAAACTCACACATACGGGAATCGAGACGTTTCCGGCAGACGTTCCCGAACTTGCAGTTCACAATTTTGAAGCGGGCTGGGATGACCTTGTTAACAATTCGCTCAAGGAGTTTTTGGAGAAGAAATGAGTACTGATAACCCATTTGATTTTGTTGTAGATAAAGAGGCGAAGACCGTCTCGATAACCAAAGAATTCGCGGCCGGGCTCGATCTGGTTTGGGACGCTTATACAAAGGCCGAGCTGCTCGACCAATGGTGGGCACCGAAGCCGTTCGCGTCACACACAAAGGTGCTTGATTTCGAGGTCGGCGGCCGCAGATTCTACGCGATGGTTGGGCCTGACGGCACGGAGCGTTGGGCAGTTCAGAAATACACGTCGATCACGCCGAAGACCAACTTCAAGTTCTTCAACGCATTTGCAGATGCGGACGAGAACCTACAATTGCCGGGTTCTGACTGGAACTTCGATTTCATCGACCAAGGCGATACAACGACAGTCAGCGTTTCGATTTACAACGAATCGCTCGAGCGAATGGAGATGATACTCGCAAGCGGATTTACGGAGGGCGTGAAGGTTCAGTTGCAGAATTTGGTCGAACTACTTGCTCGCCTCTCACAACACAAAGGGACAGAATTATGAGAAAGCTCATTGCGGCAGAATTTATCACTCTTGACGGAGTGATCCAGTCGAGTCCTGAGAATGGCTTTCAGTACGAAGGCTGGTTTTTTGGATACGTTGACGAGGAAACAGGAGCGGTCATTCAGAACCGACTGGCAAAACCTGTCGATCTGCTGCTCGGCCGCGAGACGTTCGATGTTTGGGAGCCGTATTGGCCTTCGCATTCGGATTTCTGGCCGAATGTAATGACCGCGACGAAATATGTGGCGTCGAATACTCGTGATTCCAGCGACTGGCACCCGACCGTCTTTCTCGGCGGCGATCTTGCCGAGAAGGTGAGCGAATTGAAAAAGACTGAAGGCCCTGATATTTATACGATGGGCAGTGCGAATATGCTTCAGACGCTATTCAAAGCCGACCTCGTCGATGCATTAGAACTAATGATCTTCCCAGTCACCCTCGGCGACGGGAAGCGGCTATTCCAAGACGGTACGATCCCGGCAGCGTTCAGGGTCACGGATTCGCAGGTTTCGCCAAATGGCATTATCAGCATGACGTACGAACGAGACGGTGAAGTAAAAACAGGAGCGCCGCAGATATAGGAGAATTAGTATGCGAGGATTATTTCCGGCTACATTTTTGGCGATAGTTTTGTTCTCTGGCTTAGCGTCGGGACAGCAGAAACCAACGACAGGCTATGCACCGGTCAATGGGCTTAAGATGTATTTCGAAATTCACGGCAAGGGCGAGCCGGTGGTTTTGTTGCACGGGGCGTTCATGGCGATCTCGGGCGACTGGCAAGAATGGGTCAACGAACTCGCCAAAACACGCAAAGTGATCGCAGTCGAATTGCAGGGCCACGGACGCACCGCGGATATCGATCGCGATATGAGTGCTGAAAATCTATCGGATGATATTTCGGCTTTGCTCGGTCATCTCAAGATCGCCAAAGCAGACGTCGTTGGCTACAGTTTGGGCGGCGGCGTGGCGATTATGAGTGCGATCCGTCATCCGGAAAATGTACGGAAGGTCGTCAGCATTTCGGCACCGTTCCGCCTCGACGGCTGGGTAAAAGAAGGCCGCGAGGCACTCCCCAACCTAACCGCGGAAGTTTTCAAAGGCTCGCCAATGGAAGCTGAGTACAAAAGACTGAGCCCGACGCCTGACAAGTTTCCGGAATTCATCAAGCATGTTGTTGCGATGGCCGGAAAGCCGTACGATTTTGGCGCCGACAAATTCGCTGCGACAAAGGCGCCGATGTTCTTTGTCCATGGCGACGCAGATGGTGTTAGGATGGAACACATAGCCGAGATGTTCCGACTTAAAGGCGGTGGAAATATCCACGGCGACATGCAGCCCCGCTCGGCGTCGAGACTCGCCATTGTGCCCGACACGACACACGTCACGCTGATGAACCACAGACAAACGCTCGTTCCGATGATCAACGCATTTCTCGACGCGAAGCCATAAAGTATGAATGTAAAAGCACAAATCAAAGAGTTTATCGCTAGCCACGCAGAACCAAAACGAAGCGAGATCCAGACTTTGCATGACCTTATTCTTCGTGTAAATCCAGAATGTAAGTTGTGGTTTCTCGACGGCAAAAACAGCGACGGCAAGATCGTCTCTAACCCTGACATCGGGTTCGGCTCTCGCCCGCACAAATATGCCGACGGTACGATCAGCGAGTTCTACCAGATCGGCATTAGCCCCAACAAATCCGGCATTTCCGTCTATATCATGGGCATTGAGGACAAGAACTATCTGCCCGAAACCTACGGCAAAACCCTAGGCAAAGCCACCGTCACCGGCTATTGCATCAAGTTCAAGAAGTTAACAGACATTGATCTTAATGTTCTTGAAACCGCGATAAGAGATAGGTTTAGAGACTAGAATGAGGTCTAGTCTATTTGGCGCAATCGTTTATAATCTGGGCATGACAGATGCGAACGCTGGCGAGAACGTGTTACGAAACAAACAGTACTATTTGGACGCGAAAGCAGCGTTCAATTCAAAAGAGATCGACTATTGTGTGAGCTTCTACGCCGCGGATCACCAAGTCAAATCGAAACAGAGCGAGAAAGGGCGTGAAGGTATTCACGCTTTTTTTGTGGGTCTGCATCAAACGTGGCCGGACATTCAGATCACGGTCGAGCACTGCGTTGCCGAAGACGATTGGGTCATGGGCCGAAGCGTGGCAACGGCGACGCATTCGCAGATCGTTTTGGGCGTTCCGCCTACGGGTGAGACCATCACGGCGACTTTTTGGGACCTGCAACGTTTCAACGAAGAAGGTCTGATCATCGAAACGTGGAACCTATTGGACAGCCTCGCCATCATGCAGCAGATCGGGGCTTTGAAATAGTCCGAGCATAAAACTGACAAATACGACGATGTATACAACACGAAAGATAAACTGTGTGATAGCCGACGTGTGGGCGGCGTTTGCTGATGCTGATCGGTTGGCTCGTTGGTGGGGACCGGAAGGTTTTTCAAACACTTTCGAGGTTTGTGAATTTGAATCAGGCGGTCGTTGGATATATACGATGCACGGGCCGGACGGGAAGGATTATCCGAACGAAAGCGTGTTTCGTGAAGTTATTCCTGAGCAAAAAGTTGTGATCGACCACGTTTCTTTGCCGATCTACGAGCTTACGATCAGTTTGCAAGAAGAAAATGGGGTGACGCTCGTAAAATGGGAGCAGGAGTTTGAGAATCAGGTCTTCGCGACGAAGATGCGTGATTTTCTCGAAACCGCCAACGGTCAAAACCTCGACCGACTCACTGCCGAAGTAGCTCACCTTGATCATCAGACCTAACTCTTCATCGACTTGTACCTATCGTGTAATCCAATGCCGTTGAATATTTGCGGCGAGCATTTTTCGATGCGGGAAATGCGCGTTTCGGATTGTTTTGGTTGCGAGAAATGAATGAGGTAACCTCTACGCCTGCCTGGAGTTAAGGCATTGAAAGCGGCTTCGAATGCCGGGTCGTCGTCGAACTTTTGCAGCAGTTCTTGCGGCACATCGTGCTGGTCGACCGTTTTGAACTGTACTTTCAGACCGGCACGTTCGACCTCAACTGCTTGTCGGATCAGATCAC
>CALMPJ010000036.1 GCA_937871585.1 uncultured Acidobacteriota bacterium | reverse complement strand
CTTGATGGAGTCCGAGATCCGCGAGCAACCGGCAATCTTAGCCGCCAATGTCGGCCGCTACGAAGCGGAACTGTCGGCAATCCGAGACTCGCGCTTTGAAATGGTCGTGATTGCCGCTCGCGGCTCTAGCGATCACGCCGCATTGTACGCTCGCTACCTCTTTGAAATCCACCTAGGAGTTCCGGTGTCGTTGGCGGCGCCGAGTGTGATTACCAAATACAATTCTCAGCTCGAGTATCCGCGCAGTTTGTGTATTGGGATTAGTCAATCGGGTGCCGCGCCTGACGTTGCCGAAGTCCTGGCTCATATGCGCCGAAAGGGACATAAAACCCTTGCGATCACCAATACGGAGAATTCACGACTTACAAAGGAAGCCGAATTGAGTATTTTGCTCGGCACGGGCGCGGAACGCAGCGTTGCGGCAACCAAAACCTATTCGGGGCAGATCCTGCATTTCTTCTTGTTGGCACAAGCTCTCGGTGCAGAAGGTCTCGATGTCGAGAAGATACCAAATCTCACGGCTCAGGCTCTCGAACGCGAGAACGACGTTCGCGAACTCGTCGATCGATATACGTTTATGGAAAACTGCGTCGTCGTCGGACGCGGATTGAATTATGGGAATGCGTATGAGCTGGCGTTGAAGCTGATGGAAACATGTTACGTTGTCGCCGAACGCTTCTCGACTGCTGACTTTTTCCACGGCCCGCTCGCAATTGTCGAACGCCGCTTCCCTGTCATTATGTTTGCCCCTGAGGGCAAGACGACACCGAGTTCGCTAGATCTGCTCGCTGATCTCGAACGCCTTCATGCCGATTGTCTTTCGATAACGAACGACGATACCATCGCTGCGGCGTCACCACGTTCGATATTGATGCCACCAATGCCTGAGATACTGACGCCGATACCATTTATTGTGCCGGCGCAATTGTTTGCGGCGTATCTTTCGGCGGCAAAAGGCATTGATGCCGATGCGCCGCGATCGCTTTCCAAAGTTACAAAGACTGTTTAATTGTGTTCTGCCGCCGAACGGAGCAATGCCTCACGCATTGCTCCGGCATTGCTCCAGCGGAGTTCGACCTGTTTCGCAAGTGCCGTTTCGATGACGGCGGCGACGTTGTGCGGGATGTCGGGAACGCGTTGATACAGCGGCACGATCGGCTTTTCGAAGATCGCTTTCACGGTCTCCGAGATCCCGGCTTTCGGCCCTATATCGAGCGCATGAGCGGCGGTCAGCAAACTATACGCCGTCATTCCAACAGCATAAATGTCCGATGGCGGCCTTACTTCCTTGAAATCACGAACCTGTTCCGGCGGCATATATGCGATCGTTCCGGCCACATCGCCGACCATCGTCACGCCGCTCATTCCGGTTTGTTTGAAGCTTTTCGACAAACCAAAATCCGTTAGTTTTGCGTTCGAATTCGGGAAGGTGCCTTCGATCAGAATGTTCTGCTCTTTGATATCGCGATGAACAAATCCGAGTTTGTGAGCGAAATCAAGGGCCGCGAGCGTTTGTTCGATGACCTGAACTGCCTCGCGCCAAGGCAACTTTCCACCGCGATGCTTGGCTAACTTTGACGCGTCCATGCCGGAAACGAATTCCGACACGAGATAGATCATACCGTTGTGCGTGCCGTGTTCGATGTAGCTAACAACGTTCGGATGTCGCAGAGAAGACGCAACCTCGATCTCACGCATGAACCGTTTGATCGATTGCTCACTAACGGCAACCTCAGGCAATAAGGTCTTTATCGCGACTGCACGTCCGTCTTGCTCGCTTCGGGCAAGCATTACGCTGCCCATGCCACCCTGGCCGATGATGCGGATCATCTGGTAGTTCGGCACGGGCTGCGGATTCGCCTTGAGTTTCTCGCGGCATTCGTCGCAAACAAACGTCAGCTTCGCATCTGGTCCCGAAGCTGCGACATTCGCCGGAACACTGCAATTCAGACACGAAACTGAGATCAGCGAAGGATGTGTTTTGAGAAACGGGTCATTCGCCGTTCCGGCACCGGCCTCGTCAGCCAACACCTCGACCTCAAGTATCGTCTCGCCACCTTGTATTTTATCGCCGCTCTTGAGGTGAGCCGTATCGACGCGCATTCCGTTGACGAATGTGCCATTTGTCGAGCCAAGATCGCGAAGGAACGCCTGCGGCGGAGCTATTTCGATGAGACAGTGATGACGTGAGAAAAATCGGTCTTGAGGCAGACAGAATTGCGAATCTTCGCTTCGACCGATCATGAAAGTGTCATGCTCTTCGAACGCAAAGCTTCTGCCGATCTGTGGCCCGGCGATGACATTGAGACTAACACGCATTAATGTGGGTTCGGGCCTTGCCTCCTATCTCATGCTTCCGGATAAGATCGCCAAGCCATATATCAAAACGATCAAGATCAATCCAACAAAATAAAGGCCGCCCGTAGCAATGCCGCCCCAAGCCAAGCCTTTTCCCGAGTAACGCTGCGGGTCTTTGTTTACCTGAGACATCGCGATGAAACCCGTGATCATAGCGGCCGGAGCAAGTAGAACGCCTAAGTAGCAGCACCAACCGATCGTTATGCTTCCGATGCCCAAACAAAGCGATACGATCGCCAATGTTTGGCTCGGCGTTACATTGTACGGATATTGCATCACCTGTTGGCCTTGATATGGTGCCGGCGATTGGCCTTGCTGAGGCTGTTGCCAGCCAACAGGATTGGTGACGCGGGCCTCGTTCATCATGATCGTCGGCGGCGGATCATCACGGTAGGCTCCCGGCTCAGGAGCACGCATTGCCTGAGTGAGCAGTTCACCATCGTTCAGACAGAAATTGATATTCTCGTCCGTGTACGATTGGCCGCATTTTGGGCAGGTTTTCATATGCGAATACCTATTTCTTGATCGTCAGGTCTTTGAAAGCGATCTTTACAGCATCGCCGGAATACAATCCCACAACGCCGCCCGCGTAGCCGTGGACGTTCTTGATCGAATTGACCATCTTGCCATTGATGTAGAGTTCGATCTTGTCATCGAGATCTCGAACTTCGATCGTGTTCTCAGCCGAACCCTTATTGATCGCGTCCGACTTGGTCCACGAGATCACGTTCTTTTCATCGCCGGGAACGTGATAGACGACGTGATATTTCTGCGTTTTCGTATTGATAATGAACGCATAACCTTTCTGCAACGGCGTCGGATTACTATGAAACACTAAGCCATATCCAAGACTCGAGTCCGCATCATCTACGTTTCTCATCGTGACCGATACATCTGATTTCTCAGTCTTATTCGATGCTTCGTCGGTCGCCGCTAGCACGTAGTAAAACTTCTTCTGCTTCGAAGACATCATAAACTCGCTGCCTTCGTATGAGGTGTTGCCGTACAACGAATTTGGCCGAACCCATTCGGAAAGATCCAGCTTGTTGACTGAGGTTCGTGAAGAACTCGTCGTAGTGCTATTCGAATCATTCGTTGAACTGTTCGTCTTACTACTGAACGGTCCGCTGTTACTGTTCTTGTTTGGCGTCGTGTTCGTATTCGTATTCGACTTCTCAGCCTGCGACCCAATGTAGATAAGCCCGGCAAGTCCGCCGCCGCCGCAAAGTAATATCAGTCCGCCAATGACCAAAAGCACCCAAACCCAAGTCTTCGACGATTTCTTGGGCTGCATCGAATACTGAGGCTGAGCGGTGTTCCAGCCGCCCTGTTGCTGCGGAGCCTGCGGCATCTGCTGTGGCGTCGTTGGGAAACCTTGCGGCTCGGCAGTCGGGCGTGTCTGATTCAGAAGCACTGTATCAGGCATCGCCTGATCAGCCACTTGGTTAAGTACGGTGCCGTCATCGAGGCAGAAGTTGAGGTTCGCGTCAGTGTAGGTCTTTTGGCATTTCGGACAAATTTTCATCGAATTGGTTCCCGTCCCTTAATTTTCAGTCGTACAGATGCGGTTATTATACGCAGAAACTCGGAAAAACGCGACTAAAAGCTACAGACTAATGCCGCAGCGACCGCAGAACTTGATATGTGCCGGATAAACGCTACCGCAGCGTCGGCAGAGACGCTCAGCTTGTGGCGGAAGCGGCTTGGTTGGCGTCGTGAATCCCGGAGCGTTTGACTGGTGAACGCCGCCGCCCTGTTGAATCATCGCCGGCGTAATGTTTAGTCCACATCGGCCGCAGAATCGCGAATGCTCCGGCAAACGAACACCACAACGAGGACATGGAAAATCTCTCGCCGTTTCCGGTGCCGTGACCATCGCGAAATTCGCACCGCCGCATCTTCCGCAGAATCTGACGCCTTGCGCATATCGCGAACCGCATTTCGTACAAGCCACGACGCCAGGCATCAAACTCGAAGCGGGCGATCCTCCGATCGAAGAAACGCCCTGCGATGACGAAGGCTGGCTGCCGCCTGATTGCGGACGAAGAATCGCTTGAATGACCTGCTCGCTGGCTCCGTCGCGAATTTCGATGACACGCTCGTCGTCTTTTTCGCCGGCCTTCGAAACGCGAAGGATATGGCGTCCGGGCGGAATGTCCGTCAAGACAACACGGCCCGAAGTCCCTACACTCGCACGTCTTTCGTCGTCAACATAGACCTCAGCACCGTTTGGGCCCATGATTACGAGCCTTGCGGTTCCTGCGCGTTTGGATTCGTCGATGTCGGCGGCGGCTTCTTCGAGTTCGGCGATCCAATCGGCGACGGTCGTGTTGCGATTCGCAGGATCGATCTCGAGTGATTTCATTATGATGCGATCAACATCGGCCGGAATGTCGCTTCGCAAAGTCGCGATCGGCTCAGGTCGATGCATGATCTTCTGCATGATGAGCTGCATCATGTCGCCGGTGAAAGGCGTTTTGCCGCCAAGCATCAGATACGCGATCGTTCCTAACGCATAGAGGTCCGCACGTTTATCGACGCCCATTTCCGGCTGCATCTGCTCGGGCGACATAAATTCGGGCGTGCCGATAATGCCGCGGGACGAAGGCGTGGCGTTCGACGATGTATCAGTGATCGTCTGGTTGACGATCTTCGCGAGCCCAAAGTCGCCGACCTTGATGAAACCGTCGCCGCCCTTGCCCTTCATGATGAAGATGTTGGCAGGCTTGAGGTCACGATGGAGAATATTGAGTTCGTGCGCCGCATCGACGCCGTCAGCGATCTGTCTGAGCAGCCGAACGGCACGCTTTACCGGCAAAGTTCCCTCTCGGCGAAGCAGCTTATGTAGCGTTTCGCCCTCGACGTATTCCATCACGAGGTAGAAAATGCCCTCGCCAGTCTCGCCAAAATCAGTGACGCTCACGGTATTCGGATGCTGGATCGAAGCAGCGGCCTGTGCCTCGCGTTCGAAACGTGCGATGGCCTCGCCCTCTTGCAGATCCTCGCTCGAAAGGATGTCTTGGCGAACGGTCTTTACCGCGACTCGGCGCGTATCGAACTTCTTGTCGCGTGCGAGATAAACCTGCCCCATCGCGCCGCGTCCGATGCGCTTTTCGAGCAGATAACGCCCCGCAAGAACAGGCTCGCCGGGCAGCGACAGCTTCGTCGCCGAACCATCGTCCGGGCAAACGGCCGCCTCGTCGGGCAAACAGATCTCACATTTAGGACACTCGCGCATATCGCTAGAAACATTTTCAACGCTATGACAAATTTGCACAAGCCCGCACGTTAGTTGGTTGAGGGCTTCCGAAACACTGGTACGTCTTTTGTGCCAGAACGGCGTAACGATCAACAGAGTGTGGTCGGCTTATGCCGTAAATACTGGAAAAAGCCAAACTGGCGGAAACCGAAACTAGTTCGGCAGTCGCCGATCCTTCAAAGTCCTCGTTACGCCCTTACTATCGTGCGGGCTTCTGCATTTTTACTCCCTCGCGTCCTTGCGTTAGAACGCCTGTTTGCTATAATTCACCTTGTTTCTGGGTCGATAGCTCAGTCGGTAGAGCAACGGACTCTTAATCCGTGGGTCACAGGTTCGATCCCTGTTCGGCCTACCAGATCAGAAAAAGGTCGTCCTTCGGGATGACCTCTTTTTTTGCGCTTTGCAGGTCTGACGCGACCCGTTCGCGGTGTCCGCGCCGTTCTTTGCGTTCGTGCCGTTCTCTCTGTCCGCACTGTCCGCGTAATGTTTCACGAGTATATATTTCGCAAGTATTCGTGAAATGTGTCATACAGCCTGAAACACACAACATCCCTGTTCGCAATAATTTACAACGAAATGTGCCATCTAAGCGTTCCACGGCGTTCCGCGGGCGTTCCACCACCTCGTGGAACGCGCAAACGATAGCGATCATTAGACTTACGCTGACGGCATCCCCAAATTCCGCCGTTTTATAAAAAAAATAGTCGGTATATGTCTTACTGGTTTTCGAAACAGACAAAGTCTGCTCGCACATGTCAAAGATCAAGCTGCAAACGCAATTGCAGCTGCCTTACAGTATATCATAGACGCAACGTATCGTATCAGATTTTTTTTGTGTGGATCGATCTAAACCTGTTCACTCCATTTGAGAACTTCTTCCCTTAGTATCGGATTCTGTTGGAAGCTGGCAGTTTCGCCTTGGGCTTTGGTGGCTCGTTGGATGTGCCAGTAGGATAGGCCGAGTTTGCCGACGGCTCGGAGGTAGCGGCTGCGGGCTTTGAATTTGCCGGCGAACAATCCGCTGATCAACCAGCCCGAACTGCGGAACGCCGAGGTCGCGATGTCGAGATTATCCTGCGAGATCAGGTTTCTGGCGACGTCGATAGCCAGCATTTCCTTGAGGATCTTGTTCTGCCGCCGCATAATGAGCAGCGAAAACGTGACGAAAATGAGGAAAAGCGGGATCTCGCCGATGAAATACATCTTAAGAAAGCCTTCGGTGCCGCCGAGAACGGCCATTCCGTTCCAGATCGCGTGCAGAGCGACCGCCGCGAGATAGCCGAGGAACGGCATTATCACTTTGATGGCCGTATTATGCGTCTCGCGGGCGATGCCGCAGCCGATTCCCGTCATCGCCGTGAATGTTACGTGAGCAAAAGGCGACATTATTCCACGCAGAACAAACACAAACATCAACGCCGGAAGCCCTCCGCCGCCCAAAGCTCTGCCGTAGTAGAGCACATTCTCGACCGTTGCGAATCCGAGTGCGATCACGCCCGCGAAAACGATGCCGTCGAGAATATCGTCGAAGTATTTGCGGAAAAAGATAAGGAGAACGAGCAGGCCCGCACCTTTTGACGCCTCTTCGAAGATCGGAGCGGACATTATTGCTCCGGCTGCTTCGCCAACCTCGGGATTAATGGCGATGCCGACCGCAATTCCGAAGATCGTATTGATCACAAACGACACAATAACGGCCACCAACGCTCCCCATGCGAACGCCAGACCAAGCAGCCACAGAGGTTCAGGGTCGTATCTGTCAAGCCAAAGTATCGGAAATAGATAGATAATCGCCGGTACGAACGCCACGACCGCCGCTACGATCGCGATGCCCGGCCCGACGCTCAGGAACATCAGCGCCGCTACGATCAGCATCATAAATGCGATCGCAAAAAGCGTCACGCCGACCGCAATGTACTTCCCTGTCTTGCTCGGCTCGGGCTTAACGGCCGAATTACTCAGCCCAAAATTTGATATCGAAGTCTGTACAGTATGCGGCCTCGA
>CALMPJ010000035.1 GCA_937871585.1 uncultured Acidobacteriota bacterium | reverse complement strand
TTGATCCAGACAAGTTTACGGTGTTTGTGAATGCAGGATGGATCGGCGGCGGGAATATTCCGCAGATATTTCGCGAGCTTGTCCGTGGTGACCTTGATGTCCAGGCGATATTCCTTGCGGGCAAAAATGACGAACTTCGTATCGAGGCCGAACAGCTTGCAAAGAGTGCGAAGTTTCCGGTTAAGGTCATCGGCTATTCGGACGAAATAGAAAAGCTAATGCAGTCGGCGAACGTGATGGTGTCAAAACTCGGTGGCCTCACTACTTTCGAGGCTCTCGCGTGTCGTTTGCCGATAATTGCGGACGCAACAACGCCACCGATGCCGCAAGAGGCTGGTACTGTGCAGCTTATTTCAGACAAAGGAGCGGGCATTTTACTCAAGAAAAGTACGGACATCGTTCCGACGATCGAAAATCTCGTTCGGGATCGCAGCCTGTACCTGAATATGAAGGAAGCCACTGTTGGACTGGCACTGCCAAACTCGACTGAGTACATTGTTCGCGAGATCAATGCGCTGTGGCGGCCGATGCACGCGGACGAACCTGTCGCCGCTGCGGCTTAAATCGACACATCACTTTTGCCTTTTCTCCTTACGCCAATTAACCTTAAGTCTTTGTTAGGAGTTCTTTTGTGAGTCTTTTACTCGAAGGAAAACGTGCTTTTGTATCCGGCGGAACCCGCGGCATCGGTGCCGCGATCTGCGAAGTTTTCGCACGCGAAGGTGCGGACGTGGCATTCAACTACCACTCGAGCGATGAGCTTGCAAAAGAGGTCGAGAAAAAGATCGAGGCTCACGGACGCAGGGCTTTGAGTTTTAAAGTTTCGGTAACCGACCGTTACGGAATGAAACACGTCGCACGCGAGATTAAGGACGCGTGGGGACCGATCAGTGTTTTGGTGAACAACGCGGCTGTGAATAAGGGCGACAATTTTGCCACTACGACTGACAAAAGTTGGGATTGGGTGGTCGAAACAAATGTGGGAAGCCTGTTCGCCGTTACCAAGCCGTTCTACAAGCAGATGATCCGCGAGCGTCAAGGGTCGATCCTAAACATTACATCAGTTGGAGCCATTCGCAGTTTGCCGACGTCGGTTCATTACGCTACGTCGAAGGCTGCAATGATCGGATTCACAAAATGTTTATCTCGCGAAGCTGCGAATTTTAATGTTTCGGTCAACGCGATCGCAGCAGGCATTTTTGACACCGATCTTGGCCACACGCTTCCGGAGCGACTCATTCAGATCCATGATCATTGGGTAGCTAAGGGAAGAAAAGGCCGCCCTGAAGAGCTTGCAGAATACGCGGCCTTTATGTCGTCTGATCGTAATAGTTTTATGTCCGGCGAGATCGTTATCGTCGATGGCGGAGCGATCACCTAATAGGCTTTTCCGCCGGTGTTGCCTGCCGGATCGTAATTACA
>CALMPJ010000034.1 GCA_937871585.1 uncultured Acidobacteriota bacterium | reverse complement strand
AAAAGTCAGCTAAACTTACTCTCGTTCTCGATCGAGCCTGATCCAATTCCGGAGAAAGATGATGAGAAGAAGGCATTTACTGAGTTTCGCTCGATGGTTCGTGCCGAGAAGCTCGATAAGTTCATCAAAGGCGGCGGAAATGTCGGCATCCTCAAATTGAATGTGTTGTCGTCCGGTGGCAGCCACCGCGAGAGGAAGAACATTCTGCTCGGAACACGTAATGACTACAGTGGCAGCACCGTCATCGAACTTGCTTTGTACGATCTTGACGGAACAATGCGTGTTTCCGAAGTAATGAAACATCACACCGGATTTCGTAAGTACAAAGTGCAGAAACTCAAGCAAATACCTTAAGTCTGGATTTCCAATATGAAAACCGACTGAGTGTTTGAAAAGGTTCCTATCCGATTAGTTCCTTGAACAAGCGCTTGGTTTCGGCTGAAGGATCAATTCCAAGATCGCTGCTTAACTGGCGGCACATTTCGTCGAAATGCTTTTTCACAGCTCCGGGTTTGTGTTGCGCTGCAAGTGTCTTCATGACAAGACGATGAATGTCCTCACGGTAAGGATCATTTTTGAGAACTTCGCGTGCGAAACCTAAGGCGCTCGCCCATCGCTGTTCTGAAAATGCGAGTTTGGCAAGTGCAGACTGCACCCGCTCGTACTGTTCGCTGTAAAACTGCCGGCGCTCGTCTGCCCAGTTCTCATAAACGCCTGACATAAACTCGCCGCGGTAAAGTTTTGCCGCCGATTCAAGACAAGTTCGAAGAACTTCACCGTCTTTCCCGCGTTTAGCATTGGCGGCGTCGGCTATGAGCCGCTCAAATTCCTCTGAATCGATGGAATAATTGAGATCGGGATTAAGCTGATAAGAGCCTTCTCGAAAATTAATGAAGTTCTGTTTGAACGGCCGGTCCTTATTGAGGGCCTTTCGAATATGTGAGATGGTGGGATGGAAATTCTTCTCGATCGATTCCAGGTCTTGATCCGGCCAAAAAGTTTCGATCAGGATATCCTTACTTACACGCCGATCTCTGCTTGTCGCAATGAAACAAAATATGTCGCGTGCCCGACGAGTCGTCCACGCATCAACCGACAACGGAACCGACTGATTTCTGTAAATTTCAGCCGGGCCGAGAACTCGTATCGTAAGGTCGGTCACTACGGTTGGCTCATCTTCCACTATCGGTGAAACATTGACCGGAACGGCAGTCTGTTCCCGAAGATCCGGCGATAGCTTTTCCTGTATTCCGTCAAAGTTAAAGATATCGGGGCGCCGTCGTATTTCGCCTTTTAGCCAAAATTCGTAATCGAAACGGCTCGCGAGATCTAGAACGCGTTCGATCGCGTCTGCCATAGGTCGGAATTCGCCAGCCGCCCATCTAACCTCGGCAAGGGTCATTTGTGCGAGAGCTTCGTCATAGTAGTGAGAGTTCGCTCTGAATTGATCTATAAGCCCGAGAAGCCGGTCTGCAACACCGTCGGTGTGAGATTCGATCAGATCGACGCGACAAAGCATTGTTCGGGCCGTCTGTGAGCTATTTGCGCCTCGGATCTCGATCAAACTTTCAAGCAGGCCTCGTGCCTTCCTCGTATCTCCTCTAGAAATCAAGAATTTGGCTCGTTCTTCGTTCAGTTCGCGCGATGCTATCTCAATTCCCGCGTCATCGTAGGCGAGGCTCGCACGCTCATAGAATTCCGCAGCTCGTGCATTGTCCCCCGAATCGCGATGAAAATTGCCGTACGCTTCGAAAATTTCCGGTAGCAGCGAACGAAGATTATATAACTGACTTAACGTAAGTGCGTTTTCCAGATTTCGTTCTGCATGCTCGAACTCACCGCGGTAGATATGAAGTCGTGCGACATTTAGATGGCCGATCGCGTCTTGCGGCAGCTGCTGCTGATGCCGGTCTGCCGCAAACATCCTATACAACCATCTCAGAGCCTCACCGAAATCGCCGCGAAATCCGGGTGCAAGAGCTAGATTATGCGTCGTCAATTTTACAAAATGGTCATTCGAACGAGCTTCTGCGAGTTCTAAAGCGAGTCGAAACTGATGTTCGGCTTCGTTCCAGTTCCCCGACGCTATGTAGCATAGTCCGCGAGTATTGAGACATTTGATGTACGTTTCTGAACTCTGCTCGGCCAGCTTCTCAGCCAAATCGAGCAGCTCAAGAGCCTCCGGAATATTCGAACGCCTACGTGCAATGCTTGAAAGCGAGTGCAATGCCTCAGCTTTGTCCTGACTCGCGTCTTCACCGTCGAATACGTCAACAGCACGTCGCAACAGGCTCGTTGATCGGTCGATGTCACCCTGAAGCCGAGCAACCTCAGCAATGTGAACAAGAGACCTTGGAAATCTCTCCAGACTCTCGATCGGGATCGATCGAGCGATCTCGCTAAGGGAAACGATCAGTCCATTTGCGATCCAGCCCGAACCGCTAGTCGCAACAACTTCAGCGGCGCGGTCAAACGCCTCCGCTTCAATTAGATATGGAAGTGCGAGGTCCGAACGCTCCATCTCGATGAATTTTTCGCCGATGCGAATACGTTCGGCTGCAACACCAGATCGCGAGATCTCGGATCGAAGTCTTCTCAACAAGAAGTCGCGAAATAATGGATGGAATCGATAGATCTCGCCGCTGCTGCCCGTACCCGAAACCGTGAGAAAGACATTCTTCTGCGCCAACATCGGTAAAAGCGAAGAGCAACGCATAAACGGAAATATCAAACTGGCCTGATCAAGCGGTAAAGTCGGCGGAATGGCAAGATAAAGAAGGTTCTGCTGGGTTTCAGGAGATTCACGAAGTAGAACTTCTTCAGCAAAATAGTCGAAAATATCTCGTTCAGACCGTTCGAGTATTTCGAGCAAACGGACGTTCTTGGAAACTTTCGGGTCGTCAGGCTCACGTTCTGCAACCTGACGAACAAGCTGTAGTGCCGTGATCCAACCTTGAGTTCGATCGCGATACTTTTCGACCTCGCGGTCGTTCAACTCAACGTCTAAAGTGTCGTGGAAAAGGGTGCGAATTTCCTCGTCATTGAACAAAAGGTCGTTGCGTCCTATGACAAGGGCAGCAGACTGTGTTTTTCGGCGTGTTACCGCAAGTGGAGGAATGTCTCTGGTTGTAATTATCAGGTGAAGCAGCTCGGACGAATACTGTAGGATCCGGTCTATCACTTTGTGAACAATGGTCTCATTTCCTAAATGATGATAGTCGTCCAGCACCACAATGACCGGCTGCTCGATAGTATCTAAGATTTCATTTACGAAAAGATCGGCGGCGCGTTCGGGGAATTGAAATATCTCCTCTCCCGATTCGGCAAGATATGCCGTAAGTCTATTTCCAAATTTCGGTTCGACGCCGGCAAGGCCTCTTGCGAGATAATTTAGAAAGACGATCGGGTCAGCATCGGTATGATCCAGTTGATACCAAACGCGCGGACGCGCAATGTCGCTCAAAAGATCGGATATCAGCGTGGTTTTGCCCCAGCCGGCATCCGCTGCTACCAAAGTTACAGGTGAATCGATATTTGCGCGAAGTCGCTCGGTCAGCCTAGGTCTGCGAACCAACTGAGCAGTCGCGCGCGGCGGCTGCAGTTTTGTGCGTAGAAAAAAATCGAAAGTGCTCATTTACGAGATCGATCTGTTGATTCGAATCGTATTATGCCACATTCGTGTTCGGGTGATGAATAATAATGATGTATCTACTTTTTGGGAGTAGCGATCTCATTCAGCTATGAAGGGACGAGCCTCGTCGAGAATCTTCGAAATATTCCCGAAGGCACGCTGATTTATCGTTTCGGCGAGTGCGAGCGGTACCCCGATCTCTCGAAAGAGCTCGTGAGTTTCGTTGACGTCAAATGCGATGGAGTTTTCGTCGATCAGGTTCAGCACTTGCTTAGAACGCAATCGAAACAGCGGTCCGGGCGGTGAACTCCTGCTAATAACGATTAGATGCAACTCTTTTGGTGCTGCTGAAAGAAGCACTTTGAACATTTCCACGAACCACTCGGCATCGTATAGATTGTGGAAATTATCCAGGACCAGCAATCCTTTCCCGCCCATGTTATGTTCACAGCATGCATCAAGAAAATCTACAAATAGCCGAGCTATGTTGGGCGTGTTTGCTTCCTTAGCGAACGAAGCAAGCTCCTCGGCATCCTTACCATGGCTCCGATCGAGAATGTGACAGCTCAACCTATGAGCTAGTTTTTCCCAACTTGAATCGGTGGGATTTAACGACATCCAAGTTGTATCCGGACAAGTCTCGACATATTGCATTATCTCAAAGGTCTTTCCATGACCTGCGCGGGCTTGAACTAGTGTAGCCGGAAATCTCTCAACCGAACGGTCGAGAAGTGACCAAACTCGCCGTCTTTTTATTGAAGGTGCACGGTCAGGCGGCGGCCAAGGTACGGTCTGAGATTCCTCCATCTCTCTGTCGATCCAAGGGTCGGTTATGGAACCCGAACTTCGACCTACATAAGAGTTTACGAACGAGTCCGGAGCCAAGCTTTCATGAAACGATAAGATCATACGTTCCTCCTAACCATTAACATAAAGATTAGGGCTTGAGAAAAACTTGAAAAATCTTCCGTTAAAGGAAAAAAACGCCCAAGCGTTTCAGAATCTCAAGTATTTCTCAACCGTTTATTAATAGACTCTGGGTTGTCGAAAATCGATAGGCTCTCCCCGGGCTTGAGGAAACTAATACCGGATCTTGGAGAGAGAAATATGAAGGTTTTATTTCTTACATTTTTTTGATAACGATGCTGTCGGTTTGCGTATTCGGACAAAAGGGCAAGACTGCTCCTGATACGACCTCTGCGAAGCCGACGGAAAGTAACGAAAGATCGATCGCCGCAGGAACATCGATCGAAGGACAATTGCAGAGCACCATCAACGTGAAAAAAGCCAAAGTCGGCGATGAGGTAGTGCTTAAAACTGCAAGGGCGATAACGCAGAACGGAAGAACATTGGAGTCTAAGGGCTCAATCTTGATCGGGCGAGGGACCGAAGTTGTTGAGCGTACGAGTTCGATCAATGTTTCCAGGCTTAGTGTCATTTTTGACCGAATACGAAGCGGTGGTCTGAGTTCGCCGATCAGCGTGTCTATTTCGTCGATAGCGAGTGCCTCGAATAGCGCGTCGATCGGCGATACAGCTGGGTTCGACTCAATGATGGGTTCGTCTCCAACCGCCTCTGCCGGTCGCACAGGCTCGAACGGTGGTGGTTTGCTTGGCGGCGTAACAGGTACTGCTGGCGGCGTGTTGGGTTCAACGACAAATGTCGTGAGCGGTGTTGGCAGCACCGTTGGAAATACTGTCCAAAATACCACCGGCAGTGTCGGCAGATCGTTAGGAAACATAAAGATATCGAACTCAGTGAATGGGTCAATATCGTCCGGAACTTCGATCTCTGCGGCGGACAGGAATATTAGGCTAGAAAAGGGTCTGACAATGACCCTTCAACTAAACGATTCGGTAAACCTTTCCGACAAGAAAGGGAACCTGTGATTTTCAAGGGGGGGGCGGCGAACCGAATAAACAGCGGATCGTCGAAAAAAATCCAGTTCAAATGCAAGAAAAACAATGTTATTCTTGCATTTGGCTGGGGTTGAAACCTCGGTTCAAACCAATTATGAGACGTGCGATCGCCATTTTGATCATATTGGCGCTCGGCGGCAATATCGCGTCGGCCGGTCTTGATGTTGTCCGGTCGAACGGGATTACGCTGACGGGTGCTGACGGCGTGCGCTTAGTTGGTCTGAACGGGATCACATTGACCGGTGCAGACGGCTTTATGGCCTCTGTGACGAACGGTATTACGCTTACCGGAGCCGATGGCGTGCCAATTGGTTTGGGCGGCGTCAGAACTTCTGGAGCTTCGGGCATAACTTATGCCGGACCAAATTCGATTTCTGTTGCCGGGACAGACGGAATCACATTGACTGGTGCCGACGGTATCTCGTTTACAGGTCCGGCCGGTATCACTTTGACTGGTGCGGACGGAAGCCAACACACTGCCAATTCGGTCATATTTCAACGACCAAGTGGGATCACTCTGACCGGAGCGGATGGAATTACCCTAACAGGAGCTGACGGCCTTTCAATAGTCGGAGCGACCGGAGTGACGCGAAATCCTCTTGACGGGATCACATTGACCGGTGCGGATGGTATTACTTTGACCGGTGCGGACGGTATTACTCTGACCGGCGCGGACGGGATCACATTGACCGGGGCCGATAGCGTAGTAGGTTTAGGTCCGAACGGGATCCTCTTTTCAGTTGCATTCCCGAACGGGATCACGCTGACTGGAGCCGATACGATCAGTACTGTAAGAGCTAACGGGATAACATTTACGGGCGCTGACGGCATTAGGCTGATCGGCCATGATGGCATAACCTTTCCGGGTGAAGTTGCCAACGTTGGTTTGCAAGGATTTGACCCGGAGCTTGCAGCGAAATTGAACGCGATCACTGACGATAGCACCGTTAACGCCGTCATCGCGTATCATTCTGATGTTACTTCAAATGACCTACTGCAACTGACGTCTACCGGCATAATTGGAGGAACGAGATTTCGCAGGTTGCCTATGGTGGTCGTTACGGCGACCAAACAACAACTGATAACGATATCCCGGCTTGCGAGAGTGCGTTCGATCTACGGAAACAGGACGTTGACCTTTAATTCAGACCCTTACTTCAACATTACCGGAATAATTCGTGCTGCAGAGGACGCGGATCTTAGGGCGGCGAATTCGGGGCTTCCGTACAAGGGCCGCAACGTTAACGTGGCTGTGTTGGACACAGGCATCAATGGCGTACACGCTGACCTTAGCGGTCGAATTGCCCAGAATGTGCGGCTTTTGGATCTTCAGAGCATTCCGATCGGTTTTCAGTTTCCGATTCCGATCGAAAACTTGCCAAATTCCGATCCTGTTGCAGGCCATGGCACCTTTGTCGCCGGAATAATCGCAGCAAACGGTAACAGTTCCGCAGGAAGGTTTGACGGCGTTGCTTCGGGCGCGAATTTACTAGGATTGAGTGCAGGCGATGTATCTTTGACAAATGTCCTCTCCGGCTTCGACTACGTTCTCGACAAACGTTCGGTGTATAACACTCGGGTCATCAACTGTAGTTTTTCAGCGAATACTGCTTTTGATCTTGAGGATCCTGTAAATATTTCGACCAAGTTATTGACCGAACAAGGAGTGAACGTCGTTTTTTCTGCTGGAAATAGTGGGCGAGGAAACGGAACACTAAATCCGTATGCTCGAGCTCCGTGGGTCGTTAGCGTTGGAGCTACTGATCAGAACAGTGTACTTGCAAGTTTTTCATCACGCGGCGACTTTGGGAATGCAACGCAAAGACCAACTCTGGTTGCACCGGGAGTCGATATCGTCAGCGTCCGCAGTCCGACCGGTGTAACCGGCATAAATGGCGTTGGAGCTGCCGATCTGCTGCGGCTTACTACTCAGGAGATCCTGTCGTATACAACGGCGAGCGGCACTTCTTTTTCGGCACCTCAGGTTACTGCCGCGATCGCTCTAATGCTTGAAGCCTCGCCTTCGCTGACACCGGCTGCTGTTAAGGACATTCTGAGTCGAACGGCGACGCCGATGCCGAAGTATTTTGCACACGAGGTCGGGGCCGGAATGCTAAATACACACGCCGCAGTGCTTGAGGCAAAGTTTACGGCTCGGCGAATGGGACAGTTTCGATCGACAATGTCGAGAAATAATGTCCGGTTTGACAACCTTGTTCCGACCACTTTCTCGGGGCAGCCTATTCCTGGCTCGCCGTTTAACTCTACCGTTGTGGTTCCCGAAAATACACTTCAAACAACGGTCACGGTTTCGTGGAACTCGAATTTGAATGATCTCGGACTTCGGCTATATGATGCGTCAGGCAATCTCGTTAATGAAAGCAATCGTGTGAACCTGCTGGGTTTGTTTGGGCTGCGCGAAAAAGTGGCAGTCGATTTTCCGACGATGCAGAATTATCGAGCGAATGTGTATCATACGCTCGGACTAGGAACGCTACAGAACATAAACGGCACAGTTGACCGCACTGTCGTCAACTATCCCGCGATCGACGATCTAGGAAAGATGACATTATCGGATACGGCCCGTCTGCGGTCGGCTTTGATGCGAGACCTCGTTACACCCGAAAACACACGGTTTCGTCCATATTCGAGTGCGTTGCGATTCGAACTCGCTGACGGCCTAATGCGGACCGGACATATCGCACAGTTTGTTCGCTCAACACCGATGTTCAGTGATGTTACTTCGCCTTGGCAACGAACGTCGATCGAGAGCATTCAATCAAGTTCGTCAGGAGCGATATTTTACGATGCAGCTCCGGGTGGTGCGTTTCGTCCGTATTCTGAAGTCACGCGACTTACTCTTGCGATCGCCGCAGTTCGAGCGGCGGGGCTTGAGTCGCTCGCTCCGCAGGCTCAACTCTCGAGAAAGATCTCCGATTTCGCTCTAATACCGCACCAGTATCGCGGTCACGTTGCACTGGCACTCCACCGTGGTTTCCTTCGATTGGACGGAAATAGTTTCAGGTCTACGCGACCGTTGACACGGCTTGAGATGGCTGTTGCCCTTGATGTTCTCGCTTCGCTTTGATTCCGGCCCAATTAAATGTCGCTGATCGACTGTAAAGTTTTTGGAAGCCAACGGTTAATGCAACTTTCTATTAAATGAACGGAAGAAAAGCGTGTAGAGCACAGTGGCAAACATTTTAACCACGGTGAAGCAGGCTAGACGTCTATTCACACATTCTCCAGATCAAACCAACTCAGCCGTGTCACGCGACGCGGCTTTTTTGTGTCTCTTGTGCTTTTCGTGTGAAAATCTCTTTATGCTTAAGGTGCTGACAGCAGAGCAAATGCGTGAGGTCGATCGTTTGACGACCGAACGATACGGCATTCCGTCAATTATCTTGATGGAAAACGCCGCCCACGCCGTCGCTAGCGTTATCACCGAAAAACTCGGCGGCTCGGTCAAAGGCAAATCCATTCTCATCCTCTGCGGCAAAGGCAACAACGGCGGCGACGGCGCGGCGTTGGCGAGGATCTTAGCGGCAGCGGGATCGTTTGTCAGTTGTATTCTTTTCGGTAAAGTAGCTAACACTAAGGGCGACGCCCGAACAAATTTTGAAATCTTAAGGAACACCGACTTCGACACTACCGCTCGTGAAGGTGATAAAGAGAAATTTCGGTACCACAAGCTTTGGTTTGAAGAAGTAGGTTCGATAGGTGAATGGCTAGATGAGTACGCGGACAGGCTAAATCCTGATTGCATTGTTGATGCCTTGTTTGGCACCGGCTTAAGCAGAGAAATAGGTCGTGAATACGAGAGAATACTCGCGACCGGATGGTTTCGACCAGACTTACAGAAAAGGGAAAAGCCGATATTGCGAGTTGCGGTAGATATTCCATCAGGGATACTTGCGGATTCAGGGTTGCTAATTGGCCCACATGCTACAGTCGACGTGACCGTAACGTTTACGGCTCCGAAAATGGCCAATATTCTTCCCGATGCCTCAAACTGCAACGGAGAAGTCACAGTGGCGGACATCGGAACCCCGCCTATACTGGTTGATCTTGCGGAATCGCAGAACTATTTAGCAGATCGTCAAAATACCGAGTTTTTCGTGAATCAAGTTCGTTTTCGGTCTTCGTCATACAAAAACAAACGCGGCCACGCGCTTGTAATCGCAGGTTCTGAAGACTATTCCGGAGCCGCGGTTTTGGCGGGGAATGCGGCGATGCGGTCTGGGGTTGGGTTGGTTACTTTGGCGGTGTCGAAGGCTGTGAAGAGCGAGGTTGCGGCGAGGGCTTTGCCGGATCTGATCGTGCGTGCGTTTGATGACGGCAAGTTTGAAGCTAAGGCTGATGCGATCTTGATCGGCTGTGGGCTTGATGCAAATGACTCGGCGAACGCAGCGATGTTCCACAAGATCGTCTCTGAGCGGTCGACGCCGGTGATCGTCGATGCCGGCGTCGG
>CALMPJ010000033.1 GCA_937871585.1 uncultured Acidobacteriota bacterium | reverse complement strand
GAGATCATTCCGTCGCTCAATGAAACATTCGATCTCGTATTTATCGACGCCGATAAACCGAATTACTCGAACTACTTCGATCTTGTCATCGACAAAGTCCCGTCGGGCGGCTTCATCATCGCCGACAACGTCCTCTGGAGCGGTCGCGTACTAAACGCCAAACAGGATGACGAGAACACCCAAGCCCTGCACGAATACAACCAAAAGATCCAAGCCGACACGCGAGTCGAGAATATTCTACTGTCGATACGCGACGGGCTGATGGTTTCGAGGAAAAGATGAGTATCAGGCCATCGATTCCGAAAAGTTATTCAGACTATGTCCGTGATAACGGCCTATTCGAGGGCTTCTTTGGTCTTGATTCTGATGAAGGATATATACAAATGTGGGCGACCGAGGAGATTCCTTCGATCAATGATGAAATTGAAATTGATTTGTCAGCTCCCGGTTTAATAGCTTTTGCATCGGATGGAGGTGGAGAGTATTACACGTTCGATTCTATGGAAAAGATTTTCATGATTCCCGCAATTGGAATCGAGCCAGAGTTTGCATTATTCATTGCCAACTCCTTTCCAGACCTCGTATCGAAATTTCAAGGTAACCGCTATCGATCCCACCCAAAAGTATTAGTCCCGCATCAACCGAATTGACGGTTACTTTGCATTCGCTTTGATCCATACTTGATCAGTAGTTTGGCGTTGGCCGAGAAAAGGAGTATCAAGATGACACCGGAAACTAAATTGGAAACAGCAGTTAAGAAAGTTGAACGCATCATTGCACCGCCGCCGAAGCATTGGGTTGGCGATGGATTTAATGTGCATGGATTTTTTCCGCATGGGCCGTTGACGGGCGAGAGAATGAGTCCGTTCTTTTTGCTCGATTATGGTTCGCTGACTGAGTTTCCGCCGAGGCTTGAGCCGTTTGGCGTCGGGCCGCATCCGCATCGTGGATTTGAGACGGTGACGATCGCGTACAAAGGCAAGGTCGAGCATCACGACAGCCGCGGAAACGGCGGCATCATCGGCGAAGGCGACGTTCAATGGATGACCGCAGGCAGCGGATTGCTGCACAAGGAATATCACGAACAGGAATACAACCGTGAGGGCGGGCCATTTCAGATGGTGCAGCTTTGGGTCAATCTGCGTGCAAAAGACAAGATGACCGAGCCGAAATACCAAGCGATAACAAACGCGGAGATGGCTCACGTCAAACTGCCGCTTGGCGGTGAGGTCGAGATCATCGCCGGCGAATACGACGGCGTGAAAGGACCGGCTACGACATTCTCGCCCGTACATCTTTCCAATCTAAAGATGAAACAGGGCGAATCCGTCGAGCTGACATATCCGGACGGCTACACAACAGCAGTGCTAGCGATCGAAGGTTCGGCCTTGCTAAACGGCGAAGAGAAATTGCCGCACAACCACCTTGCACTGTTCGAACGCGATGGCGAAACGCTTCGTGTTGCTGCTCTTGAGGACAGCATTCTGCTCGTCATGAGCGGCGAACCGCTCAACGAACCGATCGCCCAATACGGCCCGTTCCTGATGAACACTCAGGAAGAGATCATGCAGGCAATGCGAGATTTTCAGATGGGCAAGTTTGGTGAATTAGACTAAAAAGAACAGGCCGCACCTCGCGGCCTTATTTTTTTACGCTTGCCAGCAGCTTGCCGAGGAATTCGTCGATCTTGTCGTTTTGGAGCCAACGGATAACAACAACCAGATCATTTTCCGTATCAACGTAGATAATATTGGGGCCGTTTCCTTCGTGGATCGTTGCCGAAGCAGGCGCGTTTGGATAGAGCTTTTTGTCTGTGTTGAGAAACCAATTCATGAATCCATAAGTTGGATTAACCGATGTCGGTTTCTTCGCCTGATCCAGGAAAGCCTCAGAAAGGACCTGCTTCCCTTGCCATTTCCCTTTGTTGGCAGTAAGCAGGCCAAATCGCGCCATGTCGTAGGCATTGATAAACATCCCGCCGCCCCAATGGCCGCCGCCGCTGACTGACTGAACGATCTGACCGTCGAGAACAACGTACGAATTCTCATATCCGTGCCAACGCCAGCTATCGGATGCTCCGATCTCATCCATCAGATCTTGTTTTAATACTTGCGGTAACGGCTTTCTCCAAACGTTCAATGCCGCCAGAGCAAGAGCATTTACGCGAACGTCATTGTATTCGAAGGCCGTCCCCGGCTCACCTCGCACACGGCCGAGCCATTTACTCGGATCTCGATCAGGCCGATCCGCCCAATCAGGCTTGCCCCACAGCGTGCCCTCCCAATCACTTGTCTGACGAAGCATGTGTTCCCACGTGATCTTGCGATTGTGTTCGGTATTAAAAAGTTCGATCAGCTTTGAACGGCCAAATTCGTCGGCGTCATCGTAGCGTTGATAAGGCCGATACATCCCCGTCGGCGCATCGTAGTCAACAACTTTGTCTTGCAGACTGCGGATCAGTTTGCGATCAAGTGCCAAGCCAACGACCGAAGCCAGAAAGCTCTTCGTGACACTGTGCGTCATGTCGACGCGAGACGTCTCGCCCCATTCGGAAACGATATAGCCATTCCGAATGATGATCCCGGTAGCGTTGCCGCGATCTTTCATTACACCGATGATCTCGCCGAACGGTGCCTGGCCGAATGACCGAGTTTGGCCCAGTTCCTGACTTCGCGGAGATTTGGATTCGTTCGCGATCGCGAAATCGACTGCCTCTTTTAGCTTTACAGGATCGAGCTTGACTTGGTCTGCTGTACGACGCTCCCAAGTGCCTTTTGGCGGGAAGTATGCTTCTTGTCCAAACATACTTTGGACATAGGTCAAGCTGAGAAGCAATGCAACCAAACGGATACCGAATGAATGTGTATGTTTCATAGACCCCTAATTCCTCGATGCTCTGACAATATCCGCAAAGACACCGGCCGCGGTCACATCGGCTCCGGCACCGGCGCCTTTTACGACGAGCGGCTGTTCGGGATATCGGTCAGTGTAGAAAAGCACGGCGTTGTCTTTGCCCGAAAGGTTTGCGAAGTTGTGGTCAGGCCCGATAGATTGCAGGCCGACTTTTGCCTGGCCGTCTGTCAGCGATGCGATGTATTTGAGCATCTTGCCGTCGCTCGCGGCGTCGTCTAGCAATTTGCGGAAATGCGATTCGTGCTTGAGCATTTCCGTGTAGAAATCTTCGACATTTCCTTGTAAACACGATTCCGGAAGAAAACCTTCGTTCGCGATATCGGCCATTTCCATTCGGTGGCCTGATTCGCGAGCCAAGATCAATATCTTGCGTGCAACGTCGGTTCCCGAAAGGTCGAGTCGCGGATCAGGTTCGGTGTAGCCTTCGTCCTGAGCTTGGCGAACAACGTCGGCAAAAGGCCGCGTGCCATCGTAATTGTTGAATACAAAATTAAGCGTGCCGGACAACACGGCCTCGATTCGTCTGACCTTATCACCGCTTCGCAGCAGATCGTTGAGAGTATTGATGACGGGCAAACCGGCACCTACATTCGTCTCGAAAAAGAAGTTAGCGGCATATTCACGTGCCGTGCTCTTCAATTGCTCGTAGTTTGAGAATTCAGACGATGCCGCGATCTTATTGCATGCGATCACCGAGACACTCTTCGCAAGCAGCTTGCTGTATTGCTCGACGACAGCATCGCTTGCCGTGACATCGACGAAGATCGAATTGCGCATATTGCGTTCGATTATTGCGTCGGTAAACGCCGCAACGTTCATCACGTCGGCAGCCGAAAGTGCGACCAAATGATGTGCTAGATCGATCTCTTCGTCGGCGAAAGCAGCTTGTTTGCTATTCGCTAGTCCGACGACGCGTACGTTCAGTTTCAGCTCGTCGAGCAGATGCTGATGCTGTTTCTCGAGCTGATCGATCAGACGACTGCCGACAGTTCCGACACCGGCGATGTAGAGATTTATCTGCTTGCTGCCGTCAGAGAAAAACTCTTCATGCAGCGTATTTACGGCCTTGCGAACGTCTCGCGACGAAATGATCGCCGAGATATTACGCTCGCTGGAGCCTTGGGCAATAGCGTGAATATTCACGCCGTTGTTGCCTAGCGTAGTGAACATGCGGCCCGAAACGCCGGTGTGTTCTTTCATGTTGTCGCCAACGAGCGCAAGTATCGCAAAGCCGGTCTCGACACCAAGTGGCTCAATACGGCCGACATTGATCTCGTATTCGAATTCGCTATCGACAGCAACACGGGCAGCCTCAGCAAACTTGTCTTCGACCGCGACGCAGATCGAATGTTCGGACGAGCTTTGTGTGATCAAAATTACGTTGATCTGCGACCGCGACAAAGCGTCGAACAGCCGTTTTGAGAATCCCGGAATACCGACCATGCCGCTGCCTTCGAGGCTGAGAACCGCAATATTGTCGATGCTCGTAATGCCGCGGATCATGTCCTTCGCGGCCGTGCTTTCAGATTCGATCAACGTTCCAACAGCGTCTGAGTCGAACGTGTTCTTGATCAAGATCGGAATTCCTTTCGACATTACGGGCTGGAT
This sequence comes from uncultured Acidobacteriota bacterium, assembly GCA_937871585.1. Lineage (GTDB taxonomy): Bacteria > Acidobacteriota > Blastocatellia > Pyrinomonadales > Pyrinomonadaceae > OLB17. The sequence continues at coordinate 53,252 of CALMPJ010000033.1, read as the reverse complement.
CGTCGGCGGATAGATCACCTTTGCGCCAAAATGCGATAGCTCCATTGCCTCGCGATAAGTGATATTCGGTATCTCTCGCACGTTTCGGACAAAACGCGGATCGGCCGTCATCATTCCCGAAACATCGGTCCAAATTTCGAGCACTTCGGCATCGACAGCGGCCGCTATGATCGCCGCGGTATAGTCCGAACCGCCGCGTCCAAGCGTTGTGGTATAGCCGTCCTTATCAGACGCTATAAAGCCCGGAAAGATGTGGAGTATCGAACCGGAGTTGTTGAAATGGTCACGAATTCTCTCATTCGTGTCGGCAAAGTTAACATTCGCCGAACCATGCTGCGAATCCGTTCGAATAAGCAACCGACTGTCTGACCAGGCGTTCGCGATCCCGTCCGCATCAAGTCTGGCGGAGACGATCTTCGTTGACGTAAGCTCGCCGAAACTCAAAATTCGATCCAGGGTCTTTAGGCTAAGCTCACGAAGAAGCCGTACGCCTTCGCATAGGTTCTCGAGCTCCCGAACAGTGGTCTCGACAAAATCCGCTACCTCGGTTCGTTCACCGTTACCAAAAAGTTCGTTGATCGTCTCGATGTGCCGCTCACCGATCTGGCTTATCACTTCGATGTAACCGTCATCTCCGCTTTCCGCTCGACGGCCGGCGTCGATCAACTGGTCCGTCGTTCCCTGCATTGCGGAAAGAACCACAGAGAGCGGGCCTTTCGCCGCTTCTTCCTTAATGATCGAAATGGTCGTCTCGATCGCCGCAGTGGTGCCGACCGAAGAACCTCCAAATTTAAGTACCTTCATATCTTTGAAAGGATAAGATCCTTTACTGCTTCATAGTTGTTGTCAACCTCAATGCTCGCTCGCGATCCATCAGCAAGTTTCTCGATCTCATTGGGAACTGGGATGTCTATTTCCAATATCTTAGAAACGGAATCGAATTTGATCGGGTGAGCCGTTTCTAGGAACACACCATACTCATCGTCATCAAGATCGTCAGCCAATGCCCGAAATGCCACGGCTCCGTGCGGATCGAGAATGTAATTACATTGTTTATACATATCGCGAATGGTGCGTTTCGTCTCGTCATCAGAGATGCTCGTCGCCGATAGGAACCTTTTGATAGCTTCGGTATCGCCATCAAACATTTCGAGAATACGCACAAAATTGCTCGGGCTTCCGACGTCCATCGCATTTGAAAGCGTTTGAATACTTGGACGCGGCTCGTATTCGTTTGTTCTTAAGAATCGTGGGACGACATCATTGGCATTACAGGCCGCGATAAACCGTTTGATCGGCAAACCTGACTTTGCGGCAAGCATTCCTGCTGCTAAATTGCCAAAATTGCCGCTCGGGACCGACATCACGAGCTCATTAGCATTCATCTGCTGCAAAATGGCGAAATAATATATCTGCTGCGGCAGCCAACGGGCAACATTAATTGAGTTTGCCGAAGTCACCTCGGCTCTCGCCTTGATATCATCGTCTGCAAGGGCTGTTTTCGCAATGGCCTGGCAATCGTCGAACGTGCCGTGTACTTCCAATGTAATTACATTTCCGCCGACACGAGTCAATTGCATTTCCTGGACACCGCTGACCTTTCCCTTTGGAAACAGTATGACGACATCGACGCCTTCGACGCCATGAAAACCCGCAGCTACGGCCCCGCCTGTATCGCCTGATGTTGCGACAATGACGAGAGTTCGCCTTTCGTTCTCACGCGAGAACTCCTGCAAACAACGGCTCATGAACCGTGCGCCGACATCCTTGAACGCCATGGTCGGACCGTGAAACAATTCGAGTGTTGAAATTCGGTCGCTGACAGATATCACAGGAAGCGGGAAATCCACCGTTTCACAGCAGATCTGGGCAAGACGATCGTCCGCAATTTCATCGGCGACGTATGGCCGCATAACGTCAAAAGCTACGTCTGCGATCGGCGGTCGAGATAGACCGTCGAAATACGATGCCGAAAGTCGTGGTATTTCCGACGGAAAATACAGTCCACGATCATCAGGTTGGCCGCGGAGAACAGCCTCGCGAAACGTCGCGACGGGCGAACGTCGGTTTGTGCTAAAGTAGTGCATTAACAGGGCGAACGAAGTTCTACTGCTCGTCTAAATACAATGATATACGCCAATCGTTTGAATCGAAAATATGAGTGAAGTAACTGTCAGAGCACCCGCGAGCGTTTCGAATGTTGTGGTCGGGTTTGACTGTCTCGGTTTTGCACTTGAGATGCCGTACGACGAAGTTACGGTCCGAATCATCGACGAACCTGCGATTCGCATTGTTCACAACGATGACTTTGATCTACCGACCGAACCCGACCAGAATGTCGCCGGTGTTGCTCTAAACGCGTTGATTGCGTCGGCCGAGCTGGATCATGGATTTGAGGTCGAGATCACCAAGAACATAATGCCAGGCAGCGGCATTGGTTCAAGTGCGGCAAGTTCGTGCGCCGCTGTCGTCGCGGCAAACCATTTGATCGGCGATCGATTTACAAAGCACGAATTAACGGATCTCGCGATGTTCGGCGAAGCACTCGCGTCGGGCTCGCGTCATGCTGATAATCTGGCTCCGTGCATCTATGGTGGAATTGTATTGGTGCGTTCGATCGAACCGCTTGACGTAGTCGAGATCGAGCATCCGCCGCTATGGGCCACGGTCGTTCATCCGCAGATCGAGGTTAAGACGAGTGAAGCCAGAGCGATATTGCCGCAACAGGTCCCTCTGAAAGACGCAGTTAAAAACTGGAGCAATCTCGGTGCATTCGTCGCCGCTCTGAAATCTGGCGACTACGACCTAATGGCTCGCTCGATGGAAGACACGATCGTCGAGCCGGCTCGTAAGAATCTGATCCCGAATTTCGACGCGATCAAAGCCACAAGTCTCGAAGCAGGAGCTATCGGCGGCGGAATTTCGGGTTCCGGCCCGTCGATGTTTATGCTGAGCGACGATCCGACGACAGCAGACGAGGTTGCGGACGCGATGGAGGCCGTATTCGCCAACTCGGGGATCGAGCGTAATATATATGTGTCGCCGATCAGTCAAAATGGCGTGACCGTTGTTTAGTTTTTGTTTGCTTCGACCAGAAAACTGCTAGAATAAACAAAATGTTAACTCGCGAGTTGGAACAAACCTTGAGTCAAGCAGTCGACGCGGCAGTGTCGCATAAGCACGAGTACGTAACGCTCGAACATTTGCTTTTTGCACTGCTCGATGACAATTCGGCAAGCGAAGTTCTGTTCAACTGTGGTGCTGATTCGGTCGAGCTGAAACGGGCACTGGGCGAATATTTCGAGAATGTACTCGAAAAGATTCCCGCAGATGTTCGGACCATGCCCGAGCTGACCTCGACATTTCAATCGACGATCTCATACGCCGTGCTCCAGGCCGAAGGCAGCGGGCAAGCCGCGGTCGATGGTGGAAACATTCTCGCCGCACTTTATCAGGCAGAGCAGTCATACGCAGTATATTTGCTACTTCAACAGGGCGTTTCGCGGCTCGACATTTTGAACTATCTTTCGCATGGCATCTCTAAGGTCGATGCCGATGATCCGTTTCCGATGGATTATGGCGACGAGTATGATGGCGATCCTTTCGGCGAGTTCGCTTCGCGGAAAAAGCCGCTCGACAGCTTCACTGTCGAGTTAGTCGCAAAAGCAGCTGCCGGCGAAATAGACCCGATCGTTGGACGCAATGCGGAGATAGAACGCACCATCCAAGTGTTGTGTCGTCGAAAGAAAAACAATCCACTCTATGTAGGCGAACCAGGCGTCGGCAAAACCGCGTTGGCCGAAGGATTAGCTCTCAAGATCAGCCAAGGCGATGTGCCGGAAGTTCTTGAAAACGCAAAGGTTTTCGCTCTCGATATGGGGGCTGTACTCGCCGGAACGCGTTATCGCGGCGATTTCGAGCAGCGTTTCAAGGCGATCATTAACGAACTTAAGGAACACGAGAACGCGATCTTGTTCATCGACGAGATCCATACGATCGTCGGTGCGGGAGCCGTTTCAGGCGGTTCGATGGATGCATCGAATATACTCAAACCTGCACTAGCCGCTGGAGAATTACGTTGTATCGGTTCGACGACTCATGCTGAGTATAAAGCGGCTTTCGATCGGGACCGCGCATTGGCGAGACGCTTTCAACGCATCGATATCAATGAGCCGACCGTTGACGAAACATATCAGATCCTGAAAGGGCTAAAGAAGTTTTACGAGGTGCATCACGGCGTAAAGTACACAAACGAGTCGCTCAAAACTGCGTCAGAACTTGCGGGCAAATACATCGGGGATCGATTCTTACCTGACAAAGCCATCGATGTCATCGACGAGGTCGGTGCCAGCGTCAAGCTGATGCCGCCGAGCCGCCGGCCGAAGAAGGTCAGCGTCGATATGGTTGAGAAAACCATTGCACGCATGGCTAAAATACCGCCAAAGACCGTCGTTGCCGACGAAAAGGTTCGTCTGAAGACACTTCGCGAAGATATCAAACGCTTCATCTTTGGGCAGGACGAAGCGATCAACGCAATTGTCGATGCAATTCAGATCTCGCGTGCAGGACTTGGTCACGAGACGAAACCGGTCGGATCGTTCCTGTTCTCGGGACCAACCGGGGTTGGCAAAACTGAGGTTTCGAAACAGCTTGCCGAGCAGCTTGGGATCGAGTTTATTCGTTTTGATATGAGCGAGTACGCCGAACCTCATACCGTTTCACGGCTGATCGGTGCTCCGCCGGGTTATGTTGGTTTTGACCAAGGCGGCCTGCTTACTGAGGCGATCATGCGAACGCCGCATGCGGTTCTGGTTTTAGACGAGATCGAAAAAGCTCATCCAAACCTGTTCAATTTGCTGCTGCAAGTGATGGACAACGCGACCTTGACTGACAACAATGGCAAGAAAGCTGACTTTCGAAATGTCATTCTGATAATGACGACGAACGCCGGTGCCCGCGAACTCTCGAGTGGCGGCATGGGGTTCCGAAATGCGGCAAGTACGAAGGGAAGTGCTAAGGGAGCGATCGAGAGAACGTTTACGCCGGAATTTCGCAACAGGCTCGATGCCTGGGTTGCCTTCAAGCCGCTAGACCTGGAGATCATCAAGTTGATCGTTGACAAGTTCATCAACGAGCTAAATGGCCAGCTCGCCGAGAAGCGTGTCAACGTTCAACTGACCGAAGAATCGCGCGAGTGGCTCGCAAACAATGGGTTTGGTGCTCGGAACGGTGCTCGACCGATGTCGCGACTCATCCAGGAAAAGATCAAGCAGCCGCTTGCCAACGAGATCTTGTTCGGTAAACTCACCGATGGCGGAAGTGTCGAGGTGACCGTCGATGGCGACACTATCAAGCTCGACTTCTAAATGAAAATGCCCGTCGAGATCGGCGGGCACTCGTTAGCTCGTGCTCTATGTTCCTATTTCTTCGCACCGATCTTTGCAGTAAAGCTACCTTTGACCGACTTATCGCCTTCGGTGATATCGATCGTGCCTGTTATCGAATCGTCGGTAACCGCAGTGATCTTCACTTCGCCAGTCATTTTGCTCATCGACGACATCGTGTCGAAATCGATCTTAGATTCTTTGCCGTCTGCGTACGTCGTAACTAATAGGGCGCGAACATCGTTGATCTTGTCGTTTGTTACCGTGTAAGTGCCGACCTTGAATGGTGACTTTTCGTTCGTCGCAGCTTCGCCCGTGATGCCGATCTCGACACGGATCTGATCGGCCGACGTCAACGGCTTGCGCATCGTACCGACATTGGTCGTGTCCATCTCGTAATTGGCGAGATAGATCCTGTGACTCGAAGTCTGAAGATTCGGCTGCCCCGGAGTTGTAGAGATCACATTGCCAAGTTCCGTTGCTCCAACCTTTCCACTAAAACTGATAGATTTGTCCCCGGACTTGATCGCCAAGCTAGTTCCACTACCGCCAACACCACCGCATGCGACGGCAAACAGTGCGCACATTGTAATTACTATGTACCTTTTCATTTCATCACCTCGCCAAAATCAAGATCTTTCTCTTCTTCAGGACGAATTCGTTTTACCTTTACTTTACCGGCCGCTGCGTCGATCGAAACAACAGTTGCAGGATCGAACGACGACATGAACGAAGCTTTCACCTCATCACCGGCCTTGAACGCCGGCTTGTAAGATATTGGCGTCAGATCTGCTTTGTTTCGCAGTCTCAGCTTTCGCGCAAAGCCCGAGAGCAGTACTTTGTCGCCGTTTACACGAAGCACATAAGCGAACTCTGTACCGTTCGCATCTTTCGACATAACGGCAGCTCCCGGAGCCCATTCGCTATTTACAACAACAAACGAATCGGGCTTCAGTTTGTCACTCTTGTCTTCTCGTGGAGACATTCCGAGATATCGAACGGTCGGCTCGGTGCCGTTACCTGCATCGGTAACGTAACCTCGCATCATGCCGCCGCCGGACTGCCACCAAGTAAGGACGACATCGCCATTCTTCGCCTTCTGTCCTTTTGGTACAGGAATGATATACGCATTCGGCACTTTGTACTTCGTTTTGAACGAGTCTTCGACTTCCGATTCAAATTCGCCGGGCGTCACCATTACGCGATTCTGAAATATGGCGGTTGGATCTTTCGGCTCGGCCGCGATCTCAGCGATCTTCTTTTCGTCAACCGTCAAGACGACCTCGCCGGCCTTTGCTGTCGTTGCCAGATTCGACATTCCTTCAAACGGAACTTCTCCAGGCTTTAACGTAACTGCCGGTTTCGACTCGGTCTTCTCAGGGGCCTTTGCAGGTGCGGCATTGTTGGCCGTACTGCTATTATTAGCGGCCCCGCCGCACGCTGTTAAAAATGCCACGATCAATATCGCGGAGATCGATGCTCTCATTGTTGTTCTCCTATGGTGTCTTTTTGATAATCTTTGCCTCGAACGGCCCGCTCACGGACGAATCGCCTTTCGTCACGTTGATCTTTCCTTTGATGACCGTGTCTGTTACTTCGGTTATCTCTAGCTTGCCTGTAACCTTCCCGCCTTCCGCAAAGCTGACTCGCTGCTTATCGTCGCCGCTTGAGATCCAGAGCGATGTAATGCCGTCTGAAACGTCGCCCGGTTTGACCGAATTCTTGTAATCGGCTTGGTTATTTGTCTTGAAGTAGATCCCGACAAATGCCTCGCCCGCTTTCTCTGAATCGGGAATGCCCATTACTGATTCGTTCTTGATCTCAGGTTCGAAATTCGAGATCACGATCTGGCCCTGTTGAAGGTCAGGACGAAAATTAGCGTTTCCGACGAACTTGTCGAATTTCAGATCTTTGCCCTTATACTTAACGGCCCAGCTCGACGAACCGCCGCCGCAACCGGCCAGCAGTATCGCTGCAAACAACACAATTGCTGGTTTTTTCATTTCTTTAAACTCCTACAAAGAGATCAATACTTCGTCGTCATTCAGTTCTCCCGTACCCAAAATGTTCTTCCATGGCGATGTTTTGCTGTCACGATAGAGCCGTGCCCTAAAAGGTTTGGAGATGCGACGGGTCGTGGTCGAATCAACCTTCTCTTTGTACGTAGCGAATACCGTGAACGAGACAGAGTTAAGCGTGTGCCATTCGAAACGCGGTTTTGGGGCGAGTTTGATACTCTCGATCCCACCGACCGCATTATAGAAATCGCCCATCATCACTTTTTGCGGGCCAAATTGCTCGAGCAGCTTTGCTACCTCGGCATCGGTTGGATTCGGAATGCCTTCGTAAATATTCGAACCTACGAACGACTTCCAATATACATATCGTCCGCCGACGATGTCATACGAAGCCGTTGCTTCGACCAGAATGTTCACGCCCGGCTCTTCGCTCTTGACCTTTGCGGAATACGGCACGTCCCAAACCCATTTCGAATAGCCTTTGCTCCACACACGAGTTCCGCGGCCCAACACAGTGACCGAAATGGTTTTTGCACCCGAAACATCCTTTTTTACCTGAGCTGTCGAAGGCTGAGCTACGACAGAACTTGTACCGAACCCGACCACAACGATCGCCGCTGCGATCATAAATAATGCTGATAACCTTTTCATATTGATCTCCATTGACTTAAGGACACATCACAAAATAGCCGCTACCACCGACATTCTCGGCGACTGAAGCACCATACGAGCCACCTTTGTATTGCTGTTTCACGACCCATTCCTGAGCCTGGCAATACGGGCGTCCCGGGATCTGCAGCAACACTTCGCCGCGAACGTAACGGTTCGTAGGTATGCCCAACGAATTCTTAAATACGTTCCAATCTTTGTAGTTCGAGCCGATCTTCAGGATCTTGACGCCAGGATATTTCGCTGTGTATTTCGATTTCACGAGATTCTGTTCGACGGCTCGCTGAAACGGACGGTCTTTCCACGTACGGGTCTTGCCGTCGTTGTCCGCGACAGCCTTGAGTTCGTTGTAACGCTCGCTGATCCGATCCATCCAATTCGACGGAAAATCCGATGGCGAGCACTTTAGAAATGCTGCCATGTCGGCTTTCCAAGCGTCGGTCGAGAACAACAGCTTTTGCAGATCGTCGCTGATGACGTGAAACGAGTTGGCCAGAGCGTCACGAAGCGCGTTGTTAGTAAATCCCAGATTTGCATCCAAAGCGGAACATTTGTTCTGAGCCGAACCTACCGAAACTAATGCTAGCGATAGACCAAGAATTGCGATGAGCCTTTTCATTTTCCATTTCCTCCAAAGTCAGTTCTTATGACTGCTTACTAATAGTGAGGAACGTGAGAAAAACATTTCACTGATACCGACAAATCTATTTGCGGATAATACGAACCGGATAGTCGGCAACCGATTCCGGTTCGCCGATGGTATTCATTACGTATAGTTTAACGATATACTCGCCGGTTTTGAGACTTGCTGTCGAGATACTGAGATCGACTTGAGAACCTGATGCACGCATCGGACCCGAACGCGAGATCGAGCGGCCTTCGGCATCGACGACTTCAGCTTTGAAGGCTCGATAGTCGTTCGAGTCGAGCTTTAATCGAAAAACCGCGTTTCTCGTAGCATCGGTGATCGTCAACTGCCGCATCGTGCCGCCGTCACGAAGAGAACCGGCGATCAATGCAACCATCGGAACGGCGACGCGTTCCGGCTTCGGCGTCGGCTGTGGTTCAGGCTTTGGCTCGGGGTTCTTCGGACGCTCGGCGACCTCACGCGTAGGTTCTGGAACAACTGTTTCCGGCGCTTTGGTGGCTGGCGTCGGCGTCGGCGTTGTGGGCTGAACGGCGACCTCGTTGGGCTTTCGGTTCGACAACCAAAATCCGCCGATGACCAATGCCAAAACAGCGAAGCCGGAAGCAATCGCGGCACTTGGCCGTCTAAACAATGCGGCGAAGCCCGCAAAGATCGAGGTTTTCGATTCAGCCACACTCGTAGCCGCGAACTTACTCCGCTCGATCAGTGACCTTGTCAACGCGAGTCTCTGCCGTCCTTTCGCGAGCGACAAATAGTTATTTTCGAAGTCTGCCCTGTCAGCTTCGCCTAGTTTGCCAAATGCGTACTGTTCGACAAGTTCATCCTCAGCCGCACGCACAATTTCGAACAACTTTTCGTCCGCTATGAAGCTCGCTTCGATTATCGAGCGCTCTTCATCACCCAGCCGACCGAGCAGCATTTCGCGGGTCTTGGTTGTTATCTCGTTCTCGTTCAAATCTTCGTAAACCTTCCCGTCATTAGTGAAAAAACGGGCGAAAACATTTCACCTAGCTGCGACACTTGCCGGTTCGTTCGCAGCAATCGCGAACGCAGATCTCAAGTTTTGACTTCATTCGGCACACCTTGATCCGTAGTGTATTTAGCGTTGCAGACATCGATTCTGCAAGCCGTTTCCGCGAGGCGATCATCGTCTTTTCGTCGGTGTTGTAATACTCGATCATCAATTGACGGTCATTTGGTGAAAACACGTTCAGACATTCGTCAAGACAAACCAGATCGCGGTCGTCGGTTTCTTCCGCAACTACAGCTTCGGGTTCCTGTATCGCCTTATTTTCATCGTCGAACGAGTCACTGAGATAATCAGGCGATCGCAGATACTCGCGATAGACATACTGAGCAATAGTCGATGTGTAGGCGTTTGGGTTATGAATGTCTTCGCCATCGGTCGTCTTCTTTTGCAGTCGATCAAAGCAAACGTCGGCTAGATCTTCGGCATTAACGCAGCCTCGCCATTCGAAAAACGCGACGAGCCGAAAGCGCAAGGATTCGTATTTGACAGCAGCAGCCTCGCGGTCTGCGTCAAATAGCCGAAGCATCGCGTCAAATCCAGTTTGAGCCGAACTATCGTCCATCTACATTTCTCGAATCAAGATAGTGTAGATAAAAACCGCTGTAATGTGAATTGAAATACCTACTGTTTCCAGTCGCCCTGAAGTGTAAAACCTGCCCAGAAGAATGGAGTTCTATATCGAGGAATCGCCTTCATTTCGGATTGTGCGCGCTTGAGAGCAGCGGCCGATGGTAGGCCGTCCTTAACCATCGCCCCGTAGAATCGTTTCATAAATTCAGCCGTTGCAGCATCGTCAACCTTCCACAGCGTCGCCAACACCTGCCGCGAACCTGCGTACATAATGCCGCGTGTCAGCCCGATAAGGCCCTCGCCGCGAACGTCTTTTCCTAACGCTGTCTGGCACGCGCTCAGAACAACAAGGTCAGCGTCGAGCTTGAGATCGTAGATATCTTCGAGCCGCATTAGACCCTCTTTTGGCTTTCCACTTTTGTCAAAAAGCGAGAATACAAGTCCCGACAAACGCGGGTCGCGTGTGTTTACCAGACCGTGCGTCGCAAAGTGTACATAACGAAACTTCGTGAGATCAGTGCCCGTAACGCCATCGAGCGATGCTTCAAAATCCAGTTTTACTGTCGACCTGTCTTCGGTCAACAAAGCTTGAATATCGCGAGCCTCTTGCCGTGATGACAATAGCCGAGGCAGTTCTTGGCCCGCGACAACATCGCGCATTACGCGAGCCAAAGCTGAAGGCTTTTCCGTTGCGGTCGACCTGGATGCGAGCCTCGAATCGTTCGGTTCGAATACAGGATCTGCGATCACGATCGCACTGTTCGCCTTTGTTTCCCGCGGTTTCGAGTTTTCGCGAAGCTCAGCCAACACGCCTGCGGACGGCAAGACGATCACCTCATTCGACGCAACTCGCTGCAACGCCGCAAATGGCAGAAATTGCAAAACTCCATCGCCAACGATCGCCAAACGCTTCGTTCCGATCAACGATGAGATCGGCCCGAGGAGTATATTGTTTATTTCCGTCTGATGTTTGAGCGAGGTAGCTTGAGCCGTCTTATTTGGCGACGAAACGGACGTGTAATAGGCTCGGGCGATCGATTCGATCTTGTCACGTGAAGGTAATACACTGACGTTCACCTTATCCTTTGTAACGGTCCAAACGAAGGACCGTTCATCGCCAAGCTTGTACTCGATCAAAACCGTATTGTCGTCGAGCAGTTCGCGGATCTCACTCGTCGAGCGAACCGAGCCCAGCGTGATGTCGGCATAACGAGGATTCTCGCGTCGTATCTTGACCTGAAGAGCCTCGACATCCTGTGTGAGTTTGTTGATCTCGTTCGTAAGCTTCGCGAGCTGTTCGGGTGTGTACTTTCCGGCAAGCAACGTAGTTTTGTCGCGGTATTTAGCGTTTAGCGATTCCTGAAGTTCGTCAAGGGCCTTTGCATCAGGGCCTTTCTCGATATCGATGCGAGCTTCCTGTAGTATTTCAACGAGAGTTCTGGCACGCGCTCGTTCGCTGACTTGAAATGAAAGATCGATATCGGCCTGGCTCTTTGTCGCTTGGCCACGCTGAACCAGCAGCGAAGCATATAGCTCGTAAAACTGAGGCACGGTCGAGAAATAGCCTGTCCGAAGCTGAGGATTGACGATCTCACCGCGAATTTGTTCGATGATGCCAAGACCGGAACCGATGTGAATAATGGCTTTATCAACATTGCCCTTGCGTGCCTCTACGGTCGCAAGCCAATACAACGTATCAGCCTGGACACGCCGGTCACCAAGCTGTCCGCTCAGTTCATTTGCCCGGATCAAGTGTGGCAAAGCAGCATCTGCCTCGCCGGTTTTGACAAGCAGTTTGCCAAGATTTCGTTCAGTCACAGCTTCGCCCTGCTTATCTGCGATGCGCTTTCGCAGTGAGATCGCCTGCTCGAAATAATCTTTCGCTTTTGTGAAATCGCCCGATTCCAGATAGACCTGGCCGAGATTGTTCAACGCAAAGCCTTCGCCGCGTTCGTCCTTGACCTCGCGACGTACATCGAGCGCGAGCTTGTAGTTTTCCTCCGAACGTTGAATGTTGCCGAGCATCAGATGCGCCGTTCCGAGATTGTTGTAAACAACGCCTTGACCGCGACGGTTGCCGGCAGCGGTCTGTAATTCCATTGCTTGCGAAAGATACGAAACCGAAGTCTCGTATTCGGCAAGAGTAAGATATGCAACAGCGAGATTATTGATCGACGAACCTTCGTACTGTTTATTGCCCACAACGCGTGCCATTTCGAGGCCGCGAGTGTAGAAATCGATCGAACGCTGAACCTCTCCAAGCTGCTCATACAACAGGCCGATCGTGATCAGCGAGATCAGTTCCCATACCTTGTCCTGCTTTTGCCGCGACAATTGGATGACCTCGTCGAACTTAACGATCGCAGCACGGCGACCTTCGCGGGTACCGTTTTGGCGAAGTATCGTAGCTTCGTCCGCAACCTTAGTAATTCGTTTCGCTGCAGCGTTGATCTGATGATCGGCTTCCGCAGTCGGCCTGATGTCGGCGAGCTTGATCGAGTATTTTCCGACTGCCGCCCGAGGGTCCGACGGAATAACGTCGATCTTGTAAGTGCCTGTTGTAGTGGCAGTTACAAGAATAAAGTCATTGCCAACCAAACCGCTTGGTGACTCTGTTTCAATGAATCGTTCGCCGGTCGGCGTATATGCGGCCAAAGCTATGTCGACACCCTTTTGCTCGACCTCGACACGTGCCGTTTGCCCCTGCGGGATCTCGACCGAATAGCTCTGCGTTTCGCCGCCTTTGATCTGTGCGTCGACGGCGACGTTAATCGACAGCGGCGACACCAAATTCTGTGCCCGAATGCCAGCGGCAGCCAATAGAGCTAAAATCACTATCACTGCCAATCGACTGACGGTTCTCATAAGGTTATATAGGAAATTCGAAACAGGAATAGATTGCGGAAAATTCGACGATTAGTCAACGAATTTCGTTGTCATTCGCATTCACAGAATGTTAAACTTGTTTTATCATCCCGCAGTTCGTTCGAGGTAAGATCACACTATGCTCAGTTTCAGCAGGATCGTCGTCGTATTCGTTTCTATTGTCCTTCTTGCGATCGGCTGTGTCGGCCAATCCAAGAACAGCCCGGAGCTTTCGGTTGCCGGCGTCAAACTCGGTGATCGCGAATCGGCGAAGAAGTTTCTCGACGGATATCAGCCTCGGACCGACGAAGGGACGTGTAGCTACTATTTCTATAGCTCACGCGGCACTGTTGTCATGAAGCTTACGGCTGCTTCGTGCGAAGACAAGTATATGATCACGGCTATCGAAGCATTTGCGGTGGACGAAACATATACGAAACGACACTTCGTCGCCGATAAACTCGGGCATTTTGTTACTGAAAACGGAATATTCATCGGCTTTCGCCAGAGCGGCGGCGGGCTTGCCATTGCATTAATAGTCGGAGTTCCAAACCTTTCTCGCAGCAATATGATCGGCCCGAAAGATGTCGTAAAGATCAAAGGCGAGCCCGCGACACGCAACAAAGACGGCAAGGTCGAAACGATGACATATAGGATCGACGACGTTGCGGTTGGTGAAGGAAAATACGATTATTCTTCGCGGTTCGAGTTTTACGGCAAGGAACTGACTAAGTTTGAGATAAAGATCGACTCGCCAAAACACGCAGATTCGGCAAAGGTCAAACAGTGATCATTTGCGTACTGGCTTTCGTAAAGTAACGAGTATCGCATCACCGATCTTTCGCTCACCTTCCTTGTCCGAAGGCTTGTTGACCACCTTTCCGTCCAGGAACATCGTCGTCGAACCTCCACCATCAAGGTTCATTGCATCGACCGCACCAAGCTCAAGCATATATTTCGCCAGATCATAAAGGTCCAGCCCGGCACTCGCGTCCGATCGACCATCCGCCGTCAACATCAGAAACTTGCCGTCCTTTAGTTTCGCAACAGCCGTCCGCGGATGCCGCGTCTCAACAAACGACTTCGAAGCCTTTTCCTGCTCCCAAGTAATGTCGATCTTACTTTTATTGATAAGTTGTGGAACGCCATTAGTCACACCCGATGCCCTTTGGTAAAGCAATGTAAGGTCTCGAACGCGTCGCTTTTCTCTAGGTGATGGGTCGTTGGTAAATGAGACCACTCTATCCGAAACCATGACACGAACTCCAATTTTAAGAACCATTTTCTTTATGAGTTTATGCTGGTCTCCGAGCGCAGAGATAACGAATCCGTCGGCAGGAATTTTGATTCCGCATTTGTTTTCGTGAACCGCCGAAATTCGATTTCGACGGACAACGATCGAGATCCCATCGCAAGAAGTTAAAGTTGTCTGATGAAAATCTGGCGTTAAAAGAACCGTTTCATTAGAAAGCCTTTCGCGATTGAGCCCCATAATAGATTGAACTGTTCTACCGATTCGAAATGTCAGCGAATTAGTTACATGAGCAATCTCGACACTTGTCACTGTTGGCCTATCCATAATGAAGAGAGCCACTCGATCTCGGGAACTTTCACTTAGGCTCTCACCGTTCGACTTCAAGATGCCAACCGAATCACCTGCCCAAATACTGGTATCGAGGCGAAAAAATCCTGCATTGATCGCCGCAAACGCTCCGTGACGAGTAGCGATGGACGACGTCCTTTCAGTTCCGATCGCCGCATCCATTGCATGACGAACGTCGAGCCGGACCTTCTTTAGATCGAGGCGGAGAAGGTTGATGTCGACGAACTTACCGGTAAACTCGCGGCGAACCTGGGCGTGCTCGACGCCGTCGGCGACTGTCTTCCAGTCTTGAGCGGTAAGATCCACCGCATAGAAACATAGGACAAATAGAAAAAAGAAGATCGTGCAGAATCGATGCTGTGTTTGTTCGTGGACGCTGAACTTATTCTTCATTTCTATATTTCCTATGTATCTATGTGGTTATTGCTTTTATAATACCTCAATGCGGATCAATGAGAGAGTTGTTGCTCTCAACGACAAGCCTGTGAATCAAAATGCGCGATACGTGTTGTATTGGATGCAGATGTTCAAGCGTGTGGAGTACAACCATTCGCTGATATGGGCGATCCGCAAGGCGAACGAACTAAATTTGCCGCTCGTGGTTTACGAAGGCCTGAAATACTACTACCCGTGGGCGTCAGACCGCATTCACACATTCATACTCGAAGGCGTCGAGGAAAAACGTGTCGCATTTGAGAAACTCGGGATTCGCTATCTCTTTTATCTTCAGAAAGATAAGAGCTCGCCAAAGAACACCGTAGCGGCTCTCGCGAAAGACGCCGCATTGATCGTCACTGACGATTTCCCGTGCTTCATCATTCCCGAACACAATCGCCGCATCGCCGAGCGGGCTGAGATCGCCGTTCATGCGGTTGATTCGAACGGCATCATTCCGATGTCGAAGTTCGAGAAAGAAGAATGGGCGGCATACACGATCAGGCCGAAGATAAAGAAGCTACTCGATCGCTATTTAGTTCCATTTTCAGAAGAAACGGTTGAGCGTTCGAGCCTCGATATCGAACTCGATTGTCCGGAAACGATAGTGACAGCGGAGAATGTCGCTGAACTCGTTACTGAGTCCGATATCGACCATAACGTTGTGCCTTCGTCTGTGTATCACGGAGGCACAACCAACGGACGCAAGCGACTCGACTATTTCGTCAGGGAATTACTTTGTAATTACAATACTGACCGAAACAAACCGGACCGTGACGGCTCCTCGCGCCTATCTTCCTATTTGCATTTCGGCTTTCTTTCGCCGCTTGAGGTTGCATTGGCGGCGAAGGACGCAGATGTTTCGCAAGATTCGAAAGATGCGTTTCTTGAGGAGTTGATCGTTCGACGCGAACTGTCGTATAACCTTACGCGATTTAATCCGAAATACGATTCGCTTGAGGCTCTACCGCCTTGGGTTCATAAAACGATGCGTGAGCACGCGGGCGACGAACGGCAGTATCTCTATTCTTTAGAACAGTTAGAGGCAGCTGAAACGCATGACGAACTCTGGAACGCCGCTCAACGCGAGATGGTCGCTACCGGCGAGATGCATAATTACATTCGAATGCTCTGGGGCAAGAACGTGATCGCATGGTCACCAAACTATGAGGTCGCGTTCGAAACGCTCGTACACCTAAATAACAAATACTGCCTCGACGGCCGCAATCCTAACAGCTACACAGGAATTCTCTGGTGTTTTGGCAAACACGACCGTCCCTGGTTCGACCGGCCAGTTTTCGGCACGATGCGGTATATGGCCAGCCACAGCACTGGCAAGAAGTTCGATTCGAAGAGCTACATTGCTTGGACTAAGAGTTTAAACACAGAGAACGCCGAGGACGCGGAGTAAGAAGTTATTGATTTTTATTCACTGCGTTCTTTGCGGTCTCTGCGTTAAAACTTCTCCCAATTCCCATTCCAATCAAAAACCTCGATCGCCGAAAACCGCTTTTTGTAATCGTAAAACGACGAAGCGTCATAGGCGTAGCCGTGATAGTAATATTCTTTACCGAGATCTTGCGAATATTCGATTACCTTGATCATCGTTAGTATTCCAAGGCTGCGTTTTTGTTCGTAAGGGTCGAAGCAGCCGTATATTGCGGATGTACTTGTTCGTCCGATATCAAAATAGCTAACCGCTAATAACTTGCCTACGTCATCTCGAACTACAATTTGTTGGCATTCGCACGGAACCAAAGCCGGTTCACGCGATAGAAAATCAAAAATCGAGTCGGGAACGCCGTGATCAAACCGCTGTTTATGACGGTCGAACATATCTTGAATCTCGTCAGTAACAACAGCAGGCCCAAACTCAACGGAAATGTCACGGTTGTTTTTGATAACACGCCTTTGGCTGCGAGAAAGATCAAACTTTGATAGATCGATCCGTAGTGGCAGAACCCGAACGATCTCGTCGTTGTAGATGTTGAGGTTGTATCGGAAAAAGCGAGTGCCGAAATGTCGCCAACCGTCAGCGAGCAGGAGATCAAGTTGTTCGGCCGTAACCGAATCGGTATCGAATACTTCGTTGATGAAATTCAGGTCAGAGCCCTGCGTACCAGTCATAACCTTGTTCGGCCCAATAATCTCGCGGCCGCTCGTTCGTGAATTCGATCTTGCCGATCCGCTTGATCTGTTTGATGCCGTATTTTGTCGGTGAGGCTAATCGCAATGGCGCGCCGTGTTCGGGTTTCAGCGGCATTCCGTTCATTTCGTATGCGAGCAATGTCTGCGGATGCATGATCGCCTCGATATCCCAGCCGACGTAGTACTGTTCGTCCGGCGTGACGAGCGACACGTAACGCCGGTCGTTATTTGGAGCAAACTTTGCAGCGAAGTCTGAAAACCTGACGCCCGCAAAATGCGTGATCGTCGACCAGCCTTCGATACATTTGAACTCGATTATCATCTCCGTTCGCGGCATGGCCTTGATCTCATCGATAGAAACGGCCGTGCCGCCAACGTTCAGTTTCCAGCTAGTGGCATCGAATTCGGCAGGCATTCCGATGTCGCCATTCGTGCGTGCGTCCGTTATCTGATCGCGACGAAATTCGGTTGCGAGACGGTTCGGGCTGTAGAAGGTCTGAGCAACGCGCTCGTTAAGTTCGAATGTTTTTCGCAGCAGGCCGTACTTTGTTTCCTCAGACATCCAACGCCAGCCGAGTACGCCAAACGCTGCAGCCGCACCGCCGAGCAGAAAGCTTCGACGCGTCATCGCGGCCATCTTGCCGCGAGCTTCGTCAGGTGTTAGTTCTGAAGAAAGATGCCTAGGTTCGCGGAGTATGTCGGCGGTACCGCGGGAAGTCGGCTTTCTCAATTCGCGTATTTCTTCGACAAGAATGTCCTTATCTTCGTTCATGTGACGACCTCATTCTTTGGTTCGGCTTCAACGATCTCGTGACCGGTTATCATCGACTGAAAATTTCGCCATCCGGCGAGAATGACTTGAATAATGTGCACGAAAAAGAACAACACGAATAATATTGTTATCCAAAAATGCACCCAACGCGCCCATTGGTACCCGCCGAACATCGCCGTTAAAAACGCAAGCTGTGTCGGCTTGTAGATCGCGAGACCGGAAAGCAGCGAGCCTGCTCCCATTACGATCACGCCAGTGTAGGCGATGCGCTGAGCGTCGTTGTATTTACCTTGCGGCGGTTTTTCTTTGACGATGTGCGCGTCGTGAAGAGCGACGAGCGGAGCACGCTTGAACGATGACGGCACCGGCACGATCGACCGCCATTCGCCCGAAACTATCGTGTAAATGACATACGCAACACCATTTATCGCAAACAGCCACATGAAGAAAAAGTGGAGCCGTATGCCTTCGGCAAGGCGAAACGAAAGACCTATGGAATCGAGCCAGCCGTCCGGAAAGAAGGCGAATATATGAAAGCCGAAAATGTTGATCGAATAGGCCTGATAGGACCAGTAGATCAACAAACCGCTCCACATCATCATCGCGAGCAAAGGAAAATTGATCCAATGCATCCAGCGTGTCGCAAGTGTGTGTTTTCGTTCGAGGTGAGTTGCCATTAGTTTTCCTTTCGTCAGAACTAAGCTCCTAGTTTCTCGAGGTGCGAGCGGATCGCCGGTGCGAGGGATTTGGCGAACGCGAAGTTGTCGGATTCGGATAGCTTTGAGACAAAAAACACCGCATGATGACCGACCACAAACCCGACCGATTTGGCAGCAGATCCGCCGGTTGCCGCGATCAATTCACCGTTTGACAACGGCAGGTCGGTATCGGTCACAAGCATCGATACCATTTCATCATTCTTCATCACGACAACGTGTGCGAAGCGGCGGCCCTCGAACATACAAGAATGAGATTCCAGAAACTCACTGCCTGCGATCGCCTTATTTCCCGAACCATTAGCGATAGCCGCGATCACGGTTTTGTCGAGATCCTTATTATAAGTACCGAATTTTTGAGCGGCTTCGTCCAAGCTGATCGGAACTTCCTTGAGGTTAAATTTGACGGCGCAATTTTCGTGGTGACCGGTCGCGATCGCGGCTAATTCAGTAAACGATGCGAGCACACGCGAGGCCGTGACGGAATCGCGACCTCCGATCGTCATCCAAACGATCGAACCGATCGCCAGTAGTGCAACCGCGGCGAACGATCCAATGAATGCAGGCCGCAAGACCATTGAAAAAGTTCTTTGCCACAAACTCGGCCGCGTCGCGATATCTTGAAGCTCACGGCTCAATTTTGATGCAAATACCGTATCGATCACGGCTTCGTTCTGAGTACGCAACGACCTTTGTAGCCGGATCGAAAATTCCCGACGCTCGGCCATTCTCGCTCGGCAATCCGGACACGATTCCAGATGAGCGTGCACCTCGTGATTTGTTTCCACGAGCAGTTCGTCGCCCATAAATGAGTCGATCAATCTGGTAAGTTCAGTGCAGTTCATATCTTCCCTATCAACCATTCACAGCAAGCTGTTCGCGGTTAAACTTTAAAGTGAGTTCCTGCCGAAGCACGCTTCGCCCTCGGTGCAATCGGGACATTACCGTGCCGATCGGTATATTTAGCAGCTCCGCCGTCTCCTTGTACGAAAACTCCTCGACATCGGTTAGCAAGATCACTTGAGAGAATATGTCGGGCAAATTTTCGACCGCATCGATGATGTCTTCGTCGGTCAATCGCTGCGGTATCGGTGGTTCAAAGGCAATGGTTTCCGCGATCTGTTCGTCAACATCTTCGACAAGCTTTAGCTGGCCGAGACGCATTCGGCGTTTGCCGTTCAACCGATAAAGTATTGTCACCAGCCAAGCTCTGCAGTTGGTGCCCGGCGTGTATCGATGAAATCCGCGCAGTGCTTGCGTAAATGTTTCCTGTGTCAGATCTTCAGCCTCGGTTCGGTCGCGAACCAGCCAATACGCAACCCTGTAAACATCGGGCATCAATGGCAGCGCTTCGGATTCGAATGCGAGCCAATTCATCTCTTTCCTGTTGCTCGTAGCGAACATTTATCGGTTGCTAAATTGTAACCTAGCAAGATGGGCCTGGCGTCGTCTCCTTCCACGAAATTAACGCCTCGACCCATCTCGCCGGAGCCGTCGCATCTGTTCTACCTCGGGCTTCCACATCCGTTGGCAACGCACCAGACCACGACAGATTCATTACCGTAGATCACATTCCGAGAGCCTTGTCGATCTCAGTCGTGAATACCTTTGGGTCCGCATTGTAATGCGTCGTGAACAGGCGTTTCTTTTCCTTGAATATCGCGACCATCGACGATTTCTTTCGATTTTCGTCAAAGAATTTGCTGATGCCGTAGCGTTTCGCCGTCATCTCGGCCTCGGCGGTCGTTTTTGCGTCGGTAATGTCGAGGTAAACAAACTCGACCTTTTCACCGTAGTTTTTTGCGATGTCCATCAGGACCGGTTCGAGTTTCTTACACGCCGGACACCAATCGGCACGAATGACCGCAACGATCGGGCGTTTCGCCATCATCGCGTCCGCCATTGGGTCTTCGCTTTTCATTTTGTCGTCTTTCATCATGCCGTCCTGCGCGGCGACCGACACGACGATGCCAACCACGAGCATCGTCAGTAATAGAAACTTGTTCATCATTGCTTTCATGTTTGTATAACTCCTTTGACTAATTTGCGACTTGAGATTAGGTCGCTCACAACTTGGCAATTCCGAGACACGCTTGAATTATTCCCAAACTGCGAAATTATTTTTCTTGCTTAAGATCGGAATAGACAACGCCGTTTCGAGAATGATCGATTTGGGGGATGAAATTATGTGGAAAATATCGGTGATGTTGGCGTTCGTGGTCGTTGGAGTTGTTGCAATTGTGATATTCGGGATCGCAAAACCGGTCGAGGTCGCCGGTTCAAGTGAGAGCAACGTGACTTCGGCTCCAACCGGAAAAGCAGCTCCCGAGCTGATCTCGGGGCAGTGGTTCAACTCCGAACCGCTGACACTCGCCGGGCTTCGTGGCCGCGTCGTTTACATTGAGTTTTGGACATTTGGGTGTTCGAACTGCATCAACACTCTGCCAACTGTGAAGCGATTCGACGCTACCTATCGCGAAAAGGGTCTAACCGTAATCGGCATACAATCACCCGAATTCGAACATGAAAAAGCCTCGTCAAATATCGAAAACGCATTGAAAAAGCGTGGCATAGAGTATCCGATCCTGACGGACAATGAGATGAAGAATTGGGATCGTTATGGCGTGACTGCGTGGCCGACGATATTCATCATCGACAAGAATGGTCGTATAAGATACGAACACGTAGGCGAGGGAGCCTATGACAAGCAAGAGTCTGTTATCAAACAATTGCTGGAGGAATGATCACCAACTGACGCTGCCTTCTTTCGAGGTGTCGATCTCGGCGAGCTCGACGCCTTCGTTGAAAAGGAAGATCTTCAGGTTGTCGAATAGGAACGTGTGACTGTCAGGATTGGTCACATCGAGACCGTAATGGTTGATGAGCTGCATCTGCTTTTTCTGCCACTCGCCCCAGCAGCCCTGACATATCTCGTCAAAAACACGCTGCCCGAGTTCGTTCGGCATCGGCGCAAACGCCATCTTGTCTTTGCCGCCGCAGCGTGAACATTCAAATTTATCGCCAAATAAAGCCATATTGAAATTCTATCACGATGCGACTGCGTCTGCCGCTTTGATCGCGACGAGAACATCTTCGTCGGCAGGACGAAACAGGCTGAGCGGCTGTGCTTTGTGATAAGCGATCTTGCCCGCTTTGTCGATAACAACAACCCCGCGAGCCGAACGGCCGGGAAGCCAACTTTTCATATCGTACATTGTCGAAACACTTCGGTCAGGATCGGAAAGCAGCCGCAACGGAAGTTCATTCTTCTCCGCAAAGCCTTTGTGCGATTCGGCAGTATCTGTCGAAATCCCAACAACCTCAGCTCCCGTCGCCTGATACTCCGACCAATGGTCCCGCACCGAACAAAGCTGCGCCGTACAAACCGGCGTGTTATCGCCCGGATAAAACAGCAACACAATCGTACGTCCAATGTAATTACTTAGTGACCACGCATTCCCGTCGCCGTCAGTAAGTGTGAAATCTGGTGCTATTTCTCCTATTTTCATATTTGAAAGTCCCTTATATCTTTGAACGGCTTCTCCGAATCCGTAAAATCCGGACGATAGTAATGCGAAGCGGATTCGTATTCCTGCATAAAACCTTCTTCCATGCCGAGGTCTTCGAGCAGCGAGACGGCTTCGAACCACTCGCCTTCGGAGATGCGGCGGGACAATAGAATATAGCGTTCGTCCGTCGCGGCCTTGTTGGGGGCGTAGTATTGGGCCATTAGCGAGATGGCGGTTTTGGGTGAAAGTTCATCGCGGATCCAGCGAAGGTTTGATTCGATGTCGGCGAGGTCGTTTGGCAGGACGAGCAGGCGAATTAGCAGTCCCTGTTTCAATAATCCGTCTTCACCGAAGACGAGTTCGTCACCCATTTGGCGGTGCATTTCATTGATGGCGGCACGAGCGTGTTCCTTGTAATCGCGGACCTTTGAGTACTGAAAACCGGCGTCGCTGTCAGCGTACTTTAGATCGGGAAGATAAACATCGACGATGCCGTCGAGAAGTTTCAGAACCTCGACCGAATCGTACGCGTTCGTGTTGTAAACGATCGGCAGCGTCAGTCCTTGCTGAGCGGCCAGCAGAATTCCGCGAGCCATCTGCGGAGCGAAATGCGTTGGCGAGACGAATCCAATGTTGTGGCAGCCACGATCTTGCAGCTCGAGCATCATCTCGGCGAGCCGCTCGTGCGTTATCTCGTTTTTCTTTTCTTCCCGCCACCTTTGCGAGATCTGGTAGTTCTGACAATAGACACAGCGAAGGTTGCAATTGCCAAAAAAGATGTTTCCGGCACCATTTGTGCCCGACAAACACGGCTCTTCTCCAAAATGTGCGGTATACGATGAGACGATCGGTAGGCGTCCCGAATAACACGCTGCGATCTCGTCGTTGATGCGATCATTGCCGCAGTCTTTTGGGCAGACGGTGCAAGAGCGCAGGAGCTCTTCGAGCGCGAGGACGCGTTCTTCGAGCTTATTCTCCCGGAAAAGTGTCAGGTATCTTGCGCTTTGCATTATCGATCTTCGCGAGGTTCATTCCGCCGCGTTTTCCGTGCGGTTTGTATTTAACGATCACCTTCTGCGGTGCAACCTCGCGTGCAAGCTCCCAGGTAAAGTCCATCTCCGCATTGACGGTTGCGGTTGCCATTCGCGTTTCACGGATCATCAATATCGTGCCCCACAAAATGAACAAAATACCGACGATCCCGACAGGTATCGGTAGCCAGCGATAATTGGTCAAAAAGGCCGCGAACGCGATAGACACACTACATAGCACGAACATTCCGAGCCCGTAATAGAACATCTCCATCGCCCGCTGCAGAATGCGCGAGCGGCTTGTGACCTTATCCAACAGATCGACGATGACTTCGACACGCTTGTCGTAGAGCGGAATTTCAGATTTATCTTCCCGATAGATCAACTCGCTAAGCCTATCCTCGAGAGCTCGAACTCTATCGACTACACGGCCCAAACGCGTCGATGTTGAAAGCACAAGCGAACCTGTTGCCGAGATCAACAATGCAGGAGTGACGATCGCCGTTAGAAACTCGAGCGTCGAATTGAGGACGTTAGTATTTACGATCTCGCCAGCCATATTTGGATAGTATCGCAGATGGCGATCAACAATTCACTGTTGACCGAGAACCCGTTCGGCCTCACGACCGATGCGTCCGGTCACGAAATAGAACAGCATTTTGTAATCTGAAATGAAAGACCAGAATGGATACTTGAACGTTGCCGGTTTGTTCTTTTCGACCACAAAGTGAGCAAACCAAGCAAAGGCATAACCGCTGACAAAGCAAAGCGGGAAGTAATACCAAGTGCCTCGCCAGATAAACCAGATGAGAAGTGCCATCCCGATAGAAGTGCCGACATAATGCAGCGCACGAGTCGCCGGTTTGCTATGTTCGCGAACATAAAAGTCCCAGGAATCTGTGTACTTATCGATCATTCTAAAATTCCACGCCTGCTCGGGCTATGATCTCACCAAACCGCGGATCGCTGCGGTACTTTTCGAACTCAGGAACGAATCCCAAGTAAGCTGTGTAATCATTTCGATCGTCTACGAAACGATTCAGATCGCTAAATACGTCGTCGGCTAATCCGAGTTCGGCTGCAAGAGTCGCCGTAAAATTGGGCGCGATGAATTCGCCGCGAGCACGGCGAGATATCAACTGATCGTAAAGTGCTCGAGCCTGTGCGACGTCTCCTTGCCGAGCCAACGTGCAGCCGCGTGCCATTATCAGCACTGGCAAATCCTTTGCGACAAATGCCTCGACCCGAAGCAATTCGCCTGATGCTTCGTCTAGCCGACCACCGTAGTGAAGGGCACGCCAGATGTTCAGTGTCGTCGATGGATAATTTTTGTCAAGGGCGAGAGCGGCTCGAAACTTCTGTGTCGCCGCGTCGAATTCCCCCGCAAAAAACTGAGGATAACCCTGATCCGAAGCGATCGTAAGCGAGGTCGGATCTAATTCCAATGCTCGAGCTAAACTCTCAGACGCCTCATAGGTTCGCCGCTGTATGATTAGGTTCCAACCTAGCCATTGATATGCGGTCGAGAAAGACGGATTGAGTTCGATAGCACGTCTGAGCGAGCGTTCGCCCTCCGAGATCTTCCAATCGTAGCCAGTCAGCAGTTGTCCTATAACCGCGTGGGCCTCGGCATTCGCATTATCAAGCTCGATCGCTTTCTGTGCGTTCAAGCGCGCCGTCGGATACCCTTCGCCTGGCGGTAAAGCGCCATAGCCCGAATCGCTCATCAGCAAAAACGAAGCTGCCAATCCTGAATATGCGTCCGCATAGGCAGGATCCAGCGATATCGCCTGTTTGAACTGTTCGACGGCCGATCTAAGGTCATCGGATGTCCGCTTATTGAAATAGAAGCGGCCTAGAATGTAGGCCCGATATGCGTCGGAATTATCCGTCGGTTGACGAGCTAAATTGTTGCGTTCGTTAGCAGACAGCTTAAATGCAAGAGCGTCCGCGACCTGCGATGACAGCAACCGCTGAAACCCGAACAAGTTTTGAGACTTTTCTTCGAGAACATTCGCCCAAATGACCTGATTATCCTTGGCGTTGACAAGTTGAACCGAAACGCGGAACGTCTCGCCCTCACGTTGAATCGTTCCTTCGAGAACTGTCTCGACATTGAGCCGCGTTCCAGCTGATTCGGCGGTTAATTGTTCGTTACCGTTTGGCATCACCGCACTCATCGGGCGGACCGTGAGTCCGCGGATACCGGCAAGTTTCGTGATCAGTGAATCCGCGAGCCCGATCGAGAACTGCTTACCTTTTTCGTCTTGAGACAGGTCTTTAAATGGGAGTACGGCAACGGTACGAGTGCTCTGTTTCGTCAACGGATCAGCCCGTCGAAGGTAGCTCCAAACAAGCAAGCCGGCTATCACGATCAAACCCGCCAGCAGTCCAACCAAATACAGCGACTGGCGACCCGTTTTTCGACCAAGTTGTGCGATAGCCTTGGTAGTTTCTTCGTCGTCGAATTCGATCCGCTCAATTGTCGTCCTGGTGAACTCTCGTTCTGCTACAGCATGGCCATTTTTCGAGACAATGACCTCGCCGTTGAATCTATAGCCTTTTCGTGGGATCGTCTCGATCAACGTCGCCGCTTCGTTGCCGAGTGCCTTGCGAAGCATCGAAACCGTTACCGAAAGATTATTTTCATCGACGAATGTCTCGGGCCAGAGACGCTCAATGATCTCATCGCGAGTTACAACACGGCCCCGATTCTCAAGCAACATCGTGAGCAGTTCGATCGATTTTTGCGTAGCTGCGATCCGATCATCAACGCGCCAGAACGAGCCGTCTTCGACATTGAGTCGATATTCGCCAAATTCGTAGATCGGTTGGTCTCGCTCAGCCATTTAGGGTCAATTTTAGTCCGATTTAAGCCGAATTAAAGGATTTCAAGTGTGAGTCTACGCTAAAAATGTGTCTGAACTCAATCAGTTTTAGTTCGAAGACTCACAACTATGAAGTTCATAAAGACACGAATCACGTTCGAAAAACTTACCGAAAGGGTTGTAAATAACGGCCAAGATCCCTGCCCGAACTGCGGCTATTCACAGTCGACGCTCGAGCAAATGAGGATCGAGACCCATGCCAACGGGATCCTGAACCATGCGGTCGGCAAGGTTGGCCCTACCGGTTCGAATAGTACAAAGGAGAAACATAATAATGAATAGATCGATCTATACAATGTTGTTGGTCGGGACGCTAGCTGTGGGAGCATTAGCTCAAAGCAGTAAGCAAGCCGAAACGTCGCTGATCGGAATCTGGAAAAGCGATGAGGCTACGGTTGAACTAAAAGCCAAGAATGTCGCCATCTTCAATGGACAACAAGTCGAATGGGCCGCGAATGACAAGACCATTGCCCTTGCCAACGACGAAGGTTCGATGAGCTTTCCGTACGTTTTGAAGGGTGACGTTCTTACCGTCTGGGTCGAGGAACGCAAAGTCGTCTACAAACGAATCAGTGCGGAAGAAGCCCGTAGAAGCGGTCCATCGGCTCAAACAAACCGCACTTCCGGTTCCATTCAGCAGGAGCTCGTAGGCAAATGGTGTTACTCAGCGAATGTCAACGCCATTGGCGGCGGTCGTCAGTCAGATATCTGCTTTACGCTAAAGGCCGACGGTACCTACGAATACTACGGCGAGGCAAGCAATTCGAATCCATACGGCGGATCGAACTCGCAAAGCTGGGATTACGGTCGCTGGTCGGCAACGGCGACAACATTGACCGCAAATTCCAATAGCGGAAAGACCACAACCTATTCACTCGAAAAGCGAAACCATCCGAAAACCGGCGATCCGATGTTGATCGTCGACGGCGACGCATTTGTGACATTTTATCAGCGAAGGCCGTGGTAAACGGTTGCGCACTTGGGGGAAATCATGGAAAAGACGTTTTTGAAAATAAGTTTCGCACTGCTGCTTTCGCTGGTCGTTGCAACAACGGCCGACGCCGGCGTGCTGACCGTGAACGACACGTTGTCGCCCGGAGGATGCGACAGCAAAATTAGCTTCTCAGAGGCAGTATTGCTGGCTCGAGAAGGAATAATTGACTCGAACCGTTCTTCGCTCACGAACGGCGAAAAAGGACAGATCACAAATGCCACGCTTGTCGTTGCTCCCACCCAACCGGCATGTGATCTGACAGTTGCCTGGATCATTGTTGATGGAGTGGGCCCGAGTTCCGCTGACGACATCGTCTTCTCGGTAAATTCCGGCTTCAGCGTTCCGATAGATCTTGGACAAAATGATGACATAAATGGCCTGCAGCCAAGCGGCGCGCGCTTCATTATTGACGGTACAGGGTTCGGTACAAATCGACATTGTATAAAACTGGCGGACAATAGCGGTTCACAGATCAGAAACGTCGAACTCCGCAACTGCACCGGCGGCGGCATTTGGGGACAGGCTGTAAACGGTGCCATATTCGAGGGCTTGTCGATCCACAACAACGCCTCAGACGGAATAAGTATAGGTTTCAGTTCCACCTTGACTCAAAACTCCCGAAACGTCCGTATCGGCGGCGACCAGCCGCAGCCCCGGAATCTGATCTATGCTAACGCAGGTAACGGTGTTTTTGTGACCGCCTCAGCAACGCAAGATCGTTCGGTTCAGAACATCAACATTCTGAATAACTACATTGGAACGAGCAACGGCACTAGCGACAACGGGAATACGCTAAACGGTGTAGCCTTGGTAAACCCTAACGGCGTCAATGTCGGCGATCAAAACAACACGACGCGAAACATCATAAGCGGTAACAACAATGATGGTGTGAACATCTCCGGTTCGGGTGCGGTCGGCATAAATGTGATAGGTAATTTCATCGGAGTGGACAGCTCCGGTGCCGTCGCTCTCGGGAACTCTGCCAGCGGCGTAGCTCTATTAAGTGCGGCGGGCCAGACAGCTAACTTTGTCACGACCAGCCCAAACAGAATTGGAACAGCAGGCAAAGGAAATGTAATTTCCGGCAACGGTTACGGTATTTTCATCTCTGACGCCAATACGTCAAACAATTGGGTCGAGGACAACTATATCGGCACAAATCTCGGAGCAAATACCGACGTCGGCAACGTATTAGACGGCGTGCATGTCACTGCAAACGCGATCAATAATCGCATCGGCGGAACCGGCGGTATCGGCAATGTGATCGCGTTCAACGCAACCGGAATTCGCGCTCCGAGCGGTACACGAAACCGTTTTCAGCAAAATCGCGTGTTCTCGAATGACAACCTGGGAATCGATCTAGGAACTGCAGGTGTAACCGCCAACGATACCGGCGATAGCGATACGGGAGCTAATGATCTGCAGAATTTCCCGGCGCTGACGAATGTCTACGCGACAAGTTCGACTGTCCGCTTACAGGGAACTTTGAACAGTATTCCTTCGAAGCCCTTCGTCATTGAGTTCTTTGGCAACACGTCGTCTGATTCAAGCGGATACGGCGAAGGCCGTAATTTCCTTGGCGAAACAACGGTGATCACGAATGGCAGCGGCAACGGAACATTTGACGTAACGTTCAATGTTCCGATCGCAACAACAGCTCAGTATGTAACAGCAACCGCAACGGACGAGAACGGCAATACTTCAGAGTACTCATTGTTGCGGAATATCTGCGCCGACGTTTCGCTCAGTGCACCAGGTTTTGTGGCATTTGCTCAAGGAGCGTCGAGCGCGTTCACGTACTTTCGCTCCACGGGCTGCCCGGCGGTTTCTGCACAAGCTAATGTATCGTGGATAACCGTAACAGGCTCGTCAGCCGGTACCGTGAGCTTTACAGTTGCTCAAAATACGGGACCGCAGCGTGGTGGCACGATCAGCGTGTTTTATAACAACGGTCAGTTCAGCACGTTCGTTAATTTCAACGTCACGCAGTTGGCAGGTATGTCCAAAGCTCCTTACGATTTCGAAGGCGACGGCAAGACCGACATTTCGATCTTCAGGCCGGGCTCCGGTCAATGGTGGTACCTGCGAAGCAGTGACGGAGGTAACCGAGCATTCACTTTCGGACTGTCTAGCGACAGACAAGCGCCAGTCGATTTCACGGGCGACGGCAAAGCAGATATCGGATTCTGGAGACCAACCACCGGTGAATGGTATGTATTGCGATCCGAAGACAGCACGTTCTACGCGTTCCCATTCGGCGCAAACGGCGATGTGCCGGTTCCGGGCGATTTCGACGGTGACAACAAGGCTGATGCTGCTGTTTTCCGGCCGTCGTCAGCCACTTGGTTCATCAGTCGCTCGACCGGAGGAACGACGATACAACCTTTCGGAGTATCAACCGACATTCCTGTCCGCGGAGACTTTGATGGAGACGGTAAGTCGGATATAGCAATCTTCCGCCCATCGAACGGACAATGGTGGATCCTACGTTCCTCGAACGGCTCAAGCTTCGTAGCGGCATTCGGCCTATCGTCTGACAAGCTGGTTCCCGGCGATTACACGGGCGATGGCAAGACTGACGTCGCGTTCTGGCGGCCATCGACGGGTGATTGGTACGTAATGCGAAGCGAAGATATGTCGTTCTATGCAGTGCCGTTCGGTACGAATGGGGACGTGCCGGTTTCCGGCGACTACGATGGAGACGGCAAATGGGACACCGCCGTATTCAGACCGTCGAACAACACATGGTTTGTTCAAAGGTCAACGGCCGGGACGTTGATACAGGCGTTTGGCACGACAGGTGACAAAGCTGTACCTTCGGTTTTCGTTCCATAGTATCGTTCAGACACTAAGGGTGAAGCCGCCTGTTTTAGCACGACGGGCGGCTTTATTTATGGATCTAAGTCGGTACGGGTTGTCAGACAGTCGACAGTACACGGACCCAATTCCCGCCCATGATCTTTTCCACTTGGCCAGATGTGAAGCCCGACTTACTCAACTTCTGGTATATCGTATTCATTCGGGAAATATTGTTTAGCTCAGGAATGACGACATGCTGCGGTGTTCGGTCAAATCCGAGGACGCCCATTTTTGCTCTCGATGTCCACCACGGCAAATAACCTTTGACGCCTTCTGCGTTGTTATTCTTGAGATTGACCAGCGACTGTTCGCCGGAAAGCGAATAGTCGTTCGCGATGCCTACCGAGTCGATACCTCCAACTTTGATCACGTGCTTGATCTGAGTTATCAGTGAATCTATTGTCGGAACAGCGTCGTTCGTCAACCAGAAACTCATCATGAAAACGCCCATCACTCCGCCCGAATTGGCAATGCCACGGATCACTTCGTCGGGAGCACACCGAGCATTGTTTACTATTGCTCGTGCCGCACCGTGTGACAGAATAACCGGCTTTTTGCTTGTCTTCAGCGTATCGAAGCCCGTCTGATCGGATGAGTGCGACAGATCGGGGATGACATTGAGCGAGTTCATCCTTTCGATGGCCTCGAAACCCAACTTGGTCAATCCTGTGGTTACGGATTCGAGCCCGCCTCCGCCTAATGGATTGTTGTCATGATGTGTTATCTGCAGAACACGTAAACCCAATTCATTTAACAGATCGATGCGCGAAAGGTCTTCACCGACGATCTCGCCACCGCCTTGCACCTGAAAAAAGACAGCCGTTTGGCCGGTCTTAAATGCTTCCTTGATCTGAGAACCGCTGGTTGCGAGAAACGAATCGGTCCTTTTTCGCAAGACCTGTCGAGCGGCAACCATATTCTTTATCGTTACCGCCAAGGTGCGTGTCCATTTCGGGCTACCGTCGGCCGTCGGCACGCTTTCAGCTTTCGACATGTCGGTAAGGAAAGCCGTCAGTCCCGAAGCCCTGATCTCGCTCGGCTCGTCGAGAAAATCGAGACAAAGACCGTCAACAAAAGGAAAGTTGGGCTTTTTCGAAACGGCTTGAGCGTTGGCTCCCGACGCGGCTAGCGCTGCCAGCGATGTGGCCTTAAGAAAATCTCGTCTGCTGAATTGGCTAGTCGTCATAACCTATCACCTCAATTGCGCCACGCTAATAATTCACCCTAACGTAGTCAGCCACTCCTATACCGATCAGGCTGCTGATGACTTTAAGCACGACTCCAATGACCGTAAAGATCGGAAATGCGATCACGACCGCCAATACGGACGAAAGCTCCTTCTTGAGCAGAAATCCGGTAAGCAAGAATGCTCCCAGGCTCATCAAGACGGAAATTACTAGTGCAAGAACGATATAAACAACGAGGCCATATTCGGCGTCGCTGCCGCTAAAGCCATTCATCATTACCAGCATCATGAAAAAGATCACGACGCCGATAGCGACGCTGCAGATAAGAGTTAAGATCGAGGCGATCAGTTTAGGCGCCACTATTTTCCTATCTGGGTACGCGAACCGTCAGTCGGATTCACGCGAAAGAGCTGCCCGTTGAATTCGATCGAATAGAGCGAATCGCCAGCTCCGACGAGGTGATCGACCGAAGAAAATTCGCGTTTTCCAAGCTGCTTCCAAACTCCGGTCGCGGGATCTGTTACAAAAAGATTGTTGTTCTCGGTCGTGTAAAGCTTGCCGTTGAACATCACACTGCGATTTGTATTGAGCCAATCGTTAGAATTGCTGATCTTTTGCCAAACACCGCTTGAAGCATTGATCGAATAGAAATAGCCGTCATGTTCGATCGAATAAAGTTTTGTGCCATCAGAATATAGATACTTTGTTCTGAGATAGTCAGTCTTGCCGATCTGCCGCCAAACGCCGTTCGTTGTGTTGGTCTCGAACATGCGGCCTTCAGTTTCGACAGTGTAGAGTTTGTCGCCGATCGTCGCACCGACCACTGTATTCTTCCAATCGGCACCTTTACCTACCTTTCGCCACGCTCCCGAAGCCGGATCGACCGAATACATGCTGCCGTCGGCCTCGATGGTGATGAGATTTGTTGTGCTTACGAATAGGAATTTGGTATTCGCGAAATCGGCTTTGCCAAGCTGCTTCCAAACTCCGCTCGGAAGTTCTGTCACGTAAAGCATTCCGCCAGTTTCGATCGTGTACAGCTTTCCGTTCAGAACAACCGCAGGTTCAGTGTTGTCCCAATCCCCACCAAACGCGATGACCGACAAACAAAAGGTAACCAGCACCAACAACAAAGTGGCCTTGATTCGTTTCATTTCCGAATTCCTCCGTCGATAATTCGGAATTCTAATCGAGAACTAAGGAAAAAGACAGTCACGTCCGTGGAACCGGACACAGATCGACCGGCGTGAGCAAACGCCCAGCCGGTCGAAAACACCGATCCGAACTGGACTACTTATCGATCTGCGACCAAGAGCCGTCGGTTGTGCTGATCTTGTACAGCCCTGCTTTTTCCATTGTGTAGAGCCAGCCGCCCTCGGCAAATAAGAACATCGTATTCGCGAACTCAGCTTTGCCAAGCTGTTTCCAAGTGCCGGTTTCAGGGTTTGTTGCGTATAGTGCTCCGCCGGTTTCGACCGTGTAAACGATGCCGTCCATCGATGCTCCGGCCTTGGTGTTTTTCCAGTCTCCGGCCTTGCCTGTGCGTATCCATGAACCGGAAAGGTCAATGCGGTACATCGTGCCGTCGCTCTCGATCGAAAATAATTTGTTACCGCCGTCAAAAAGCCAACGCGTACCGCCGAACTCGGCCTTGCCGACCTGCGCCCAAGCTCCGCTGATCGGATTTGTACCGTACAATGCGCCGCTGGAAACTGTAAAGAGCCTTGTGCCCGAGAAAACTCCGGCAAGCGTGCCTTTGTAGTCGCCTGCCTTGCCAACACGCGTCCAAGCACCGCTCGACGGTTCGATGCGATAAAGCGTGCCATCGGTTTCGATGGTGAACAGATTCTTCGGCCCCGAAAACATCTTTGCAGTATTAGCAAACTCCGACTTGCCGACCTGAACGTATTGGCCGTTTGAAAGGTCGGTCCGATAAAGTACACCGCTCTTTTCGATCGAATACAAAGCACCATTGTGCGTTACCGCCGCGATAGTATTCGACCAATCCGCAGCAGACGCAACCGCCGACAACATCACCGCCAAAACAGAAATTTGTAGAATTTTCTTGAACATAATTAACAGACAATCTCCTCAACTATATGTGCAAATTTCGACAATTCTATTTCAAACGCTCCAGCCGCCCGCGTCGTTTGACGATGTTCTTGTAATCCCATTGAATGTCGCGAGCAAGCCCGAGCCAGCGTGTCAGGTCGGATTTGTCGATCTCTTTGGCGGAGCCATAGCGAATATCTGCCGATTTGAACTTACCAAAACTAACCAGATTCGGCTCTTCGAAAGTCTCGCCGCTCCAAAACAATAAACGCACCGCGTCCTTCAATCTGCTATATCCAACAACAGGATTCCCATCCAAAAACCAAACCGGATGCGCATGCCAGATCTTACTCTCAGCCTCCGGCAACGCCTTGTCGATCGCACGGGCCAGCGTATCGCAAATCTTCTTGTCCTCAGGCTCAAGCTTATCGTTGTAGGCTTTTATGTCTTTGTTCATTGTGTTTCGCTGATTTGTCGTTCTATTCGCTTAGATTTTGCAATATCGATCGCCGCCCAAACATAAAGTGCGAGTCCAGGTGTTGCAAGCAAAAGCCACCAGTTGCTCTGAACATTACTTTCCAACACGGTGAGCAAGATCCCGGGAAGTACGAATACATCGGCAACAAGAAACTTCGCGATCGCATTTCCATTAAGTGCCGCTACCACAGCCTTTGCATCGGTACTCGAACCGCAGATACCGCAGTTAGCCGAATTCTCAGTGACCAGCTCATCACATCTCGGACACTTTCTAATAGC
Organism: uncultured Acidobacteriota bacterium; assembly: GCA_937871585.1. GTDB lineage: Bacteria > Acidobacteriota > Blastocatellia > Pyrinomonadales > Pyrinomonadaceae > OLB17. The sequence continues at coordinate 19,117 of CALMPJ010000033.1, read as the reverse complement.
TATTTCCAAAGCAATTTCAGGCCGTCTTTCTTGAATTTCTTGAATTCTTTGTCTCTACTAACGAGCGTCAGACCTCGATCTATCGCTTGCCAAATTAGCATACGATCAAACGGATCAAAGTGCGTGTCTTCGGTCAATTTAGTGTAGTTAGCGGCTTCGTCGGGAAGAAGTGGAATCGGACGAAATCCTAGAGCCTCGGCAATATCTAATATTTCCTTCGGATGGTTGCCAATCGGTTTGAGCTTACCTATCGAGATCTTTATCGAGATCTCAAGAAAACTGACCGCACTCACAAACACGTCATTCTCAATATCAACGATGGTGTCACGTACCTTGGTCGGCAATCGATCTGGTTCAGAATACGCCCAAAGAAAAGCGTGTGTATCCAAAAGCAGTCTCATTTCAAATTGATGAGTTCTTCTTCGGTCATCTTGAAGTCATCCGAAAATATATATTTCACCTTTCCCTTGAGCAATCCCAGTTTTCTCTTTTCTTTCTTTATGGCACCATTTTCATTCATCGGCACCAACTTGGCGATCGGTTTACGGTTCTTTCCGTACAGCACGCCGACGCTTCCGCCCTGTTCAATGATCTCCAAAACCTCCGAAAACTGCGCCTTAAATTCTCCGACGGGTAGGCTTTTCATACCATTAGTCTAACATGTTTTCTTGACAAGTTGACAAGAACTTCTGAAGGGTTCCTAGAAAAGGCTTAATAAAGCTACGGTCGAAACGACAAGTATTCCACTTACGGCAAAGATTTTTCTATTAATCCTTCAAAACAATTTCAAGTGTATGTGAAGGGCTTGGGTAAGGAGATATGAACTTTATATAATTTGGTTCGAACAAATAGTTCGGATCGTTCTGGTCAAACTTGCCGCTTTCAAAGGGAACATACGCTCCACCGCTTTCAGACTGAAAAAGAAGATAGTCTCCTATCAAGAAAAAATCATCTTTGCTGGAATTAGGCAGTCCTGCAACTTTCTCGGAAATGTTTACGATGAGTGCCTCGTTACTTTCATCTGCAGAATTGAATCGATAAACAACAAGCATTTCAACGGAATCTTTCGAAAAGGCTGTCGTCCGAAAACAAACATGATCTGATCTTTTTTCGTTTATTCTGACCTCGCAATTCGTAGGCGGAAATAGCACTCGTCCCGTTCCAGCAATAGGTTTTAGAACGATTGGTTTATAAAAGAATAGAACGACTATGATCGCGAGTATCAATAGTGTCAGCACTGAACAGCCAAGATAGATTCTTTTAATCAGTCTAGCGTTCATAGGCTTTGTTCATGGTTTTCGGTCCAATCCTATCGTTCACTGTTAGGCCGCTTTCCGCGCTACGCAAGCAAACGAAGTACGAAACTTGTGAAAATTTAATCTGCAAACGCCACGCTCAACTGCTTTAGTTTCGTCGAATCGCTTTCGTCGAGCGTAATCGATTCTTCACGATTTATGTAGTTGTAGAGGATATCGCGTTGTTGCGGGCGGTAGCCGGCTTCGCGGATCTGGTATCTTAGATCCTTTTCATTGGCTTCGTTGTTGGCACCAGCGGCGGAGACTACGTTTTCTTCGATCATGATGGAGCCCATGTCGTCGGCACCGAAACGCAGCGATGACTGGCCAAGACGGACACCTTGAGTGAGCCATGACGCTTGAATGTGCTGAATGTTGTCTAAGAAGAGCCGTGAGACGGCGACCATCCTAAGGTAATCGATGCCGGTCGGTTCCTCGGTGATCTTGCGGCCTAGAGCCGTATTCTCACGCTGAAACGTCCACGGAATGAAAGCCGTGAATTCACCGTAATTCGGATCATCGGCCTTGGCCGCCAAAGCCTCATCCTGTACCTCGCGAATGCGATCAAGATGCCGCACACGATGTTCAATTCGGTCGCCGATGCCGAACATCATCGTTCCGGTCGAGATCAAGCCGACTTTGTGTACTGCACGCATCACGTCGAGCCATTCTTGGGTCGTGCATTTGGTTGAAACGCGTTTGCGAACTTCGTCATCGAGAATTTCGCCGCCGCCGCCGGGCATCGAATTGAGGCCCGCTGCTTTCAAACGACGCAAAATGGTTTCGTAATCGAGCTTTGAGATCAGCGAAATGTTATGTATCTCAGGCGGCGAGAAACAGTGAAGCTGAAACTTCGGATATTTAGCGTGCAGCGTCGAGAGCAGTTCTTCGTACCATTCGATATTAAAATCAGGATGCAAGCCGCCCTGCATCAAAACGCCAGTGCCGCCAAGTTCGATCGTTTCATCAATTCGCGAACATATCTCGTCGATCGAATGCACGTAAGTCTCGGGCTTTCCGGGCCGTCGATAGAACGCACAGAATGTACAGACAACATTGCAAACGTTGGTATAGTTAATGTTACGGTCGATGATGTAGGTGACAACGTCGGGGTCGTTCTTACGTTGGCGAATCTCATCAGCAGCAAGTCCGATGCGGACAAAATCGTTCGATTCGAGCAATGCGGTCGCGTCGTCCGTCGTGAGGCGTTCACCGCCCAAAGCTTTATCAAGTATTGGCTGAATATCGTGGCCCATTTCGCTATAATTTTATCAAATCGAAACCGAAAGTCTGACCGCACCTATGGCGAAGTCCATCAAATTCAAAACCACGCTTGAGCGTTCGCCAGAGATGTCGGGCTGGCATTTTCTCGTGATAGAGAAGAAAACTGCCGAAAAGTTGACGTTCAAGGACCAATATAAACGTGTAGTTTGCACCATCAACGGATCCGAGCCTTTCCAATGCGCTCTGATGCCGTCAGGCGGAAAATTCTACATTATCGTCAATAAGAAAAAGCGAGATGCTCTCGGCATCGTCGCGGGTGATAAGGTCGATGTCGAGCTCGTGATCGACGAGAGCAAATACGGCCTGCCGATGCCGCCGGAGTTTCGCGAAGTGCTGAAACAAGACCGTGCCGGCGACAAAGCTTTTCACGCGCTCACGCCGGGAAAACAGCGTTCGCTGCTGTATTTTCTAGGCAATATCAAAGACATCGACAAACGAATTCACCAAGCACTGATCATCGTCGAACATATTAAAGAACACGGAAATGTCGTGAATAAGGTACTGCAAGAGGAACTCAAGCAGAACTTGTTTTAGCTACTAATGCCCGACGAATTACTCGAATTACAAATTGAATACGACAGGTTCCGTCAACGCATCAATCCGTTTGACGGTGTCTATTCACTCCAAACCGAACGTTCGGACGATGGCAGCCCTCATGTCGAGTTCAGCGACGGACAATATCATTACATCGTCTCCGAACGCGGACTTGAGTTGGAACGAAGTTCAACGGCGGACATTCACGAAATCGTATATTGGATGTTGAAAGACGTGACGTTTTGGCAAGGCGTCGCATTTGAATTCAAGAATCGAATCGAATCTCAAGATTGCCGTCGAATGATATTTGCTCACCAAATCGAGTTTATGAAACTCGCCAAACTACAGTTTGCCGAACGGCTCGAACGCGAGATCGCGGAAACTCTCAGGCAGAATCCATACAACGATCAGGCTTGATCTTCCTTGGCAGCATTGCGACCCAAAAGCCAAGCAATGCCCGCGAAAATAGCAGCCATCACCAAAAACACGACGCCAATGACCGGATCGTCGGGAAGTTTTTCGCCTTTCATTCCAAGGCTTAAGCCAAACGCCGCGTTGAGAAAAACGCCGATCGCCGCTAACGTAAATGCTCCCATTCCGAGCGTCAAAAATAGTCCGATAAATTGTTTCATTTCACCAAAGTCTCCTTATTTGTATTGGTGAACGCGGCCGGAAACCAAAACTTGCACCGTCATCAGACAAACTCGAGCGAACGGCATCGGTCTATCAAACCATGCTTCTCGGCAAGCTCGAAATAGAGCTCCATGCCGTTCCGCATTGAATTATCGATCGAATAGGAAATGTTCTCGGAAAGGTACGTGAGCATTTCATCTTGCGACAAACCGGTGCTCGCTGCATAATTCGTCGCAATTGTCGGCAGATTTGCGATGCCCTCGTCACGAGCGGCAGCAAAATCGATGGAGAGAGACTCGCGACGAGTCATCCACATAGCGAAGACGAAACCGAGGCCAGTGTATTGATGCCAAAGCTCCGCTAGATCGTAGGTGCGAAACCCAGTCGCTATTGCTCCCGGTTCTGACAGAGCAAGAGCCGGATCGCCGATTATCAGCGCGGCGTCGCTTCCGGTGAGCATGGTCTCAATGTCGGGTTCGGCGTCTCGCCATTCCGGCTCAAATCCAAGAAACTCGCGAAAGATGATCTTGGTCAGCACGACTGACGTTCGCGAAGAAACGTCGAGCGCGACCGACTTTACGTCAGACAGTTCACGGCCATCCGTCACGAGGCAGACACTGCGAACTTGCTGTTTTGCACCGACACAAACGTCCGGCACAAGCCGGACGTTGTCTAGCATTTGATACGCGATCACTGGCACTAAAGCAGCATCGACGCGATCTTGGGTGAGCAATTCTGCCGAGCGTGCAGGAGCGTTGTCCATTATCAACTCTACACTTCCGCGGTTTGAGCCATAGAGAAACGACCACACGAGCGGCGCTGTGTTCGAGTAGCTTGATGCCGAGATTCGCGGGCTGATCATCTGCGATTATCGTATGTAGATTCTGCACCGCAATGCAACCGTTGAAAGCATTAGGAAGATGAATTAATCTGTCACGATATGCGAACAAAACTACTTATTTTGACCGTTCTGCTGCTTTCAGCAACGTTTCCTGCCGCCGCGCAGAAGCCATTGACGATCTGGGATCCGACCGTTGAGCTGATGGATGAAGTTCCGGCCCTGCCCGACGCTGAGGCTGAGCTTAATAACAAAACCGTATTGCCCAAGCTCAAAGCCAAATATAACAGCGACGGCTGTACTGTCGACCCGGAGCTGTTGGGAGAAGTCTCGGGAGTTTTCACAAAAAAAGGCGTCGTTCAGAAAGTTGCGTTATATCAAGTTTGTGTGACGGGCAATGGACTCGGCATCGTCGCTCTAGTTATGTTTGAAGACGACAAACTCGTCGGCATTTGGGGCGAGGAAAGCGGGTGGGCGATGAGGTTACATGCGATATCCGACATGAACACAAACGGTTTCGACGAGCTGACACTTGCGTTTGGCGGCGGATTGCATCAGGGTCAAGGCGGCGTCGGAGTCGAGATCGTTGAATTTCAAAACGGAAAACTGCAGGTCCTCGGCTGGTTTCAGGCTGAGCAATCGATGGACGGAGAAGCCGAGACAGCATGGAAGGTTACCGCCAAACCGGGCAAAATTCCCGTTTTTTATCGTCAAAAATATAAGGCGAACAGCCGGGGCAAGTTGTTGAAAACAGGCACGAATACGATCTTCAAACTGACCAAGGTTGAGAACAAGTTTGAGCAGATCAAGTAGCATTTACGGCTGAAATACGTCGTGGTATTCGGTCGTTCGTGTCAGCACCTTGAGTGCAAACGGACACGTCGCATAGATCTTGAGTTTGTTTTCGCGGGCGTATTCCACGGCGGCGGCCACGAGTTTATCGCCGACCTTTTGCCCGCGAAGGCTCTCGTCGACAAACGTGTGGTCGATGATAAACGCTCCTTCACCGGCATCGACATAGGTCATTTCAGCCAGGCGTTTGCCTTCTTCTTTCACGATAAAGGCGCCTTTCCCGCTCAATTTGATATGCTTGATTTCCATATTGGATTATTAGCAAACTATCGGTCTTGAACCAAATGTACATCGCCGCAGACCAGACTTTTTCCTGTGATTTTCGCAACCATCATGAATAGATATTTGATCGTCGTTCTCTTTCTCGTCCTTTTTTCATTCGGTGCTTATTCACAAGTTCCGCTGAACACCGCAATTCAGATCCTCAAGGCTGAGGACGCTCGCAACTGGAACCCTAGCCTCGAATCACTACTAAAATCACAGAATCCGGCGATTCGCGAACGAGCAGCACTTGCCGCGGGGCGGATCGGTGATAAGCGTGCGATACCGGCGCTGTCGGCGATGGCGATGGAGAGTGAGAACTTGGGTAAGGTCATCTCGACCGTGGTCTTTGCTCTTGGCGAGATAGAGGCCACCGAAGGCGGCGCGACGGTGCTCGACATCATAAAGGCAGAGTCCGGATTTTCCCAACGCGACGGTATGTTGTTGTCGCGCGCCGTCGAAGCAGCGGGCAAGATCGTTGCGGCGAATGCAAAGGACGAGAGTTTGAAAGATCTAAAAGCTGCGATTATTCGCGTTATCGAGGACGAACTTAAGAGCCCATCACCAAAGCGTGAGGTTCTCTTGGCCGCGTCGACGGTAGTGGTAAGGGCCAGGCCCGAAGGCGGCGATGCTGCGGTTATTAAGATGCTCAGCAGCGACGACAATGGTGTTCGTGCCGATGCATTGAATACGCTGGTACGGCTGCGTGCCAAGCTCGACACGAAGAGATTGACGGACATCATTATGTTCGACAAAGATGATCTGGTTCGTGTAAATGCGATCCGCTTGACCGCGGCCGGCGAACTCAAAGATTTCAAAAACCTGCTCATCGCTGCGGCGACGACTGATGTGAATCATCAGATCAGAGTCGCGGCGACACGCTCGCTCGCTGGTCTAAAGGATGCCCCCGATGCGGCGACGGCTCTTATCAAACGCGGAAGCGAACTGCTGATACCGATCCACGGCGATCCTGCTCCGCTAAAGCCCGGACAGAAAGCTGTAAATCTCAAGCCTGTTCATGTGCCGTTGCAAAAGAACGAACTGCTGGAAATCGCCACGGCTGTCGGGCGAATGCGTGCCGGAACCGATGACAAAGAGGCGTTGGCATTTCTGAACAAACTAAACGAGCGGGACAAATATTCTAGTCCTGAAACATTCGTCGCTATCGCACGCGTTTCGTCACAGACGATCCTACAGATGCCTGTTCCAAAGGCGGTATTTACTGATTTCCGAGCAGCGGCTGCCTATGGCATGGGCCTGAGCGAACTTGCGACACTGAAAAGCGACGATATGAATTCACAGGCAGGCCAAAAACTCACGCATTTTATTGCCCGTATGGCAACAGACGTTACGGCGAAAGATCAGAACAAGATGATGATGGCAATGCCTGATCTGATGCGTTCATTAGCGGCGTTAAAGCCTGATAATCTTGATGAGATACTTCGCGGTCAGATCGCGAATGAGGACGTTTTCCTGCGTGCCGCCGCAGCCGAGCTTTTGAGTGAGCGACCGTTTACCAAAGAGAATTTTGACGCGATCCAAAAGGCGTTCACGGTTTCGATGATTCGGGACAAACATGACAACGACGCGATGATGGCGATACTTGATGCTTTGGCAAAGCTCGATAAAAGCGCTGCAACAGGCTCGCTGTTGATGGCTCTGAATTCGCGTGATTACCTTGTTCGCAAGAAAGCGTTTGAGCTGCTTGAAGACAAAGAACTAGAGAAAACGTCGCCGGGAATTCCGTTCATGCTCAAACAATCGCGTGAAAAGGGTCAGGACAAGGTGCAGCCCTATCTTTCAGCATTCGGTACTCGGCTCGGTCAGATATTGAATAGCGACATCGATTATCGCAGAGCTTTGTCGCGAAAGAACGGCTCGGTCAAGGCTGTGCTGACGACGGAGAAAGGTTCGTTCACAATAGTTTTCAATCCTGAGGAAGCACCGCTGACGGTCGATAATTGGGTCAAGCTCGCACGGCTTGGTTATTTCAACGGCCTCGCCGTTCATCGCGTGGTTCCCAATTTTGTGATGCAGGACGGCGACCCTCGCGGCGACGGCAACGGTGGCCCCGGCTGGTCGATCCGCTGCGAAGTGAACATGCTGCTGTACGATCGTGGTGCCGTAGGCATGGCTCTGTCCGGCAAAGACACCGGCGGCTCGCAATGGTTCGTCACTCACGTCCCGACGCCACACCTAGACGGCGGCTACACCGTCTTCGGCCACGTCAGCGAAACTGATATGAAAGTCGTTGACAGCATCGCCCGTGGTGACAAGATCCTGAATGTCACGATCGTCGGGCGATAAGAAAGTTTGCCACAGAGGACCCGAAATTTTGTTTGTATCTTTTCAGCGTGATATCGCGTCTGTTCGCGGGAAAATCGTATGAACGAACTTGAACGACAACACAAGCAGATCGAGATCGAGAAAGGCCTTGATGACCTGTCGTATTATCTCGACGGGCTGTTCAAGGTTCCGGGCACGGGCTGGCGGTTTGGGCTGGATTCGGTGATCGGACTTGTACCAAACGTCGGAGATACGCTGACGATGTTCCCGTCGTTCTATATCTTGTTAGCGGGCGTTCGTTACGGCGTGCCTAAGATCACGCTGCTGCGGATGGCGTTCAATATCGGACTCGACTATGTCGTCGGGATGATACCGTTCATCGGCGATGCGTTCGATTTCGTCTGGCGTGCGAATAAGCAGAACATGGACCTGATCCGAGCGCGAGCTTCCGGACACGGCAAAGGAACAACGAGCGACTACATCTTCGTTTTCGGTTTGATGGCAGGACTTGTTGCTATCTTGGTTACGTCGATCTTGGTCAGCGTTTACGCCTTGTGGGCGATACTCTATGTCGTTTGGCGCTACGCTTGACCTCACAACTATCGCGAGCAATCAGGGCAAAGTCCGCGAAGTGTGAACTCAAATGATTCCGGCGTGAATTTCGAGTACTTCGCAGCTTGCTTGACGACATCCGACGGAATTTCCATTTCGATATCGACCAATTGGCCGCACGATGTGCATAGCGCGTGATCGTGACGATGCGTACATTTATCAAATCGGCTGGCACCGTTCCCAAACTGTATCTCGGCGATGTGACCGGCTTCCTTTAGGTATCGAAGGCTGTTATAAACGGTCGCAAACGATATCGTCGGCAACTTTGCCTTAGCATTTGTAAAGACCTCATTCGCAGTCAGGTGACCGTGGCTAGACAATATTACGTCGAGCACCGCCTCACGCTGGCGTGTAAGTCCTAAACCTTTGATATCGAGTACTGCCATACCACAAATTAGAATAATTCTAATTCAAAAGAGTGTCAAGCTACTTGCTATCCTGAACCAACACCCGTCGCCGTGCCTGTACATCCAATCCAAAACGTTTTGACGTGACCTCGATCTTGCGTTCCGCAAGGCCCCGAGTCGCAATGACCGGCACTTTCGGCATATACGTCACTACGTACGCCGAATCGATCATTCGTGCCACCAGCGGTGCCTTGTCGATCATCTCATCAACCGACACAGGCAGGATAAATTCGCCGTTCGTGCTGTCCGTAAGCTTTCGCAATTCGATCTCCGCAACTTCGAGCGAAGCTTTCCGGCTCTTCATTCTCTGGAGAAAGTCCCGGTCGATGGTGATCGTTTTCGACTTTGGGGCTGTTGCGACATCTCTTGCGCCATTCGGCAGTTGCTGGGCAACTTCGTCGGGCATCGCTTTCGGCGGCGGCGAATTAGAGATTCCCTTCGTTCGCGGCTCGATGTCCGTCGATTCGAGCGACGCGTAACTAAATACGTGAACACTGATGTCAGTAGCCGTAAGACGCTGAAACGCCTCGAACCTCGCACTATTGCGGTCGCGGCCGTCAGTACCGTCGGTGATCAAAACGAGCTGCCGGTTATCAACCTGCAGCTTTTGCAGCGTCTCGGTCGCGAGCGTCAGAGCCTCGATCATCGCCGAACCACGTCCGAAGTTTGTTCGCTTCATCAGAGCATCTAATGTTCGCTTTCGATCACTTGTGAAATCGTCAACAAGCTCAGCCTTGTCGCTGTACTGAATAAGCGCGACATTGTCCTCCGGCCTCAATGCCGCGATCAATGCCCTCGCGATCTGACGCGTCCGATCAAGACTCTTGACATATCGCATCTCGCCGCCGGTGTCTAAAACTATCAATACATTCGCGGGAATTCGTCGAACACTCGCCGGCTGATGCAGAATGTCGTTCTCGGTAATTACGAGATCGTTTGCACTGACATCCTTAAAGAACTGCCCCTTCGAATCGAACGCCAGCACATTCAGCTTTATCTCCTCAGTCTCAACCTTGACCGTCTCCTCCGGCGTCGGCGTCGGCTGTACACGGCCGCTCTGGGCAAGGGCCGTGACCGTTGCGAATGATAGAATCAACAGTACCGCCAATCTCGAAATAACATTCACCATAACTTCTGGTTTGGATGAGCGCATCTCGAAAATGTATGCACCACTACTGAACTTTCAGAATCCAACCATCAGGATCGATCTGTGGCGGTGCTCCGCTGTATGTGAATGTTCCGCGGCCCTCTTTCATTTCGACTCTTGTTACCTTTCCGTCTTTCACAGCATCGACGGGCATTGGGAACGGCATATTGTTCGGCGTGTCCCAAGTAAGTCGCAGGACACAGTTCGTCACGCAATCGGCGGGTGCATCGACGCGAAGTTTTGGCAGTTTCGGCTGACGCAGGTACATTTCGAACAACCACTCGAGTTTCATGCCGGAATCTGCTTCGGCGATGGTTAGGAAATCGTCGGTGTTGACGAGACGCTGCTGGCGGCCGTCGGTGAGTTTCTCGTGTTCCTTGGTCGGGTATGCCATGTGGCGAAGAGCTTTGAAGAAAGCCTCGTCGCCGATGTAATACCGCAAAGTGTGTAGAAAATACGCGCCTTTGCCGTAAATGTCACCGTCCGAATTCAAATAATCCGGCTCGGACATATAGACCTGATAGGCGATCTTTGGTTCGCGCGGGGCAACAGCTTGTTTGTTCTTGAAACCTCGCGAACGAGCTTTCATTGCCTTCATGTACGCGTCTTTGCCGTGTAGATGTTCTTCGTAGAGCGTGTCCATGTACGACTGAAAACCTTCGTGTATCCAGAAATCTCGCCAGTCGCTTGCGGTAACGAGATTCGCCCAGTATTCGTGCCCAAATTCATGCAGAAGCAGCCAATCGGTTCCGTCCTTGTTGTACTTGAACTGGTTTCCGTAAGCGATATTTGTCGAATGTTCCATTCCCAAATGCGGCGTTTCGACAATGCCGACACGCTGCGACCTGAATGGGAACGGACCATTGTACTTCTCAAAGAACGCTATATATTTCTTCTGCTCTGCTATCAATCCGGCGGCCTTGCTTTCGCTCTCAGGCAATACGTAAAACTCGATCGGCATCGTGCCCGAAATGGCGCTCTTATAGGTGTCTTTGACCAATTTGTATGGCGCGGCGTTGAAGACGATCGAGTAGTTCGAGATCTGATTTGTCATCAGCCAATTCCAAGTCGTCGTGCCGTCGGTATTTTTCTTCGAGCCCTGCAATCTGCCCGGGCCGGTCGCAACAAGCGGATCGGGGACCGTAATGTGCATTGCCGCAGACGAAGGTTTGTCCGAAGGGTGATCTTTGCAAGGGAATAAAAGATCGGCACCGTCATTCTGTAGCGCAACCGAAACCCAATCCGCTCCGCTTGGCGTTTTTTCCCACATTATGCCGCCGATCCACGGTGCTCGGGGAGCAACCTTAGGTATACCGGAATATGTGATCGAGGTTGTGATCATGTCGCCGACCTGTTTTGTCTGAGGAAACCAGATCCAGATCTTGCCGGCATCAAACTTATATTTCGCGTCTTTGCCGTCAACCGTGAGTTTGCTGATGCTGTAAGGCGTGTCGAGGTCGAGTTGGATAACATTCGTGGGGACGACTGTCTTTGCAACCATTACCGTTGTGCCGGAGATAGACTTGGCAGCGATATTCACATTCAGTGAAACATCGTACGATTGAACGTCGAAAACCGCCTGCTCAAATCTTAATGGCCCGCCGGTTTCCGTTGGCCTGACGCCAAGTTCGCGTTGGGCAAAGGCGGCAGTTGCGAGCAGCAGTATTGCAAGAAGATTCTTCATCATATTTAAACACCTCGAGATTTTGTATCTTGTTCTATACAGCCAAAATACAGTAAATTTATTGCGATGTATAAAAGCTTAGGGACAATTGCATTTCTTTTTACGTCGCTGGCAAGCCTTGGGGTTTCGCAAACAGCTACGCCTACTCCGCAGCCAAAGGTGAATGCTCGCCCTTCGCCGACACCGGCAGCCGAGCCTTACGACGGCAAAAAGGCTGCCGACATGATCGGCAAATGCGTAAGCTTAGACACTGAATCCGGCGTGATCGACATCGAACTTTTCCCCGAAAGCGCGCCTGAGACCGTTCGCAACTTTCTAAATTTGGTGGCTACGGGCCTGTACGACACAACAACATTCAGCCGCGTCGTACCGGGCTTTGTGATCCAAGGCGGCAATATCTGGACGCGAACCACGGCTGTTAGCAAACCGATAGGATCTCGTGCGAGACGTCCGCTAAACGACGAACCAAATCCGATTCGCCACGAACGCGGCATCCTGTCGATGGCAAAGACCGACGAACCAAATTCCGCGACAACTGACTTTTTTATACTGCTCGAATCTGCATCGTATCTCGACGGCAAATTCGCCGCATTTGGCCGCGTTACAAAGGGAATGGACATCGTCGAAGCGATCAACAAGATGCCGGTAACAGAAGAAAAACCGGAGAAACCAGTTCGGCTTAACACCGCGAAGATCGTCGCCTGCACACCTTAGCTACCGTGAAAGCGATCATTGAGTTTCTTAAGAATGTCGGCCTCTGGCTGATCGGTTCGGTGGTTGGCAGCATCGTTGGAAGCATTTTGCTGCTGATGGCTGTCGGAGCCGTTGTGCAGCGACCGATCGGTACTGCGATCGTCGGAGCGGCATTTCTTCCATTTCACGGTTCCGATATTCGCGGATTTTACAACGAAAGGCGTTGGGCAATGATCGCCCTTCGTTACGCATTTCTTTTTGCGATCAGTTCATTTTTGGTCGGGCTATTTGGGTTGACACTAGGATTCATTCAGCCGGAAGTATATCTGGTCTATACAATAGCGATAGCTCTGCCTATGCTTCTGATCGTAATTCCGAGCTATCTTCTTTTCGCAATGTTCTTGCCCAATAACGCAATGTTTGTACGACTAAACATATGGCTTCGCGGCCAGGAAAGCGGCGGAAAAGCATACGGTATTTGGTGGAACTATTGATCTGCGAGGTCCATTTCCAGCGTCATCTTATACTCATTTGCCATCGACGGATGTCCGTGCGTGATAGCGACCTCGACGCCGCGCTCGTAGGTTTCGATCGCTTTTTCGCGGTCGCCATTCTGTAGGTAAGCATTGGCGAGAACGCCGTATGCATTGCCTTCGTCGTCAAAGCCTTCGAGATATTCTTCGAGCAGCGAGATGACCTTTTCGTGCTCGCCAAGCTTCTCGTATTCCTTGGCCAGACCAAACATCACCATCGAGTTCGACGGATCATCTGCCAACATCTGTTCAAAAATCGCGATTCGATCTTGCATCTTAAATAGATTATCAGAAAAGCGTCTGCTGTAACGGTCTATCGGAGATCGGCGGCTCCGGTTTGGAAAGATATGGATCTTCGGTAACTTGTTTTCGAACGTTAAAACCAAGCCGTTTTGCATGAAAATCAAATAGCTTTTTTGTCACTTCCCACTGCTCGGTCTTTCCTGTCATGCGTTCTTTGTAGGTCGCATGACGAAGCGTACCGCCGCGTTCGCGTTTCATTGTGTTGATGACCTTTTGGGCGGCAGTTGGCGACAGACGCTCGTACATTTTCTCGACGAAATAGTTTTCGATCGAATCAGTGTCAAGGTGCAGCATCGACATGAACGCCCGCGAGGCACCGCACTCTTTCGCTCGTTCGAGCAAACCGGGAATGTCCGATTCGTTGTATCCCGGAATCACAGGTGCGATACCGATTCCAGTCTCGATGCCGGCGTCGGCAACCATTTTCATTGCACGAAATCTCGCCTCAGGAACAGGCGTGTACGGTTCGAACGGATTCGACTTTTCTTTTGTTAAGAACGGCATCGAGAAGAATACCGATGCTTTTTTGAACTTTGTCAGCAGATCTAGGTCGCGAGTCACGAGCGGCGATTTTGTTATCACGGCGACAGGAATTTGAAACTCCAAACAAACCTCAAGACACTGCCGCGTGAGCTTGTATTCGGCCTCAAGAGCGATGTACGGATCGGTCGCGAACGAGAAATCGAGATGCGGCATTTTGTCTCGCATCTTTTTTAGTTCCTGCCTGAGCAATTGCGGAGCGTTTGGCTTTACAACGATCTTTGTCTCAAAATCAGTTCCCGCACCATAGCCAAGATATTCGTGATACTGACGGGCGAAACAGTAAGTGCAGCCGTGAACACAGCCGCGATAGCAATTGACCGTGTAACGCCAGCCGCCTTCCCAATCGGACGCAAACGCCTTCGTGATCATCTTCTTGGTCGCGGTTTCCTCAAAAACCTCGAGCTTGGTCGGCGGCGGCTCGCCTACGTATTCGGCTGAATGTTTGTTGTAGGGATTTGGAGGGTTTTTTATGTGTCGCACAGATGCAACAATATAATATCTACAATGCTATTGCAATAGTTTCGCACCGTCGCCGAATCCTTCGTGGATAATGGCCCGTAGTTGAGCCCCTTGGCGGTCATCCAAAAGTGCATGCTTAGGAATAAATATGGCCGATTCCTTTGCCGTAAAGAAAAAGTAATCCCACTTCGTCTCAATGACCTCAATTACCGCATTCCAGGTAATGTCACCTGTGCCTAGTACTTGTGTTGAAGAAATTCCATTATTGCTGAACGTAAGAGTCTGCGTTTCCTGCATTAAGGGCGAAGAGTCTATTTGCTTTTGAAAGCGCCGGCGGAGAGACCTGTTCGAGGTTTTTTCTCGCGTAAACAGCCCACCGAGTAGGATCATGGTCGAGGCAATCACTAAAACGAGCAAATTTGTAGACAGTGTCTCTCGAAAGCTCCCGGTCGAAAAAAGATAGGCTAATCCAAACAACGTCCAAACGGCTGCCACAACCAAAAGCAATAGATATCGCACCCACCACTTTCGGCGGGCAATGAATAGCGTGGCACGAGCATAATCATCGGCTGAATACGACAAGTTGACCGTAACCGATTCGATCATAATTCTTTCTGCATCAACAGATCAGTTTGAGCGTCTTCACCGAGTTGGAATGTATGTTTACCGACTTCGCGAAAGCCGTTCTTTTCGTAGAAACGCTGAGCACGCGGATTGTATTCCCAGACACCGAGCCACATTACGTCATGGTCGTGTTGTATCGCGCGCTGGAAACAGGCGTCCATCAGGTTTTGGCCGATGCGCTTACCGATGAACTCTTGGTGTGAATACAACCGCGAAAGCTCGATCGGATTGGACGCAGTTATGCCATCTTCGATGCTGTGAACGATCAACTTAGCATATCCCGCAGGTTTGCCGTCGATCTCGGCGATTAGAAAGATGTTGTTCGTCTCAGCCAATTCCGCCGCGATCTGCTCCTGATTGAACGCCTGCCGCATATAGTGGTTAAGATCATCCGGAGCATTCTTCGGATGATGTGCAAACGCGTCCCAAAACGTCGTGTACGACAGATCGGTCAGCAGTTTAGCGTCGTCAATCGATGCTTGGCGGATCGAGATATCAGACATCTACTTTCCGCTCGTTATCAGCTTCGCGATCGTTTGCAGTTGCATATTCGACGTGCCTTCGTAGATGGCGCCGATCTTGCTGTCTCGCCAGAATTTTTCGACGGGATAGTCTTTTACGTAGCCGTAGCCGCCGAAGAGTTCGATGGCTTTGCTGGAGACGGCCTCGGCACAGCGTGACGAATAGAGTTTGGCGATCGCAGCTTCTTTTAGGAAAGGCTTGCCGGCGTCTTTGAGGCGTGCGGCGTTGTAAACTAGCAAACGCGTTGCTTCGATCTCGACTGCCATTTCGGCTAGTTGGAATTGGACAGCCTGAAAATTCCCTATGGCCTGGCCAAACTGTTCGCGTTCCTGCGTGTATTTCAGAGCAGCTTCGTATGCACCTTGTGCGATGCCGAGCATCTGAGCACCGATGCCGACGCGGCCTTCGTTGAGCGTTTCGATCGAGATCTTGTAGCCTTTGCCGACCTCGCCGAGGACGTTTTCTTTTGGAACCTTGCAGCCGTCAAGAATAAGTTCTGTAGTCGATGAAGCTCGAATGCCGAGCTTGTCTTCTTTCTTGCCAACGGAAAATCCTTCAAAGCCTTTTTCTACGATAAAAGCGGTAATGCCCTTGTAACCGGCTTCAGGATCGATGGTCGCGAAGACGATAAAGATCTCGGCTTCATTGCCATTGGTGATCCAGAGCTTTTGGCCGTTCAGTTCGTAATGATCGCCATTATCGACAGCACGTGTCTTCAATGCAAAGGCATCGGAACCGGAACTTGCTTCAGACAGAGCGAAGGCTCCGACCTTCGATGATGCCATTTGAGTCAAATACTTTTTCTTGAGATCCTCGTTTCCCCAACGCATAAATGCGTTTGTCACGAGCGTATTGTGAACATCTACAAAAACCGACAACGAGCCATCGACACGGGCGATCTCTTCGATCGCGATGATCGCATTGAAAATTGTCGAGCCTGCACCACCAAATTCCTCGGGCGATTCGATCGCCATCAGGCCGAGTTCGAAGCATTGCTTAATAAGCTCCGGATCGAGTTTAGAGGCGTGTTCCATTGCCTCGACTCGAGGACGAACTTCGCCCTCGGCAAATTCGCGGACCGACGCGCGAAACAACTCTTCTTCTTCTGAAAGTACCGTTAGACCGACATTTGCCAATGCCGCACCTGTTGCTGTGCTCATATTTTTCCTCTTCGCAGCCCGAACAATGCAGGCTTCGTTATCATTCGATAAGATACTATTTTAATCTCGCCGCGTGGCAAAGGCAACGAATGCTCCATCAACTCCGAGACCATCAGCACATTGGCAAACTCAAGATCGCCGGGATCATTCTGACGATCGCGGGTCTAGCTCTATTTGCGTACATGGTCTACTCGGTTGGCATCGAAGAGTTGATGGCGGGAATTCAACGTTTTGGACTTATTGGATTCGCGGTAATTCTGGGTCTCTACTTTCTGCGAATTGTGGTGCGAGCGTGTGCATGGTCGCTTTCGGTTCACGAACCGCATTACTTGAGATTGCGAGACACAATTCCCGCCGTTGTAATAGGCGAGGCAACGAGCAGCGTGATTCCGCTTGGAATATTGATCAGCGGCACGACAAAGGCTGTTGCAGTGAGGCATCGCGTACCGTTGGTAGTTGGGCTCTCTTCAGTCGCGACCGAGAATCTTTTTTATAGCCTTATCACCAGCCTGTTCCTTATCGCGGGAGCAATTACGTTTCTGAGTGTGACTGTTCTGGACGAAAGTTCGGTTGCGACCATCGGCGTCGTGATCGCCGGCATCGTCGGTATCTTGGTCTTCCTGTTTTTGCTTGTTTTAAAGCAGTGGCATTTCGCGAGCGATCTATGCGAAGCCATCTACGCACGCGGGCACTTGGTTGGAATTCTAGAAAATGGCCGGCATCAGGTTCGTAAGTTCGAAGACCTCATATATAGTTTCTACCGCAAATATCCTTCGCGATTTCTGCCGATCTGCACCTTTGAAGCGTTGTATCACGCTATCGGAGTGGCAGAAGTTTACTTCGTCATCGGCCGTCTTAGCGAAGCGATGCCCGGCGTTACGGCCGCGTTCCTGCTCGAATCGATCAGTCGATTGGTCACTATTATGTTCAAGTTAATACCGCTTACGATCGGTGTTGACGAGGCAGGTGCCCAATTCGTCGGCGAAACGCTCGGCATCGCCGCCGCGACCGGTGTCACGCTAGCCATCATCCGCAAAGGACGGATCTTATTCTGGACCGCGATCGGTGTATTGCTCATCGCGAAACGCGGCCTAACGATCGATAGATCCGACCCGGAAGCAAATTAGTTCAACGGCCAGAATATCGGGACAAGGTAAATGGCTGTAAAAAACACAATGACGGTCAAGATCGAGCCTATCTTAACAAAGTCCATAAACTTGTAACGACCGGGCGTGTAAACGAGAACACACGCAGGTTCGAGCGGTGTGATGAACGAGAACGACGCGGCGTAAGTTACAGCAACGATGAATGTACGCGGATTTAGGCCAAGTGCGACCGCAGCTTTTACAGCAACCGGAAGTACGACCAAGGCGGCGGCTTGGTTAGACATTGGCTGGGTGAGGGCAACTGTAAGCAAAAAGAACCCGGCAAGCACTGCCGTGCCGCCGTAGGCTCCGAAGTAGCTCGTAATTAGGCCGGCAAGATACTTATCAGCTCCGGTCGATTCCATCGCCGTGCCAAAACTCATCATACAGGCGATCAGAACGAGTAGCCGCATATCTATGAGCGAATACATCTCGCTGTAGCGAACGGTTTTGGTCGCTAAGAGCAACAGAACACCGGACAGCACGCAGATCGCAAGCGGAATGTCGTAGCCAACGACAACTTTCGAGAGCGAAAGCACGATGAACAATCCGAACGCTGCCGCCGCCCATTTTCGCTTGTCCATTCGGATATTGGCGGACGACATATCTTCGAGTTGTATCAACTCGCGGTCGGCAATTAGCGGTTCTATGCCATCGCGGACGCCCTGAACGAGCAAAACGTCGCCAAATCGAAAGGCTACCTCGCTAAGCTTGTTGACCAGCGTTTCGCCGTGTCTGTTTACCGCAAGCACCGTCAGATCGTAAGTTTGACGAAATCGAAGCGTCTTCAACGTTTGCCCAACGAATCGCGAATCACGCATTACCATCAGCTCGAACAGCTCGACATTTTCGCCCTCAAGCTCGGTATCGCTGAGCATAAAGTCGGGCTTGATCTCGAGGCCTTGTTCCTCTTTAACCCGAAGAATATCCTGGAACGTGCCTTCAACAATAAGCGAATCGCGGCGTTGGATACGCTCCTTTGCCGACGGAGCGTTTATTCGAGTGCCGTCGCGTACGATTCCAAGCACATTCAGCTCAAGAGTGGTTCCAAGATCGGCTTCGGCGAGCGTTTTGCCGACTAGCGGCGAATCCGGCAGAACGATGAGTTCTGAGATGTACTCGCGAATGTGATATTGCTCGGTCAACGATTCTTCGCCGCCGCGGCTCGGCAGCATTTTACGTCCAACGAACAACATATAAAGGACACCAACAAAACAAGTGATGATGCCGACCGGTGCGAGTTCGAACATCGAATACGGCTCTTGTCCGTATCGCTGAATTGCACCGCTTACCGCAAGGTTT
>CALMPJ010000032.1 GCA_937871585.1 uncultured Acidobacteriota bacterium | reverse complement strand
TTGTCGCGGCCTTCGTTGTAGGTGGCGTCGCCGACGACAGGATGATTGATCGACGCGAGATGAACGCGTATCTGATGCGTACGTCCGGTTTTGATATCGACCTCGACCAGCGTGAATTTATCGAACCGCTGCCGCACTTTCCACAAACTCAATGCATTACGGCCATTCGCGGCGACCGTCATCTTTGTACGATGCCAACGGTCGCGAGTGATCGGCCGGTCAATAGTTCCGCTGTTCTGCGTGATGTGGCCGTGGACCAGAGCGACGTAAGATTTCTCGACTTCGCGGTCGTGAAATTGGCGAGACAGTTCCTCGGCAGTTTGTTCGTCCTTGGCGACGACGATCAGGCCGGAGGTGTCCTTGTCGAGGCGATGGACCAATCCGATTTTGGATTTTAGATTTTGGATTTTGGATTGCTCGTCTGTTTCTAATCCAAAATCTAAAATCCCAAATCCAAAATGATGCGAGATCGCATTCGCCAGCGTACCGCTCGGAATTCCGGCTCCGGGATGGACGACCATTCCGGCGGGTTTGTTGATGACGGCAAAGTATTCGTCTTCGAAAACAACATCGAGCGGAATGTCTTCAGGTTCGAAAATTGTCGCGGGAATGTCGGTCAGGTCGGCTTCGACGCGGTCGCCACTACGAAGTCTGTATGAAGTTTTGGCGGGACGTTCGTTGACCAAGACCTCTTCGTTTTCAATGAGCGACTGCAATCGCGAACGCGACCAGCCTTCGACCGATGCCGCAAGGAAGGCGTCGAGCCGCATTCCGGCAAACTCGGCCGTTATCTCAAAACTCGATATTTGTTCAGCTTGATTCAATTTGGAACGTCGGTGATCGCCCGCGGATCGTCGGTTTTTCGCCATCGCCACGCAAGGAAAACGATGGCCGCGACACCGACAACGAGGCTTACGATCTGCGAAGTCGAAAGGCCTGTTGCCGCTGTCAAACCGAACAACTCGCCTCGCGGATCGTCGCGGATGAATTCGATAACGAATCTAAATATTGAGTAAAACGCGGCGTATATGATCAATATCTGCCCGTCGAATTTCTTACGTTTGTGTAGCCAAAACAGTGCGACAAACAGCGATAGCATCACGAGCGATTCGATCATTTGTGTCGGATGCAGGAACAGATCGGCTCCGTCGGGCCCGACCACAGGAACGCCAGTGTATTCGTGTCCGGCGTCAGTAAAATGGACGCCCCACGCCGTATTCGTTGGCTTGCCAAAACAACAACCGGCGGCAAAACAGCCTTGTCGGCCAAAGGCTTGTCCCAAAGCAACAGCCGGAGCGAAAGCATCGGCAGTTTTCCAAAACGGTAGTTTGTAATATCGAACAAGTGCCGCGACCGTTAAAAATCCGCCGATAATGCCGCCGTAAACTACGCCGCCACTGCGAAGAAAATCGAGCGTGAACACATTCACATTCGGCTCGACCAGCCACATCAACAGCTTAGAACCGACAAGGCCGCCGACCAGCGTCCACATACCAAGATCGTAAACGCGGTCCTTAGGAATGCCGTCGTTCGCCGCCAACTTCGCCGCCGCAAACAGCGCGAACAACATCCCCAACGCCAGCCAAATGCCGTACGAAGTTACAGGGAAGTCGCCGATGCGGAATAGTTCTGGGTACATTATTCTGCCTCAGGCACACTCCCTACCGGTCGTGTTTCGGCCTCTTTCTTCTTTGAAAAGAAAACGTCGATCATCAGCAGCAATGCTCCGCAGACAATTGCCATGTCAGCTACGTTGAACGTCGGATAATGCCAGTTGCCGAATTGGACGTCAATGAAATCGACTACGAATCCTAGCCGCAGACGATCGGTGACGTTGCCGACGATACCCGCGAGGAGCAATGCGAGTGAGCCGAGCATCCGGTCGTCCGTTCGAGGCGTTCGCCAAAAATAGAACAGCACCAGAACGCCGGCGATTATCGCGACCGCGGACAAACCCCAGCGTCCGGTTGCTCCGTGATCATCGAACATCGAGAACGCAACGCCTGTATTCTCGGCGTAGGCAAAATTGAGAAAGCCGCTGATCACGGTCACAGCGTCGCCCGTCCGCAGCGTGCGAACAGCCCAGGCCTTCGACGCCTGGTCGATCATGAACACGCCGCCGGCGATGGCAAGATAGGCAACCTTCCAAAATATGCTTCTGCTATTCACTATTGTTTCTTTGGCTCGTCGGGCTTTGCCTTTGGCTCGGCGTAAAACGATTTATTTATTATCTTCCACTCGCCATTGATCTTGAGCAAGCTCATATAATCGACAAACCTCACGGTCGGATAATCGAGAATTATCTTAGCAAACGCAGCATTTCCGGCGATGTCGACGCTCTCGATCCAGCGTTTACGCTTGTCTTCGTCGGCTGCCGGTTTACCTGATGAACCGGCGATGTACTCGGCGAACGAACGCGTCATGTACTTGCCTTCGCGAATGAATATCAAGTTGCCTTCGGTATGAAATGCCTTCTTGAAATATTCGCCGTCGCCCGTCGCGTGGCCCTTGAGATAATTCTCAAGCGGAACTCGCACGGCAGCTTTTTCTTCGGCAGATTGGGCGTTGATGTTCGCCGCAAATGCCGAAATCACAATCAAAGATATCGCAAATAGCTTCTTCATATTTCCAATTACCTCTTCGGAATATAAACGAACTCAACCGCAAAACGTTTCATTGTTTCAGCCAACGATCTCGGCCAATGCGTCGTTACAACGTTCGCAAACTGTCGGCCATTTTTCGAATTCGCCGACACGGGTCGAATAGTTCCAGCAGCGTTCGCATTTCTCACCGACGGCCGCAATGATCTCAACGGCAAACGCCTCGCTCTCACGAACCTCGACTTGCGACACGATAAAGATATATCGAAGCTGCTCGTAATAGTCGAGCAGGAATCGCGTCGTTTCGGCATCGGTGTGCAAAACGACCTTTGCCTCCAACGACGAACCGATAAGTTTTTCACCGCGAGCGTCTTCGAGCGATTTGAGAACGTTGTCGCGGATGGAGAACAGGCGTTCCCAAGCCGACTCGAGGCCGGAATTATCAGCTTCGACAACGCCTGGAAATTCGGCCATGTGTACCGACGCCGCACGCTCGCCCGATAGATTCTCCCAAGCCTCATCTGCGGTATAAACTGTCAATGGAGCCATCAGCCTGATCAGCGAATCGCCGATCTCATACAACGCTGTCTGTGCCGCACGGCGTTCGACCGACGACGGAGCGTAGATATACAGGCGGTCCTTGATGATATCGAAATAGCGCGCCGACAGCGTCACTCCGCAAAAATTGTAGATCGCCGAATACGCAGCCTGAAAATCGTACGCTTTGTAACCGTCGATAACGGTTTTCGTGACTTCGTTCAGATTTGCCAATGCCCAACGGTCGATGTCGTGCAATTCGCTATCGGCAACCTTGTCCTTCGCCGGATCGAAACCATCGAGATTGCCGAGAATATAACGAAGCGTGTTTCGCATCTTTTTGTACGCATCGATCACGCCTTTCAGGATCTCGTCCGAACAACGAACGTCTTCGGTGTAATCAACTGCCGCTGCCCATAGACGCAGCACATCAGCGCCGGATTTATCGATGATCTCTTTCGGAGCTGTGACATTGCCGAGCGATTTCGACTGCTTTCGGCCCTCGCCATCGACGACCCAACCGTGTGTAACGATCTGTTTGTATGGCGCGGTATCGTGTGCAGCGATACCGCAGCTAAGGCTCGAATTGAACCAACCGCGATACTGGTCGCCGCCTTCTAGATAAACGTCAGCCGGAAAGTGCAGCGTGTCGCCGCGTGTTTCCAAAACGGCCACACACGACGAGCCCGAATCGAACCACACGTCGAGAATGTCTGTCTCTTTGCGAAAATCGGAGCTCTCGCATTTCGCGCATTTGTAGCCTTCGGGTAGCAGTTCGCTTTCGGGACGTGCGTACCAAGCGTCTGCGGTTTCCTGAGCAAAGATGTCGGCTACATGATCGACGATCTTGGGGTCGGCAACGGCATCGTCGCAGGCTTGGCAATAGAATACCGGTATCGGAACGCCCCAAGAACGCTGACGCGAGACGCACCAATCTGGGCGTCCCTTGAACATATTCGCCATGCGGCCTTCGCCCCATGACGGATGCCATTGAACCTTTGTGACTTCCTCTAGTGCACGGTCGCGCAGCGATTTCCCGTCCACAGCCTCAACCATCGAAACGAACCACTGCGGCGTTGCTCGAAAGATCACAGGATTCTTACAACGCCAGCAATGCGGATAGCGATGGTCGTAGCGTTCGCTGAAAACTAGGATGTTCCGCTCACGCATGAACTCGACGATCTTCGGATTCGCGTCAAAGATCGACATTCCCGCAAAATGCTCGACGTCGGCCGTAAATTTGCCAGCCGCATCTACAGGTGCATAGACCTCAAGGCCGTAACGCTTGCCGATCGCAAAGTCATCGCCGCCGTGCCCCGGAGCCGTATGGACGCAACCGGTGCCGCTCTTCTTGCTTGTGTTATCGGCATGTCGAACATCGAGTTCGACCTCAGCATCAGCCTCGCCGAGAGTGACGTGATCGCCATTCATTATCAGCGACGGACGGTCGAGCCAAGCGTGGCGGCATTCCATACGGTCAAGTTTCGAGCCTTTGAAGCGAGCAAGTTCGGTCGTGGTTTCAAAACCACAATTCTCTGAGAACGCCGGTGCAAGTTCGCTGGCTACGATAAAAACCTCCTCGCCAACCTCGATAGCCGAATAATCAAAATCAGGATGAACAGTGATGCCAAGATTTGCGGGCAGCGTCCAAGGCGTGGTCGTCCAGATAACAACGAAAACATTGCGGCCCTCGAGCTTCGGGTCGATCTCCGCAGGGTCGGTCGCGAGCGGAAACTTAACATAGACCGACGGCGACGAATGTTCTTTGTACTCGACCTCAGCCTCGGCGAGCGCCGTCTGATCGTGCGTGCACCAATAGACGGGACGCAGGCCTTTGTAAACAAAGCCGCGTTCGAGAAACTTGCCAAACAGACGAGCCGTAGAAGACTCGTATTCGGCGGACATCGTCAGATACGGATTTTTCCAGTCGCCGAGGATGCCAAGGCGTTGAAAATCGCGTGTCTGATTGTTCATCGCCGTCGACGCGTGTTCGCGGCAGATGCGGCGGAACGAGGCGACCGGAATGTCAGCCTTATTCTTGCCTTTTTCCGCCAACTTCTTCTCAACGTGCGTCTCGATCGGCAGCCCGTGACAGTCGTAGCCAGGCACATACGGCGCATCAAATCCCATCATCGAACGCGATTTCACGACGAAATCTTTGAGCGTTTTATTGAGCGCCGTACCAATGTGAATATCAGCGTTCGCATACGGCGGGCCGTCGTGCAAGATGAATTTCTCGCGGCCCTTGCGTGCCTCCGCGATCTGGTCATAAAGCCCCATTTCCTGCCATTTCTTCAAACGAGCAGGCTCCATCTGACCAAGATTCGCTTTCTGCGAAAAATCGGTACGCGGTAAGTTAACGGTTTTCTTCAGTTCTAATGGTTCCGTCATCACAAAAATCAAAAAGCCCCAAGCCGTTTCTTAGCTTGGGGACTCGTCAAAGCAAACAAATGCATTCCGCTCAACAAACGTCGAACGCGAGTCCTTGTCTATCTATAATAATGGGCGATGGCCTCCGCATAGTTTCTAATAGTAGCACAATCAATCTAGAGTTCCACCGAACGTGAAGTACGATTTTCAAATTCTTCGATGACCTTGTCTGCTCTATCAATTAATAGTCTTCGTACGTACTCTGAAACACTGATTCCCGACATGTAAGCAGCAATTTTAATTCGCTCTTTCACCTCAGGCGATATCCGAATATCGATCTGAGTGCGTTTTCGTGGTACGACTTTTTCGAGTGATTGCATAACCAATTTTCCGATGCCTAAATGTGCTGCTTCTGATCTCGTAACTGAAGCGTTTCTGTTAACAACAGCCTAACTGCTTTATCGTGACTGTATTATCACTTAATACTAGTACTGGCGTTTTAGCGTATTTCGCCAACGGTCAACGTGAGCATTCGTTGCCCATTCAACCATTACAACTTTATTGAAAAGAATATTATGTTTGGTCCTCGACTGTTCACTTCTGGTCAACACGTCAATCAGTACAAATTCGTTCTTTGTCAGCAAAATGACCATATTTTGGTTTGGCGAGACAAAGACGTCGATTAATTCAGGATAAAGAGCCTTGAACTTTTCGAAGTCTATTTTGGGGTTGTCATAAGAGGCAAGTGCCTTTGGAATCTGCCCAAAATCTGCTTTCTCTAAAAATGATCGATACCGATTTCCGTCAACCAAAACATTCCCCATGAGCTTTGTCTGACCACCGCTCCTGAGAACATTTATTGACGCCGGTTCGCTAGGGTGGTTTTGGTTTAGATCAGATTGCCAGTGTTTCCAGATACAATCATATTTTGAACCGTTCTTCTTATTACAATCGTCGTATTCAGTCTTGAAGTACTCCGCGAATCCAGCCACCGCTCGTTCTTTCGATACCCAATTGAGAAGGTTTCCGGATAGTCTGGAACTGGATAGGGCTACCAGCCTACTGTTTTCACGTGCTTGAAACCATGCGGCACCACCAAAAATAAGAGACCAGTAACCGTCAATAATGTAGTATCCGTCTGAGACCCAACTGATCTTTTCGTAATCAGTAATATTGCGATGGTATTCTCTTTCATCAACCGGAAGAGATTTATATTCTTTGTCGATCTTGAGCTTTGTTTTACGAACCAAACTGCTTTGAACCGCGGGTATTTTCGCTGGAATATCCGTAACCCATATTCGAGAATAATCAAAACCAAAGTTTTTGAGCCATCCGTCCTGTTCCTTTTTGTCGAGCTCTTCGTTTCTGTCGCGTGGCTTTGGCTCAAAATAGCGAGCTTGGCCTAGGTAAAGCCAACCATTGGATTGAGGGCTGGCGATGTAATCAAGCGACGATGCGACTACGAGATCGTTTCGATCTCGTAATAATAATAGAGTCTTGTTGGTTGGGCTTTTTTGGCTAAGCTTCTCAAAATGATCGTAATACTGAGTGTAGCTTTCCGCATCGTCGCTCACGTCGGTATCAAATCCTATCAACAATGCGGAATTTCCCGACCGTGGAGTCAATGTACTAAGTGCATCGGACAACGTCGCCTCCGATCGTGACGAACCTTCACTAAAATCGAAGGGACGATCAAATTTGTGTTGGGTCGAAACAGATCCAAACCAACTCGTGATGAATAGAGCGAGAGCAAGTAGCGAGAGTTTCATGTGAGAAGTTATACGCTCAATTGCTTATTTTAGCAATAGAAATTTCAGATGTGCAGATCTCATTCCTCCTCAACCGTACACAACAGCGGATACTCTCTAGCTCGGGCTAGGTTGATGGCTTTGTTGCATTTTTCGGTGGCTATTTCGTAGGGATATGTGCCGGCGATGCCGACACCTTCGTTGTGGACTTTTAGCATGATGGCGATGGATTCTTGTTCGTCGCGTTTGAAGACGTAATTGAGAACAAAGACGACAAAGTCCATCGTTGTGAAATCGTCGTTATGTAGCAGCACTTTGTAGAGCTTTGGCTTTTCGAGCTTTTGTTTACGCTCTGGAAGCAGGCCGACATCGCCATTTTCAATCTCGATCCATTCGGGCATGAAGAAAAGTATAGACTTGTGCGCGGCAATTTGCTAAATTTCCTTTGCGCTGTTTACTTAGTATTCAATTTTGTGGCTCTGTGCCGTCGAAACGCTGAAATCAGTGTTCGATTGGCTGTTTAACACTTCATTCGATAATGAAAAGTGTTTCTGCTTCAAAGACCGCTTCGGGCACACGTCCGATATCGCGTGAAAAGCTCGACGAGCTGTTTCGCGGCATCGGTCAGTCTCTGCGCGAAGGCCGCTCGGCTGATGCGGAACGCAAGATCGAAGATGCGCTTCGTACGTATTCGCTTTCTGCGGATAATACTGCCCATCTCAAGCGGCTGCTTTCGTTCACGCTTGAGACGATCGGAAGGTATAAGGAATCGCTCGATGCGGTTGCCCAATACGAGGCCGAAGAATCGCGTGAGGCTCTCGCTACCGAGACCCAAGTTCGTGTCATCACTCAGCTTGCGATCGCACACAACAACGCCGGCGACCCGCCAAAGGCAATTACGCTACTAAAGGAAAACCGCACGCGTGCCGAGGAAAGCGAACTCCGCGAATTGCTCGGCGGGATCGACATAGCGCTTGCACGCGTTTATCGAAAGCTTGCCGAATATCAGATCTGCCGCGATTTTGGACAGCGTGCACTCGATCACTTTCGCGAGACCGGTGACTGGCTCGGTATGGCAGAGGCATATCGTGAGATCGCTAACAGCCATCATCAAGAGGGCAACAGCGAACGAGCGTTGGAGAGTTTTGACCTTGGCATCAAGATCATTGGCACGAATAGTGCTCCGTTCATGCTCGGCAAACTCTACACCGACATGTCCGGTGCGTATTGGTTTCTTCGCCGTCCGAAAGACGGTGTTGAATGTCTCGAGAAATCGATCCAGTTCTTTGACCGGACCGATCATGCCCTGAATTCGGTGATGGCCTACAACAACCTCGGCATCAACCTGATGCTGACGGGCGAATGGACACGAGCCGAATCGATGATCAAACGGGCACTCGAGATCGCACTTCGCGAGAATCACGTGCATGTTGCCGGGATCTACGACAGTCTTGGTGAATTGGCCTTGCTTCGCGGTGACCTTGATACTGCCGAAGATCTTCTCATGAAAGGCGTTAGCTTTGCTCGCGAACGAAAACATCGCTGGTACACACTGCAGTCAATGCGAAACCTCGCTCGATTGGTGCTCGCTCAGGGTCGATTTTCTCAGGCTATCGAACGTGCTGAGGAGACGATCGAACTTTCCGCCGAAATGGGCGACAAGCATTACGCTAACATGGCCGGGCTGGTGCTCGCCGAAAGCCATCTGTCCCTAGGCGGCGTCGAAGAATGCGAAGCTGCACTGCAAATTATTGAAGCTTCCGATCCAAGAACCGATTTCTTTGTACTTGGAAACATTCAGAGAATCCGCGGCCTATCGGCTCTTTCCGTCAATGATAACGAACTCGCGATCCACCATTTCAGCCGCGCATTGACTATCTTCGAAGCGGCTGAGGATATTTATCATACGGGCCTAATGCATTCGCTTTTGGGCAACAATCTAGACGCCTCGCATTCATCGCGTGCGAGAAAAAGTCTCAATACCGCGGCTGAAATATTCAAGAAGCTTGGGGTTCGTTCCCAACTTGACGTCATCGAGCGTGAGCTGATTCGGGTCGAGAAACTGGCCGCGACTATTCAAACAAGTCCGCGGCGTTCGAATTCTGTTGTCACACAGTTATTGACCGTTCGGCTTGCCGAGGCAGTTGCCTCGCGTGAATTGCTGTTTCGTGAGCTGGTCGCAGTGCTGCAGCAAGAGAGCAATGCCAAAAAAATCGTCATCGCCGAACGCAATGATTCCGGTCGGCTATTTCCATTTATTACACATGGCTACACGACTCACGAAAGTAACGAGCTGATCACGCGGCTTGATGCGGCACAACAGAAAAACGAAGAAAAGACTTTCTTGCGGTCAAAGAATATCGCTGTCTTTCCTCTAAAAGGCTCGACGGCAAAGCACGCATATCTCGTCGTTTCTCCGGCGTCAGGTGCGACGTTAAACGACGGAACTTCGTTTGCACCATTGCTACGAGTTGTTGAGCTCGGTCTCGACGTGGTCGCTCTTCGCGATAAAAGTTCGAGTACTCCGACCGAGACGGACGAATCGCCGTACACATCGAACAATCTGATGCCGGGATTCATTCACTCGTCGCCGGCGATGACTTCGCTGGTCGAAGAGGTCTATAAGATCCGCTCGTCAGACGTAACGGTTCTAGTAACCGGCGAATCGGGAACCGGTAAAGAACTCGTTTCGCGAGCGATTCACACGATCTCGAACCGAAAAGACAAGATCTTTGTACCTTTCAATTGCACGGCCGTTCCAAAGGAACTCGCAGAGGGTCACTTATTCGGTTACAAGAAAGGTGCCTTCACCGGAGCCGTAAACGATTCGCCGGGAACGATCCGAACGGCCGACGGCGGTACACTGTTTCTCGACGAGGTTGGCGATCTGCCGCTCGATGTTCAGCCTAAGCTGCTGCGATTTCTGCAGGAAGGTGAGATCCAACCGCTTGGCGAAAAGAAGCCGATCAAGGTTGACGTTCGCATTATCGCTGCGACCAATATGCCGCTCGAGGAAAAGGTCGCCGACGGTACTTTTCGCGAGGACCTTTACTATCGTCTCAACGTTATTCGCCTACGCGTGCCGCCGCTTCGCGAACGTCGCAGCGAGATACCGCCGATCGTGAACTATTACATCAATCACTACGGCGAGCGATTCAGCAAGCGAAATGTGACGTTTGCACCTCAGACTATCGATCTCCTGATGGTGTGCAACTGGGAAGGCAACGTCCGCCAATTGACCAATGAGATCCAACGGGTGATGGCAAGAGCCGTCGATGACGAAGTCATAATGCCGGAACATCTCTCGCCGGAGCTGAAACGTAGCACTCAGCCACTTATGCCTTTTGGCGACCAAGGTAATGTTCGTACCATCGCTAGTTTTGATGGAGTCGTCACACCTTTTGCCACTTTTACCGAAGGCAGCACTCTCGAAGAAGCTGTTTCCGAACTTGAGATGCAGCTAATTCGCGCTTCGCTCACGCGCAACAATTGGAACATCTCGCGTGTCGCCACTGAACTCGGCCTCACACGACGCGGCCTATACCTCAAGCTGACGCGATACGGCATTCAGAAAGCCGCCTAACCGGTCGAAACCCGCAATAATTCGGCAACGCTCCACGCTTGGGCTGCACAGCCACGCGGTCGATGTAGTTCTGCGGCATCGAATATCTCGGATAAGCTGCCGAGCATCGTTTCGCTCAAGTGCGCTTTCAGATCGCCGAGCAATTTCGATATCGCGGCCTCGGCCTTATCATCCTGCGAATGCGTTTTTCGATACGCATCGACAAACGGCCCGATCAGCCACGCCCAAACTGTCCCTTGGTGATAGGCCGAATCGCGTTCATACGGCGAGCCGTAATAGTGCGGCCGATACGAGATGTCGCTGGGCGTTAACGACCGTAGACCAACCGGCGTCAGCAACTCGCGTTCGACAACATCAACAACGGCACGAGAACGTTCGGCGTCGAGCATCGAATGTTTGAGGCTCACGGCAAAGACCTGATTCGGCCTGACCGACTCGTCCTTTGAATCATCGACGACAACATCAAACAAGCAGTCTCGCTCGGCATTCCAAAACTGCCCATTGAAACTATCACGAGCGATCTCGGACATTTCATCAAATCGTTCGGCATTCTCGTTGTCCTCAAACGCCAATGCGAACTCGCTCATCACACGCAACGCGTTGTACCACAAGGCCTGTATCTCGACAGGCTTTCCGATCCGTGGCGTAAACACGGTGTCGCCGACCTTCGCGTCCATCCACGTCAATTGCGTGCCTTGTTCGCCGGCACGTAACAGGCCGTCTGTATCGACACGAATGCCGTAGCGAGTGCCGCGAACATGCCAATCGATGATGTCGATCAGTTTGTCGTAAAGAGTCTCACGAACAAATTCAATATCGTCGGTCGCTTCGACGTACGCCCGAATTGCCTCGAAATACCACAACGTTGCATCGACCGTATTGTAGTCCGGCGTGTCGCCTTCGTCGGGAAAACGATTCGGCAGCATTCCCTTTGAGATGTGTTTTGCGAACTCGGCCAAAATGCTCTTTGCAACATCGAATCGATTGGTTGTCAAAGTAAGCCCCGGCAGGGCGATCATCGTGTCGCGGCCCCAATCTGAGAACCAATGGTAACCTGCGATAACGGTCTTGCCGCTGCCGCGATCTACGATGAACTGGTCCGCAGCCAGCACCAACGGCCACAGCGACGCGTCGTCAATTCCTGAACTCGCAACCAACTCAGCGCGGCGTTTGATCTCGGACTCGCGAAGCTGATCAGCTTCGTCATACGTTCGGTCTTCGGTAGTAGCGATCACGGTCGCGTCTTTGGAAAGGTCGAATTTCAGCGTGAATGGCTGAAACAGGTCTTCGTGATGATCGAATCCGCGTTCGGCCTCGATGGCATATTCGAGATCGTTATACCAAGTGCCCGAGCCCTTAACCTGACTCGCGTTATGTGCAATGTTCAAGATAGCCAGATCGTCACCGACGTGCCATGCTACATTGCATTCGGTTGTTTCAAGCAGCTCACCGATCCCAAAATGTTCATGCCGTAGATGATGGTGATCGCGGATCGCGAGCAGTGGTTGAACCTCAAGCTCGACGGTTTCACTGTTAGTGTTCGACAGCACTTTCCACGAAACGACCGTCGAGTTCTCGCCGTGAACCATAAAGACTGACCGTTCAAGTTCGACGCCATCGACTTCGTATCGCCATATCGGAAACGGATCGAGCCTGAAGCCGACGACGTGACGAAATCCTTCGGGATGTATCGCGTTCGGGTACTGATTCGACGACAGCTCATACGCTTTGTCGCCGATCATGAGCGTTTCTTCGAACTTCGAAAGCAGCACCATTCGCCCCAATGGCGGACGAGTCGCGGCGACGAGCAAGCCATGATATCGCCGCGTGTTCGCTCCTGAAACTGTCGACGAAGCATAGCCGCCGATGCCGTTAGTTTCGAGCCATTCTCGCGAGAATGAGCCGCCGATGTCCGTACAAATTTCCTTACTTAGCTCGATCACGTTTCTCTATTTTCCGTTGTGACGAGCAAGTTGGCAAAGACCGATGATTTGAAGTCTGTTCGCCAAGCGATAGAATCAAAACAGGAGGGCACGAATCGTGGATTTTTACTTCTTACTTTTCTCATTGTTCTTTCCTCGCATCGTAATGCTGGTCTATTACTTCGGATTTCCGGAGCAATATCCCGCGAACTCCGTCCCAACGCTTGCGGACATCGGTCTCGGGGCATTATTCCCGCGAATCCTCGTCCTGATCTATATCTATCAGAACATGGGCTACGAGAATATCTGGTTCATCGCCCATCTGGTCGTTGCCGTTCTCGCATATCTCGGCGGTGGGCGCACCGCGAACAATCGACGCAGCCGATCGGAACGAAATTGATCTCATGCCGAATTTAATCTATCGAACGGCGTTCTTGGTGCTGGCTTTGTCATCGGTTTGCTTTAGTCAAAGCGGCTTTGTTGAGCGTCGCGGCAATGGCCTATTTGCAAATGGCAAGCCTTACACATTCATCGGCACCAACTACTGGTACGGCAGCTTGCTCGGCCTCGAGAAAGACAAGAAACGCGGCATCGATCGGCTACGTCGTGAACTCGATTTCCTTAAGTCCAACGGCGTTTCAAACCTTCGACTTCTCGCCGGTGCCGAAGGCTCAGGGCCGATGAACGGCGTCGTCCGCGTCGGCCCGCCGCTACAGCCGACTCGCGGCAAATTCGACGGCGACGTTCTGAAAGGCCTCGACATGATCCTCGCCGAAATGGCCAAACGCGATATGAAAGCCGTCATTTTCTTCAGCAACAACTGGGAATGGAGCGGCGGCTTTCAGCAGTACCTTGCCTGGAACAAAGTCATCGACACCAAGTGGCTGACCGAAAAACCCGATTGGAACACACTTCGCGATCTGACCGCCAAGTTCTATTCGTGCGACGAATGCAAACGTGATTATGATCGTCATATGAAGTTCGTGATCGGCCGCAAGAATTCGGTCACCAAACGGAAATACGTTGACGACCCGACGATCATGGCTTGGGAGATCGCCAACGAACCGCGGCCGATGCGTCCCGTCGCGAACGAAGACTATCGCGAATGGCTGCATCATGTTTCATCCGAGATCCGCTCTTTGGACAAGAACCATCTGATCACGACCGGCCACGAAGGCTGGATCGGAACCGAGGACGTCAAGTTGTTCGAAACGGTTCACGCCGATCCGAACATCGACTACATCACGATCCACATTTGGCCAAAGAATTGGCAATGGTTTGCCAAAGGCAAGCTCGCCGATGGCTTCAGTAAAGCTCTCTCGACAACAAACGAATACATCGACGCTAACGCCGCCGTCGCAGTTCGATTGAATAAGCCATTGGTTATCGAAGAGTTCGGTTTGCCGCGTGACGACGAAGGCTTCTCGCCAAAGTCGCCGACGAGCTATCGCGACCGTTATTACGCCTCTATATTTGGCAGAATTGGCAACGACAATATCGTCGGAGCCTCATTCTGGGCATTCGGCGGAACTGCACGGCCAGTTCCGAACCAAGTGTTCTGGAAGATCGGCGACGAACTGATGGGCGATCCGCCGATGGAGGAACAAGGCCTGAACTCGGTGTTTGATTCGGACAAGTCAACTTTCGACGTAATAAGGCGTGCGGCCGAGCGAATAGAGCTGACCAAAGATCGAAAAAGCCTCGGAAAGCCATGAATTTCGTGCATTTGTTAGTCATTTACATCGAACCTAAACCCTGTGTTATCAATCGTTTGAGAGAAAAACTTGCGCTGAGCTCAAAAACGCAACCTAAGGGAAGAAAAAATCCATAAGGAATGCTTATAGTGGGCGGCAAACCTGTCCAATTGAAGCTGCAATTTCACTTGAATTTTCAAAGATCGAGCCGTCCTACAAGCGAAGGCTTATGTGAAACGATTATATCATTTATGCAACGCCGTTGCAAGAAAAACCTTGCACATCGAAATGCAACTTGGAGCTTTCCGCAAACAAGAAAAGGCTGCCTAGCATAAATGCCGAACAGCCTTTGGTTTAAATGTTGGTGGAGACGAGGGGGATCGAACCCCTGACCTCTGCAATGCCATTGCAGCGCTCTCCCAGCTGAGCTACGTCCCCAAAAGCAATTACGTATTATAGAGTACCGGCCTTAATTTCACAAACAGCAATATTTACGAGTTTGCCTGCGAATAAAGGTGGTCTGCTCTGCCCAATTTCACTACAATTTTGTAGTAATTGAAAGAACCATCATTCACTGCTGACGAAACAATTGCATACATACTGCTTATCAAAGTACAAGTATCATAAGCATTTGAATTTGTTGGTTGGAGGAGAAATGGATACCGGAGATACAGCTTGGTTATTGATCGCGTCGGCACTTGTACTGCTAATGACGCCCGGATTGGCGTTCTTTTATGGTGGTTTGGTGCGAGATACAGACGTTATCAATACCATCAAGATGAGTTTTGTCGCACTCGCGATCATTGCGGTCGAATGGGCCGTTGTCGGATATTCGCTCGCATTCTCGGCGAATTCGACACTGATCGGCGGTTTCCTATGGGCAGGATTGACCGGCGTCGGCCCTGAACCGAACGCCGACTACGCCGCAACTGTGCCGCACCTCGCATTTATGGGCTATCAGATGATGTTTGCGATCATCACACCAGCTTTGATCTCTGGTGCGATCGTCGGGCGAATGCGATTTAAGGCGTATTTGCTCTTCATATTGATGTGGGGATTGTTGATCTACAATCCGATCGCTCATTGGGTCTGGGCCGTCGATGGATGGCTTCGCAGTTTAGGTGCTCTCGATTTTGCAGGCGGGACGGTCGTTCATATCTCGGCAGGATTCTCGGCATTGGCTGCCGCGATGATCCTCGGACCGCGTAAAGACGACGCTCATTCGCAGCCGCACAATGTACCTTTTGTCATCTTAGGTGCCTCGCTGCTGTGGTTCGGCTGGTTTGGCTTTAACGCAGGTTCGGCCCTAGGAGCGAACGGATTGGCTAGTTTGGCTTTTGTCACAACGATGCTCTCAGCGGCTGCGGCAGTTACGGTTTGGATACTGATCGAGATGTTTCTCAAGGGACGTCCGACCAGCGTTGGTGCTGCGATCGCGGCAGTCGTCGGGCTGGTTGCGATCACACCTGCGGCGGGATTTGTAACGCCAATGGCCGCAATCGCGATCGGAGCCATCGCGTCGGGCGTTTGTTTCGTTTCATTACAGCTATTTGCTAAGACAAAGATCGACGACACGCTTGACGTGTTTGCGTGTCACGGCGTCGGCGGAGTAGTTGGAGCGGTTTTGACCGGCGTATTTGCAGTAAAGTCGGTCAATCCCGCTGGTGCCGATGGACTGTTGGCAGGAAATCCCCAATTGCTGACGGCTCAATTGCTGGCGATCGTTGCAACAGCAAGCTTCTCGGTAATTGGCACAATGGTGATCATGTACGCCATCAAATTCCCGATCGGACTGCGGCCGCGAACGACGGATGACGAATCAGGAATTGACTCCATCGAACATGGCGAACGTGCCTATGACCTGACCGTGCCCGCTCTAAAACAACAAGGAGAGGCGATCTGAACGACCACCTATTTGCCTTGAAACACAGGCTTTCTCTTCTCAAGGAAGGCCGCAACGCCTTCCTTTTGTTTTCGTTAATTAAAGAGAGCAACCTCTCGACGTATGTCCTCGTTCAGTTCGAGCTCTAATACTGGTCTGGTCAGGATGCCGTATTATTTTTTCCAATATTTGAAATTTTCAAAACCCATATGCTGGATCAACGTACCGTTCTCATAGATCAGATCGGCATCGATCTTTAAATTGTGCTCACCTACTGTCAGGTGCAGTTCGCTATAGGGTATGAATGCAGAATAGTCGCTGTAAACGGCCGGATCGAATCCAGGGGTGACCTCTTTGTAAACGGCAACATCGTTACCTTTGCTCTGGAATTTGTTGTCGTAACTCTTCAATCTTGTCCCGTCTGGTCGCTCGAAGAAAAACACCATGTAGCCCTTGATACCTTTCATCTTCGCCACCGTGAACTTCATATGCATCCGCATACCTAATTGCCCGCTTTCGGTAACGTCGTATTCGACCCACATTCGATCAAACGTTGCCGTCGGTGTCGAGGTTGTATGCGTTGTCGTCGGGGTCGTTGCCGGCTTTTTCTTGCTGTATTTAAATGGGTAGTTCGTCAAATGCTGGATCAGTTCGCCGTCTTTGAAGATGAGGTCGACGTCCATTTTTAAGTTGTACTCGCCGTAAGTTAGATCAAGCTCGTCATATGGCATGAAAAGTTGATAGTCGGCGTACGAGGCAGGATTGAAGCCCGGTTTCAGATCCCTAAAGAGAGCAACCTTTCCATCGGTTGTATAGAATTGTTTGTTATTATCGAGCAGGGGCTTCTCGTCATTGCCATCGTAATTGAATAGGATCCTTATCTGACAATCCGTCGCCTTCAAATTCTTGGCGGTGAACTTAATATGCAGGCGCATGCCGAGCTTATCGCCTTCTTTGATGTCATAATCCATCCACATCCGATCAAACGTTGCGCTTGCCTGAGCGTTAGCGGAAGACGTTGAAAAAGCTGCTAAAAATAAGAAACTTACAACTGAAAATAAATAAAGGGCATTCATTTTCTTCCTTGGGTTCAGCGGGTTGAAATTCATAACTCTATACTTCTGCGTAATAAACTTAACGGCAGTGTCGCATGTGCCGTACCTTTAACGCCCTTTGAATTCGGGCTTACGTTTTTCTAGGAACGCGGCAACGCCTTCTTTTTTGTCTTCGGTCGAGAAGCAGATCGCGAACAGATCGACCTCACGGCGGAGGCCTTCGTCCATGTTTGAGCGTGATGCGAATTTGACAGCTTCTTTTGAGAGCTGGAGGGCGATCGGTGCCTTTTCGGCGATCTTTTCGGCAAGCTTCATTGTCTCGGCTTCGAGCTGATCGCTTGGATAGACATGATTGACGAGGCCGAAACGCTCGGCCGTTGCAGCGTCGATCATGTCGCCGGTCAGTGCTAGTTCCATCGCACGGCCTTCGCCGATAAGTCGCGGCAGACGCTGCGTGCCGCCGCCGCCGCACATGATCCCGAGGTTGATCTCAGGCTGCGAGAACCGCGCATTTTCGCTTGCCATGCGAATGTCGCACGCCATGGCGAGTTCGTTTCCACCGCCAAGGCAGAAGCCGTTAACCATTGCGATGACAGGTTTTGGAAAGTTGTCGATGGTATTGAAAAGTGTTTTCTCGTGAAACAGGTCGCGTTGCGTGACGGGCGTTTGTCCCTCGAATTCGCTAATGTCGGCACCGGCGACGAAAGATTTTTCACCCGAACCCGTGATGACCAACACACGAACCGAGGAGTCAGCTCTCAACTCATCAAGGGCAGCAACCGATTCGGCATGGACTTGTTTGTTAAGTGCATTCAGCTTGTCAGGACGATTGATGGTCAGCACGGCAACGGCGCCGCGTTTTTCGATAGTAATTGTCTCGTACATAAAAATGTACGACAGGCTGCCTAGCCTGTCGCTGTTTTGCATTGGGAACAGGCTAGGCAGCCTGTTCTACTTATTCGCTGACGCCGTCGATGACGTTATCGTCGGCGACCCAGGCGACGAAAAGGCGCATCCAGCTTTCCTTCTGTTCGACTATGGAAACTCCGACGCGTGTCGACCCGTAACTGGCGGGCGTCAGTCGAACGGCCTGAGCCTTGACCTCGACAGGAATGCCGTCAGGACGGTGCGACCTGATGTAAAGACTGTCGCCGGCTGAGATCTTTTGATTTAGCTGAAACAATGCTCCGAGCGTCGAGATATCGTCTGTCTCGGTTGGTTCGCTCCAAGTCGCGCCGTCGCCCGATTGGCCGGACACGACTATTGGCAGTCGTAAAGCCATTCGAAGTGCGAATCTCTTTTCCTCAAACTGAGGCGTCATAATCTCGGATGTACTGCTGTGTCGGAACGAAACAAAAGTCTAGCACAAACTGTCGCTTGCAAGTAACTTGAACCAAAGCAGTTAGCAAGCCGTTCGTAGCTGACGGACGTACGCGAACACAAGGAATTAGACGAACACTACAACCGATAGTTATACTATATGCTGTTAGAAAACGGAAAATTGACGGCCTGTTGCCGCAATTTGTTATATGGCAGAAGAAACTAAAAGGCATAAGGTCGTCATTCTTGGCAGCGGTCCGGCAGGGCTAACAGCGGCAATTTACGCGTCTCGGGCTCAGCTCGACCCAATTGTGATCGACGGCCCGCAGCCCGGCGGACAGCTAACGATAACGACCGATGTCGAGAATTATCCGGGATTTGCCAAGGGAATCATGGGCCCGGAACTGATGGTCGAGTTTCGCGAACAAGCATTGCGATTCGGAACCGAAATCATCAATACGTGGATCGACAAGGTCGACCTTTCGAATCGGCCGTTCAAGCTTTACGGCAAGGAAAGTGCCGATAGCGACGAGATCACGTCTGTGATCGAAGCCGATTCGTTGATCATCTCAACAGGCGCCTCGGCAAAATGGCTTGGCATTCCGGGCGAGGCTCCGGTGCCCGAAGGCCTCGGTGGCAATGGTGTTTCTGCGTGTGCGACGTGCGACGGATTTTTCTTTCGCGGGCGTCCGATCGTAGTCGTCGGCGGCGGCGATACCGCGATGGAAGAGGCTCTGTTCCTGACCAAATTTGCGTCGAAAGTAACGGTCGTCCACCGACGTGACGATTTCCGTGCATCCAAGATCATGGCCGACCGCGTCAAGGCTCACGAGAAGATCGACATACTTTGGAACACCGAGGTCAAAGAGATAGTTGGTGCGAAAGAATCAGGTGTTACCGGCGTCAAGCTGAATAATACGGTTACAGGCGAAACCAGCGAACTCGCTACCGAGGGCGTCTTTATTGCCATTGGTCACAAGCCGAACACTGACCTTTTCAAGGGCGTTCTCGATATGGACGAGACCGGTTATTTGATCACCGAAGGTAAGACAATGGCGACCAATGTTCCCGGAGTGTTCGCCTGTGGCGACGCACAGGATTCGTACTATCGCCAAGCAATTACCGCCGCAGGAACCGGCTGCATGGCCGCGATCGATGCCGAGCGATTTCTCGCCGAGCACGGCGACCACTAAGTTTTTATGCCTATTTATGAATACAAATGTCAGCAATGCGGCCTCGAGATCGAGGTGCGTCAGAGCGTGTCTGACGATCCGCTGACAACTTGCGAAAAATGTCACGGCCAGCTCGAAAAGCAATGGTCGTTGTCAGGATTTCAGTTCAAAGGTGCCGGTTGGTATGTGACCGATTATTCGTCAAAGGGTAAAAGCTCAAAAAGCGACGAAAAATCGACCAAGTCCGAATCAACCTCTTCGACCGAAACTGCATCAAAAACTACGAGCGAAACTACTTCGAAAGCTTCGACTGAATGAGACCGTTAAGGTTCCTACTGTTAATAACGATCCTGTCGCTAGGCGCGACCGGTTTTGTTGCGCAATCCCGAAACAATACTAAGGGCGTTACACTCGAAGGCACCGTCGTGCCGGTTCTTGCCTTTCGAGAGGACAAAAAAATCGATCCGATCCGGCTTGAGAATCTTTATTTGTATGAGAACGGCATCGAGCAAAAGATAAAGAATCTTACCTACGACCCTTCGCCTGCCAAGATCGTGATACTTGTCGATAATTCCAAATCGATGCCGGCGACGGTCGAGGCTATGAAAAAGGCAGTGATGGAGTTCGCGTACGAGATATTCGAAGGCGACCAGCTTTTTGTGCTCGGTTACGACACAAAGGCCGAGATCGTTCAGGAATGGACCGATGATGCGAAGAAGATCGAAACGTCGCTAGGAACTCTGCGAAAAGACGGCAATCCGTATTTGTTTGATGCGATCGATTCGAGTGTTACGCAAATACTGATGCCGCTGATGCCCGGAACCCGCAAGACGGCGATAGTGCTGATCAGCGATGGGCTTGATCGCGGCAGTAAGCTGGCTTTCGATCTTACGCTCAATAAACTGCAAAACGAGAACGTGACCTTGTATGCTTTGCAATTGCCCGACCGTACGGGCGGTGCCTATCGTCGCGATCAACCAAAAGCTCCGCAAGTTCTCACGCAGCTGGCAGAAGGCACAGGCGGCCGTGTATTCCCGATCGAAGACGCCCAGGAAGCCGCGAAATCGATCTGCGACGAACTTCGTAAGAACCGCTATCTGCTCTCATATGTGCCGACGAATGCCTCGAGCTACGATGCCCGGCGATTTTTCCTGATCGCTGACGAGGGCATTAACGTCCGCAGCAAGACCGCTCAGCCCCCGAACCTTAAGCAATAAGTAAGTCGATTTGCATCTTGTGTTAGAATCAGGAAACTGGTTCGACGCCTTTGTTTGCAAGGAAATAGACTCGAAGTGAGCGAAGACAACAAAATTCCGCCGCCACCGCCGCCGGACGATTTTACGAAGACGACACCAAATATTCCTGCGCCCAGATCGAGCGAACCGGCGGCTGATTGGGATAAGACGAATTACAACTTGCCAAAGGCTTCAGATTCGGCCGATTGGGGCAAGACCGTTACCAATCTCAAGCCGATCGACACCAGCGGCGACGAAGGCAACAAGACATTCTACGCCGGAGCCAAGACGCCGTCGACCCCTGAATGGGGACTGACCGAACCGAACATCAAGATCAATGATGCGAATGTCGGTATGAGCCCGGACGAATTCGCTCGTCAGGAAAGTTTCGACAAGACGACTCCATATTTTCAGTTGCCCGAGGCGGAGAAGGCGAAGTATCAGCAAGTTCCGCCTACGCCGACTGAGGTTGCCCAAAAGCAAGCCGCCGAAGATTCAACGAAAGGCGGCATACCTTCGTGGGTGTGGATCGCGGCGGGCGGAATGACGTTCTTGTTTCTCGTGATCGTTGTTCTGATGGCAGCTTACTTTTTGTATGGCCGAAACACGAGCTACGAAGTTCGCGTTACAAATGTACCGGTCGGCAGCAGCGTAAAATTGAACGGCTCACCGATCGCTGTCAGCGATGATCGCGGAGCCGCCGTTCTGCAGAATATCAAGTCCGGCGAACACACCGTTACGATCGAGCATCCGACGCGAAGCTGCGATACGATCACCATCCGCGACCACGTCAAGGAAGTTATCGCTCAATGCAAAGAGATAAAGGCTGCATCGACCGACGATTGCGGCAATATCAAATTTGGCGAGGACGACAAGGCCGAACGTTGCTACAACACGGCTCTCGACGCACTGGTTGAGCCATTTACTCCCGAAGATCTGATAAAGGCGCTCAATATCTTGATCATCAATTTTGCAAGCGGCAGCTCTGAGGTTCCGCAAAAACGACTCGCTGCTTTGAAAAAGGGAGCAGAATTCATTCAGAAATTGCCATCGACAGTTGTTCTGGAGGTAGGCGGCCACACCGATAATGTTGGTCAACCAACCTCAAATCAGTCGCTTTCCGATTCGCGTTCAGGCTCGGTCAAGGATGTTCTCGTCCGATTCGGCGTCAAGGCCGACATGCTTCAAACCAAAGGCTACGGCCCGACAAAACCGCTGACGACAAACGACACCGAAGACGGCAAATACCGCAATCGAAGGATCGAGTATTCGGTCTTGAGAAAGTAGCGAAGGTCTGGTTTTCTTCCAATCGGGCCGCAATTTGATGTTACTATATGAGCATGAATACTAGGGAACTTGTGATCGATGCAGTCAAGCACCTTCCCGATGATGCCCCCGTCGAGGCGGCAATGGAGCGACTACTTTTGCTCGCCAAGATCGAACGAGGTATCGAGCAAGCTGACTCCGGAAGTACGATCTCTCACGAAGAAGTAAAGTCACGCATGGCAAAATGGTTGAAGTAAGGTGGACACCGCAAGCGGCCGATGATCTGGAGGCCATCGTGGAATACATCGTACGTGAATCGCCGCATTAAGCGTCTCTATTTGCTTCAGACCTGCTCGCACAGATCGACAGATTATCCGTATTCCCAAATCGTGGCAGGGTCGTACCAGAGAAACAAAGAGATGAGATTCGCGAAGTCTTCTTCGGAAATTACCGAATAATTTATCGTGTTAAAGAACCGAATGTCGAAGTCTTGACCATCTATCACGGGGCAAGGATCCTTGATCCTGATCGATTGAACTGATTCTTTATTCTGCTAGATCAAACCGCAACCGGAGCCGCTATCTTGCCCCACGACTGGTAGTTTTCTAATTTCAAGTTCTCAAATTTCAAATTAGTGAGCCCGTTGAGGCCCTTGAGATCATCGCCATTGATCTCAAGCCTCGGCAGCGGCATTGGTT
Organism: uncultured Acidobacteriota bacterium; assembly: GCA_937871585.1. Taxonomy (GTDB): domain Bacteria; phylum Acidobacteriota; class Blastocatellia; order Pyrinomonadales; family Pyrinomonadaceae; genus OLB17. The sequence continues at coordinate 39,559 of CALMPJ010000032.1, read as the reverse complement.
CGCGCGAAAGCAGTTCGTTTACTTGGTCGAGATGATTCGAGTAGATGTGCAGGTCGCCGAATGTGTGAATGAAGTCGCCGACCTCGAGACCGCAGACGTGGGCGATCATGTGCGTGAGCAAAGCGTAGCTCGAGATATTGAACGGTACGCCGAGAAACGCGTCGGCCGATCGTTGGTAAAGCTGGCAATGCAATGTTTTGCCATTGTCGATCTTGAATTGAAACAGCGTATGACACGGCGGCAAGGCGACGTCGTCACAAGTCTCCGGGTTCCAGCCTGTCACGATCAAACGGCGTGAGTTCGGATTCGTTTCTATCTCGCGAATGAGCCTTGCGATCTGATCGACGCCGTTCATGTATGGATAATCACCGCCGAAGGAACGCCACAAATATCCATAAACCGGTCCGAGATCGCCGGCTTCGCGGCCGAATCGATAGGTCTGTTCCTCGGTCGCCCATTCCTGCCAGATGTCAACGCCACGCGCACGCAGATCGGCCTCGTCCGTCGAACCGCTTAGGAACCAAAACAACTCTTCAGCAACCCAACGAAACGGTACACGCTTCGTAGTTACGATCGGAAAGCCTTCGCGGAGGTCGAATCGCGTTTGATAGCCGAACGTCGAGATCGTGCCCGTGCCGGTACGGTCCTCATGCGTAACGCCGTTGGCGAGAATGTGTTTTAGCAGCTCGTGATACTGACGCATTGCTCTTAATTGTAAATTGTAAACTGGTAGATTGTTAATTAGTAGAACGCATTTGCTCTGCCCAATTAACAATCTACCAGTTTACAATTTACAATTGAGTTCGATGTTAGAGGTCAGTTTTAATAGTCCGCAGTGCGGATGGATGTCGATCGGTTTTGATGATGGTGTGACGGAGTTTCATACGACGACGGCACATTCACCGCATTTGACGGCGTTGCCGGAGCTGATGAAAATATTGACCGAGCTGTCGCAGCCGAGCGAAGGTCCGCGTGAGCGTCTGCTAAAATGGAATCGCGATCCTGAGGAATTTGATTTTCGTTTCGTTCGCGAAGGCGACAAGATGCTGTTGCACATCTACCAATATCCAACCGACGATCGCTCGTTTGCTGAGCGTGAACTCGTTTTTACGCACCTAGATACAGTCGATAATGTCACTTCGGCATTCGCACGTACATTTGACCAACTCTTTGCCGATCGCGAGACCGACGAGTTCGAATTCAACTGGCGCCAACCGTTTCCGTTTGCGGAGTACGAGGAATTTAATCTACGAGCAAAGTAGCGGCGAATGAAAGAACGACTTTTAGATCTGCTTGCGTGTGCGGTTTGCGGCGGCGATATTTTGCTGGCTAGTGCGGTGAAATATGACGGCAAAGAGATCATTGACGGCGTGCTGACGTGTAAGAAATGCACGCGTGAGTACAAGGTTGTTCGCGGCGTGCCGAGGTTCGTCGATCTTGGCAAGATCGACGAGGACAAGGCTGCGACGGCTGAGAATTTCGGCTGGCAGTGGACCAATTTCACTCAGGAAGACCCAAAATACAACGAACAATTCCTTGGCTGGCTGCAGCCCGTAAAACGTGAGTTTTTCGCAGGCAAGGTCATCCTCGAAGGCGGCTGCGGCAAAGGCCGCCACACAAAACTAGCCGCAGAATGGGGCGCCGCCGATGTCGTCGGCATCGACCTCGGAGATGGTGTCGAATCGGCGTTTGCGCTGACTCGCGACCTGCCGAATGCCCACATAATTCAGTGCGATATCTTCAAACTGCCGCTCAAGAAAGCGTTCGACTACGCGTTCAGTGTAGGCGTTCTGCATCACACGCCGGACCCAAAAGCGGCGTTTATTTCGCTCGCGGGAAAGGTAAAGAAAGGCGGGCACATTTCGGCTTGGGTCTATGGTGCCGAGAATAACGAATGGATCACCAAATATGTGAATCCTGTTCGCACGAGCTTTACGTCACAGATCTCGCAGCCGGTGCTTTATCAGTTATCAAAGCTGCCGACGCTCGGCGTTTTTCTAGGAACAAAGCTCGTTTACCGACCAATGAATGCCGTCGCAAAGCCCGTCGCGAACAAGCTGTTCTACAACGAATATCTCAATCACCTAGGCACCTTCGGCTGGCGTGAGCAGCATAATATCGTCTTCGATCATCTTGTTGCACCTACGGCTTTCTACATCTCAAAAGACGATTTCGCCGATTGGTGGACAGAAATAAATGCGGACGAAGTCGAGATTACTTGGCATAATGAAAATAGCTGGTGTGGATTTGGGAAGGTTTAGTTGATGTTTGGTTTAGCTTTCATAATCTTCGGAACGTGTACAATTACATGCTTCCTGATTTTTGACTCAATACTTCGAGTGCAGCACTCTCGTTACAATGAACTCTGGGTAGCAGAAGGAAAGCCACACGGATTCTTTTTCTATCCAGCAGGTTCGAGCTGGTTGGCAATGCAAGTTAGGTTTCTTGTTATCTATTTCTCTACTCCACCTTGGATTCGGCAAGAATCAAAACTGGTGAGGCAAATGAGAATCTTTAGAGTTGCGCAGCTCGTGGGTATCGTAACTTGGTTGATTGCTTTCTACTTTACTTTCGTCACCGGTCGACGTTAACAAAATGAAATTTGAAAGTGGCATCGATGAAAAATACCGTCAGTCTGTCACCGACGCTTTTGCAACGATCATGGCGAAGGGCAATGATCATCATCGGCATGTGATGAACGAGATCGCAGAATCTGATCTGTTGATCCGTGTCCAGCCGGTTAGTGAGATCAATGCGTCGGGCGTTACTGGCGTGATCAGTACGGTTTCAACGAACTTTCTGCTCGCGACCGAACGGCTCAGTTTGCGAGAGGCGTTGGGCGAGATCTACATTGCCATCGCCGAAGAAACCATCGACACCGGCGGGCAACGCGGCTGCGAAGGGACACTCGTACATGAGGGGCAGCATGCCTTCGATTTCGCACAAACACTCGAAAGCCTTTCGAACAAGGACATGAACTTGTTAGGGCAATTCAACCCGACGCTTTATGAGCTCGAACTTGCCGCACACAAAACTTCGGCCGAATATATGATGTGCATCAACACGCCCGAATACACTGACGAAGGCAAAGACCTGATGATACTATGCAGCGTCGACGGCGGCGGCTGTGCCGTTAGCGCCGACGGCATCGAGCGACGGCTAAATGAGAGCTACGGCCTGTTCGCCAACGGCAACCAAGGCCGGCTCGCGACCGAGATGATGGGAATTGTAGTGTAGTTCACGCTGCCTAGCCTGAACCAATGACAGGCTAGGCAGCCTGTCTTACGAATTTAATGAGCACAACGTTGCCTCAAGAAATGCAGCAACACACCTACGCGATCATGGATCGCGTGGAAGATTCGCATTGGTGGTTTGTCGGTCGGCGTGCGATCTTAGAAAGTTTCTTATCTCCGATAATCCAAAATCTAAGATCCAAAATCCAAAATCCGACGATCTTGGATGTTGGCTGCGGAACCGGTGCGAATATTGAAATGCTGTCGCACTTTGGCAATGCCGAAGGCGTTGATGTGTCGGATGATGCTCTCGACTTTTGCAGACGCAAAGGCCTGAAAGTACAGAAAGGCCTTGCCGAAACGCTGCCGTACGAAGACGAGGCATTTGACCTGACAACGGCGCTCGATGTGATCGAACATCTCGACGACGATGTCGCCGGATTGAAAGAGATGTATCGTGTCACGAGAAGCGGCGGCTATTCGCTGTTTTTTGTACCCGCATTTATGTGGCTTTGGGGCGTACAGGACGATATTTCGAATCATCGAATTCGATATACACGAAAGCAAATTGTTGAGCGTATCGAGAAAGCTGGTTACACCGTCGAACGTGCGACCTACGCCAACTGGACGTTCTTTCCGCCAATTCTCGCCGGCCGCGTGTTCATGAAACTCACCGGCATCAAACCCGAAAGCGAGAACAATATAAACGTCTCGGCACTCAATGGCGTATTCGGAAAGCTGTTCTCAGCTGAACGATTCTGGCTCAAGAATTTCAATTTCCCGATCGGCGTATCGATCGTGGTCGTCGCAAGAAAGAATTAGCTACGAATTTAGAGAAAGTGCATTCGTGACTTTCGTGCATTTCGTGGGCAAAATGGTTTTGGTAAATGAATCAGGTTTCAAACGACAATCCGGAGCTATCGCTTTTTCTTCCCGTTTTAGACGAGGAAGAGAACCTGCGGCCGATGCATGCCAAGATCGCGGCGGCGTTGGGGCAACTTGGGAAGTCGGCTGAGGTGATCTATGTCGATGACGGTTCGACGGACAATAGCCTCGCGATATTGAAAGAACTTGCGGCTGAGGATGAGCGTGTTCGCGTAATATCGCTTCGAAGGAATTATGGCCAGACAGCGGCGATGTCGGCGGGCATTGATGCCGCGAAAGGCGAGATCCTGATACCGATGGACGCCGATCTGCAGAACGATCCGGCTGATATCAAACGTCTGCTCGACAAGCTCGACGAGGGCTACGACGTTGTCTCAGGCTGGCGAAAGAACCGTCAGGACAAACTGATCTCGCGCAAAATTCCGTCGCAGATAGCAAACCGCATCATCTCGTGGATCGGCGGCGTTCACCTGCACGATTACGGCTGTTCGCTCAAAGCATATCGCCGCGAGGTCATTCAGGACGTGCGTTTGTACGGTGAGATGCATCGCTTTATTCCGATATATGCTTCGTGGGCCGGTGCTCGCGTGACCGAAATTCCGGTCGATCATCACGCCCGTACGATGGGCAAATCGAAGTACGGCATTTCACGAACCATCAAGGTCGTTTTCGACCTGATGACGATCAAATTTATGGCTTCGTACGGTACGAAGCCTATTTATGTGTTCGGCACATTCGGCGTAATCGCGTTCTTACTTTCGATGATAGCTGGCGTCTGGGCGGTCGTGCTGAAACTCTACGGGACGTCGTTCATCCTGACGCCGCTTCCGGTAATCACGGTCGTCATGCTCGCCATTTCGATGCAGTTTTTCCTGATGGGCCTGCTCGCAGAGCTTTTGGTACGTACGTATCACGAGTCTCAGGACAAGGCGATATATACCGTCCGCGAACGCATTGGATTCTAAAGTTGGGCTAACGGCAAAGTTGTCGGATAATGTAGGACATGTATTGCGATAAGTGCGGAGCCGAGAATGCAGAATCGGCCAAGTTTTGTCGAAAATGCGGCGAAGTAATCACCTTGCCGACGCCTTCGTTTGTCGAGAGCGAGGAAAACGGCGAGGTCGAAACACGTGTGGCCGCTAGGGCTGTCGAGCCTTTGGATCAGCAAACCAAATCCGCGAACGACGAAGAGCGGCAGATATTCTCGATCACGCCGACGCTGCTTTTTGTCAAAGTTGGATACGTCGCGGCGGCGATCGTCGCGTTGCTGTTCGTCGCGTTGATGAGCATTCTGCTTGGCGGTGTTTCGGCGATAATTTGGATCGTGGTCGCACTTGCCTTTTTTCTCGTGCCTGCATACTTTCATATCAAACAACGCCTAACTCGATATACGCTTACCGAGACCAAGGTTGAGATCGACAGCGGGCTCATCGCTCGAACGACACGGAATATTCCGATACGCAGAATTCAAGACGTTACTGTCACTGCCAACGTATTTCAGCGTCTCGTCGGCTACGGCGACCTTGTTATCGACAATGCAAGTGAAGCCGGAAGTACGATCATTCTGGACAATATTGACCGGCCACAGGAACACGCCGATATGCTGCTCAAACAAATGCGGCTCTTAGAAAAATGAGAACGTATTTTGTAACAGGTGGTGCCGGATTTATCGGCTCTGCATTTGTAAAGCAGCTGCTCGAACGGCAATCGGATGCCAACGTCGTCAACTATGACGCCCTGACATACGCCGGAAATCTGGCGAATCTTGATGGCGTCGATGCAGAACGACACACCTTTGTTCGCGGTGACATTTGCGATCGCAATAGCGTGCTTTCTGCGATGCCCGTGGGCTGTGATGCAGTGTTTAACTTCGCGGCAGAATCGCACGTTGACCGCAGCATCGAATCGGCGGACGAGTTTTTACGAACAAATATTATCGGTACGCAAGTTCTGCTTGACGCAGCGCGTAGCAAAGGCGTTACGAGATTCGTGCAAGTCTCTACCGACGAAGTAATGGGAAGCCTCGCCGATGAGAGCGATGACTATTTCACTGAAGATTCGCTCCTACAGCCAAATTCGCCATACGCCGCGTCAAAAGCCGCGGCCGAATTTGTCGTTCGTGCGGCGCGGGAAACTCACGGCGTCGATGCCGTGATCACTCGCTGCGGCAACAATTACGGCCCGCGTCAGTTTCCCGAAAAACTCATTCCGCTGATGATCGCAAACGCATTGAACGATGAGCCTTTGCCGGTCTACGGAGACGGAAAGAATGTGCGTGATTGGATCTACGTTGACGATCATTGTGCCGGCATTTGGGCGGCATACGAACGCGGCGTAAATGGCAAAGCCTACAATATCGGAGCCAGAAACGAGCAGTACAACATCGATGTCGTTACGGCGATACTCGACGCTCTAGGAAAGCCGCATTCGCTTATCAAATACGTCACCGACCGCCTAGGACACGACCGTCGATACGCCATCGACCCGACGCTTGCCGAAACTGAGTTGGGCTGGAAACCGGCAACGACATGGATGGACGGCTTGGCGGCAACTATAGATTGGTACATCTCAAACCGTGAATGGGTCGAACGTATTCGCAGTGGTGAGTACCGCGAGTATTATCAAAAAATGTACGGCGGACGTTAATATGCGAACTCTCATAACCGGAGCCAACGGAATGCTCGCTCGGGCGGCGATCGCGTATTGTCAGTCGGTCGGCGACGAAATACTTGCGTTAACGCGAGAGGATTTGGATATTTCGGATCGTGATTCTATTTCGGGAGTATTCGCCGAATGGAAACCTAATATCGTCCTAAATTGTGCGGCGTACACAAATGTTGACGGTGCCGAAACGAATGTCGATCTTTCATTACAAGCGAACGCCGTCGGGCCGGAAAATCTTGCCGTCGTCTCTCGCGAATTCGGTGCGAAACTTGTCACTGTCTCGACCGATTACGTTTTCGACGGCGAGAAAGGCGAGCCGTATGTTGATACCGATCTACCAAATCCTCTCGGAGTTTACGCGGCGTCGAAATACGAGGGTGAGAAACGTGTAGCAGCCATAAACCCCGACGCGATAGTTGTTCGTTCCGGCTGGATATACGGAGATGGAGGAACTAATTTCCTAAGCGTGATGCCTAACCTGTTGGCCGACGGAAAACAGATCAGCGTTATTAGCGACAATTTCGGTACGCCAACGAGTGCCAAAGATCTTGCCGCTCGAATGCGTGAGATCGCCGCGACCGACATTCGCGGCGTGATTCACATCACGAATAGCGGCGACGGTACAAGCAACCTTGGCTATGGTCAGAAGGTGTGTGAGTTTGGAGGCTTTGACGCCGATCTCGTTCGCGGAGTTCGATGTGCCGAACTACAGCGTCCGGCACCGCGTCCGATGGATTCCAGACTCAGGTCAACAGACCTGTCGCAATTCGGACTGGCTCCGTTGAAAGATTGGGAGTCGGCCCTCAAAGAATTCGTTACCGGCTAATTTTTCGTAGTGTGAACAGCCGCAGTCTCTTCCATCATCGGCGTCGAATCATCGCCGCTTTTGTGATAGTAATCATAGTAGCCGCTGCCGTAATAGTCGTAATCGAGCGAACCTGATTTCACGCCATTCAACACAACACCATAGATACGAGCTCCGATGTGGCTGAGACGCGTCTTGAATTGCCGCATCAGATGCAGCGAGCTCTTGCCGGTCATCGCAACTAATATAACGCCGTCAACCAGAGTCGAAAGAATCGCCGCGTCGGTAAATGACAACGCAGGAGGCGAATCGATCACAACGTGCTTGTAACGCCCTCGAAGGAACTGCAGTAGGCTGCGCATTTCGTTCGATGAGAGCAACTCTGCCGGATTTGGCGGTATCGGGCCGCTTGAAATGACCTTTAGACGAGGCACGCCGGGTAGCGGTTTAATGAGATTTTCGGTCGAACGCTCGCCCGACAGATAGTTCGTCAGACCATGCGTGTTGGTCAAACCAAAATGACTGTGCAGTCGCGGCCGACGAAGGTCGCAGTCGATGATAATTACGTCAGCGTCGCCCTGAGCGAGCGTGATCGCGGTGTTCATCGCCGTAGTTGTTTTACCCTCGGACGGCTGAGCCGACGTAACGAGGATCGTTTGCGGCGGCTTGCCCGCAGATGAGAACAACAGGCTCGTCCGTAGATGTCGATATGCCTCAGCCATCGGCGAGTTACGTTCCTCGAGCGTTACGAGCGACGTACTCATCCCGTTACCGTTTCCATTGCCGTTGGTCGTTATCAAACTATTCGACGCATTTGGTTTGCTCAGCGACTGATGCGGAATGAGAGCAAGTGTGGGCAGCCCAAGATGTCGGCCAACGTCCTCGCTCGTCTTGACCGAATCGTCGAGATAATCAAGCAAGAACGCGAGCCCAATACCAGCCGCGAATGCCGCAAGAAATGCAATTATGATGTTTCGCATCCGTTGCGGGCCGACAGGTTGCTGCGGAACGACGGCTCGATTAGAAACCTTAATGTTGTTAGGCTTTCCGCTTGTTAATGCTAATTCGAGTTCCTTTGAACGCTGCGTGTACGTATCAAGCAAGTTACGGTTCGTCTCGATCTCGCGCTTTATCGTAACCAGTCTATTCTCGGCCTGGCCCTCGATGTTAGCTTCGCCCGATGCCTGAGCGTAGTTTATTCGAGCACGCTCTTCGCGTTGTTGGGCGGCACTCAGCTGTGAGCGAAGACTCGCGAGAACTTCGCGCTCGGCGTCCTGCTCCAGTTTCTTGCCTTCGGCTTTGATCTTGTTCGAAACTTCATTCGCTATGCGAGTACGCTGGCCCTTTAGTTCGGCAAGCTCGGCATCAACTTTTTTGACCGCAGAATATTCTTCAGTATAGGTAGCAAGTAATTCCCGCCTTTTTTGGTCGCGCTCGTCGATCTTGCGGTCGATGTCTTCGATTCGTTTTTCTAGTTCGGCTTGGCGTCTGAGGTTTTGACTTCGGGCATCTTGAAGAGCCTTGTTGTCACCGACGACCGACATAATGTCGCCCTTGCCGCTGGCACTGATCGCGGCGTTGTACAGAGCCTGGATCTTTGCCGTTTCATCGCGGGCCGTGTTGTATTGCGTTATCAAGGCCTCAAGATTAGTCGCACGTAATTCGCCGCCCTTGTCCTGCAGCGGCAAATTGCTGTTCTGCTGTTGTGCGATCTGTTCGGCTTGTCGCTGATCGATGGTTTGTTTCAGCTCTTCGATCGATTTCGTTAGTTCGTTGTATGCATTACGGGTACCTTCCTGTTCGCGATTAGCGTTCTCGTCGATGAAGATGTCTGCGACCTTGTCTGCAAACTTGGCTGCCAACGCAGGATTCTGGTTTTGTACCGTGACAGTAACCAGATTTGTGCCGTCGACCTGATCTACCTTGAGGCCGCCGCCCAGCATTGCCGCATAACGCGTAGCTCGGGCATCTTCCTCGGGCGATAGTTGAATTTGCTTTTGATCACCCTCAACCACTGTCAGTTCGTTCACAACCGGTAATTGTTGATCATTCGGTGACTTTGCCGGTTCGCCTGAGAAGATCCCGCGGATCGTAGCCATGATTCCGCGATTCTCGGTACCCGGCAGATTGGCTTCGTGGTGAAGATTTAGTGAAACGACAACCTTTTTCAATAGGTCGGGATTTTGTAGCAACTGGAGCTGAGTGTTTGTGTAGTTCTGCTCGTTGCCAAAATTGATGTTGATCGAATCTTTTGCCGTAGCAGGCTTTGATCGAGGTTCGACGATCAATTCACTGCTCGCCTGATAGATCGAAGGTTGACGGAATGAATAAAATGCGGCGGCTGCCGTCACAACCAGGACAAGAGCGATAACCAACGGTAGTCGTTTGTAAACGATATTGTAATACTGACGAAGCGAACGCCGCCCTGACATCGACTCGTCTTCGTAAAACCCGTTGTAACTCGCCGGATATTCGCCGACAGTATTCTGTAATTCAGCCCCGCGTGGAAGCGGCGTCAGCCGTTGATCTTGTTCCATACTACCCGAAATTCGCGCGCACTAGCGTAAGCTTGGTTTATACCATATTAAATGGTCAATTTCATAAGTATTTTTGCGTTTTAGGCGCGTAAACATTGAACTTCACGCCGATCGACTCATTGGTTCGTCTACTGAGCGAATGCTATACTACTTATTTGACTTAGCGCCCGGAGTTGCCGCTAAGAGAACGTTTGTATGACTGAAAGTTTGATCAATAGCGATAACCCTCACGCACAAGACCCTGAACTCGGCATCGCCCCATACCGTTTTTCCGATCTGTTTGACGCCGGTCGCCTGAAGCAGCTAGCCGATGATTTTTATGATGAGGTAGCTGATAAAGAGCCTGTACTCGGCGACGCTCTTCGAAAATACATCGCCGCCGCAGGCGTTGGGTTTGAAAGAAAGGTCGAATCAAAGATACTGACCGACGCAGCTCCGTTTTTGTCAGATTTTGTTGCAAGACTATTCCGCATCTCAGGTGATCGCCACGAACTCGAGCAAGAGATCGAAGTGCAAAACCCTGTTTGGAAATTCAAGTTCTTTGTCCAACGCCGTGCAGCCAAGAAATTCAAACCGGAACAACTGGCCGAACTGAACGAAGCAAAACTATGGCTCGCCGTTACACAGCTCAGAAACACTGCATTTGACGAGACACTTATACGCGACGAAGAGTTGTCCATCGCGGAAATGACGTGCCGCCTGATCGATGCAGAAGAGGCACTTACCAAACCCGCCGACGAGATGCCGGCATCGGTGCATGATACCATCGCTCGCGTTCAGGCAGCTTATGACAAGCTCGGCGACAAAGAATTCGGCTCGTATTTCACCGCAAATATCATCGGCGAGCAAGCCGAAGGCGATCTGCTAACGATCAAAGCCGCGCTCGCAGTCATCGAGGCTTGGACCGCGGCGGCTTTTGCCGCAAAGTCGAAGAAATGGCATTCGTTCAAGGTGCCGCACGCTCTCGATTACATGAACCTAGTTCATCTTATTCATCCCGAGCCGAAGTTGCACAACATAATGCGCGGCCACGACCACGAGATGCGTCGCCGCGATGGTTTCAAGCTCACCGATGATCGCGGCACGATGCGCGACGCTCTCTACGAGATCGACTACTGCATGATCTGTCACGAGCGTGAGAAAGATGCGTGTTCGACGGGACTTCGCGAACCTGACGGCACCGCAAAACGAAATCCGCTCGGTATCAAGACCGAAGGCTGCCCGCTCGACGAACGCATTTCCGAAATGCACCTCGTCAAAAAACACGGCGATTCTATCGGCGCCTTGGCGATCGTGACGATCGATAACCCAATGTGCGCTGGAACCGGCCATCGTATCTGTAACGACTGTATGAAGGGCTGTATATTCCAAAAGCAAGAGCCCGTAAACATACCGCTTGCAGAAACCTCAGCACTAACCGATGTACTCAAATTGCCGTACGGCTTCGAGATCTACAGTTTGCTGACGCGTTGGAATCCGCTCAACGCGAAACGCCCGTACGCCTTACCATACAACGGCAAGAACGTGATGGTCGTCGGCCTCGGACCCGCAGGCTACACGCTGTCGCATTATCTGATCAACGAAGGTTTCGGCGTCGTCGGCATCGACGGACTCAAGATCGAACCTTTGCCGACCGATTGGACCGGCGATCTCGGCAAGTCGTGCCCCAAACCGATCCGCGCTATCGGCGAGATCACGGAAGAACTCGACGAACGCATTCTCTCAGGTTTCGGAGGAGTTTCTGAGTACGGCATCACCGTTCGTTGGGACAAGAATTTCCTTACGATGATCCAACTGATGCTTACGCGGCGAAAGCGATTTCGTGCTTACGGCGGCGTGCGTTTTGGCGGAACGTTGACGATCGAGGACGCTTGGAACTTCGGTTTTGACCACATCGCGATCGCCACAGGAGCCGGACGGCCGACCATCGTTCCGATGAAGAACAACCTAATTCGCGGCATTCGCCAAGCATCCGATTTCCTCATGGCATTGCAGCTAACCGGTGCATTCAAGAAAGATACGCTGTCGAATCTGCAGGTTCGTCTTCCTGCCGTTGTTATCGGTGGCGGCTTGACCGGCATCGATACGGCGACCGAGATCTTTGCATACTATCCTGTTCAGGTCGAGAAGATGCTCGGCAAATATGAGCAGGTCGTTGCGGAATTTGGCGAAGAAGCCGTGGTGAAAGCCTTCGATCCTGAAGAGCTGACCGTGCTACCGGAATTCCTCGAACACGGCCGTGCCATTCGCGCGGAACGCGAACGTGCTGCAGCCGCTGGCGAACAGCCGAATTTCGTTCCGCTTATTCAAAGCTGGGGCGGCGTTTCGCTCGTTTATCGTAAGCGTTTGCAGGATTCGCCCGCCTATAGGCTCAATCACGAAGAGGTCCAAAAGGCTCTGGAAGAAGGCATCAACTTCATCGAGAATATGTCGCCTACCGAGGCAGTTCCGGACGAATTTGGTGCGATCAAGGCTATCAAATTCGAACGTCTTGATTACGTCGCCGAAACCGGCAAATTCGAGAAAACAGACGAGATACACGAATTCCCTGCACGGACAGTTTGCGTCGCCGCAGGAACTTCGCCAAACGTGATCTACGAAAAGGAAAAGCCCGGCACATTCAAGATGGATGAATGGCGGCAGTTTTTCCAACCGTTCAAGGTTGAGCGAAACGGCGATGGGAAACTACATGCGATTGAGGCCGAGAAAGGCGAAGTCGGATTCTTCACTTCGTACGAGAACGACGGCAAGTTTATCTCGTATTACGGCGACAACCACCCGCAATATGCCGGAAACGTCGTCAAAGCGATGGCGTCGGCGAAACATGGTTATAGCAAGGTCGTCGAGATATTTGCCGACGAACTAGCCGCTCGCGGACCGCTGCCGCAATCTGAGAGAGACGAGATATACGACAACCTTGAAGCCACGCTCGACGAACAGCTGCGTGCTTATGTCGTTAAGGTAGAACGACTTACGCCGACGATCGTTGATGTGGTCGTCAAGGCTCCGCTGCAGGCTCGCAAGTTCGAGCCCGGACAGTTCTATCGTTTGCAAAACTTCGAAACAACAGCTCCCGTAATCGACGGCAAACGCCTAATGATGGAAGGCCTCGCTCTAACAGGTGCTTGGGTCGATGAGGAAAAAGGGCTGCTCTCGATGATAGTTCTCGAAATGGGAACTTCGTCACGAATGTGCCAACTGCTCAAAGAAGGCGAAGAAGTTCTCGTCATGGGCCCGACCGGAACGCCGACCGAGATTCCCGAAGGCGAGTCTGTTCTGCTTGCCGGCGGCGGCCTCGGCAACGCCGTTCTGTTCTCGATCGCAAAGGCATTGCGTGAGAATAATAACAAGGTAATTTACTTTGCTGGTTACAAGAACGGCGACGATCTGTTCAAACGCGAAGAGATCGAGGCAGCGACCGATCAGATCGTTTGGGCGACCGATTGGGGCACCGAGATCACGCCGATGCGTCCGCAAGACGCAGGTTTCCGAGGCAACATCGTCCAAGCAATGATCGCCTATGCCGAGGGCAAACTAGGCACGCAAACTGTTGATCTAAAAGAAGTTGATCGCATCATCGCGATCGGCTCAGACCGTATGATGAACGGCGTTCGCGAAGCTCGTCATTCGACGCTTAAGCCATTTCTCAAGGAACAGCATGTCGCCATCGGCTCGATCAACAGCCCGATGCAATGCATGATGAAAGAGGTCTGCGCTCAGTGCCTACAACGTCACGTAAACCCGCACACAGGCGAAGAATTCTTCGTATTCTCGTGCTTTAACCAAGACCAGCACCTAGATTTTGTCGATTTCAAGAACCTGAACGACCGCCTAAAAGCTAACAGTATTCAAGAGAAACTGACGAACCTCTGGCTCGATCGGATGTTTGGGAAAGAAGAACTGATGGCCGCCCTGGGAGCATCATAATTAATGGCAAAGACCGATAAAGAATTGGCGTTTATTCGCGATCTGTTTATTGACGAGGCATGGACGCAGCGGTTCACTGAGCTTGTTGATAAGCACATCAATCTCAAAGACGCCGAGAATATGGCGTATTTGAACGCCGGAACCGGTAATCACGCGATGCTTTTGGCGGACAAGTTCGGCGAGGTAACGGACATTTTTGCGTCTGTGGAAACCGAAGAACTGCTCACCATCGCCCGCGACAAAGCCGCAGCGACAAGCTCGCGAGCGGATTTCTCGCGGATCAAATTTGAAGACGATTCGTTCGACAGCGTACTTGCAGACGCTTCGCTTGTGCCGGTCAGCGAGATCATGGACGTGGTCGACGATGCGATCCGCGTCACCAAGGTCGGCGGAGATGTTGGCGTGATGCTGCCAACGGCCGGTAGTTTCGGCGAGGTATTTTCTCTTCTTTGGGAAGCTCTCTACAACGAAGAACTCACAGCACACGGTGAGCATATCGAGAAACTGATCTCCGAACTGCCGAGCGTGACGCGTGTCGAAGAATTGGCTGCCCAAGCAGGACTTGTGAACGTAAACACCGAAGTAGCAGTCGAGCTATTTGAATATGACAGCGGCACTGAGTTTGTCGAATCGCCGCTTGTCGCCGACTACCTGCTCCCGCATTGGCTCGAGACATTGGACGAAAATGAAAAAGAGCGAGTCGTCAAACAACTCACTCATCTCATCGACGCTGAAGAGGCGCCGGTTACGTTCAGATTTTCCGTTAAGGCAACGCTGCTCAGCGGAGAGAAAGGCTAATTCACCTCTGCACGACGCTTCATTTCGGCCGCCAATTCATCGTCGCTCATCGACGAGATCTGCGGTGACGCAGGGCTGGCGCCTTTTAATTGTTCGGCCTTTTCTTCTTCCTCAGCCTCACGCATGCCGTCTTTGAATGCCTTGCGTGTCGCACCGAGCGATTTCGCGAGCTGCGGAAGACGCGTTGCTCCAAACAGCAGGAAAAGCACCGCGACGATCAAAATTATTTCTGTTGTTCCAAAATTCATATGATTGCCCACCAAAAGTATTGAGGTTTTCGGCTTTCGATAAGCCGAAAATTATCATACCGCTTTTTACTCAAAAACGGTTAGCTCAAAGTCTTGAACTTCTCCATCGCATCGACGAGTGCAGTCGATATCCCCTTCTCTGATATCGAATGTCCTGAGTCCGGGCAAACGACCAATTCGGCCTCGGGAAACGCTCGGTGCAGTTCCCAAGCCGAGGTCATCGGACAGACAACATCGTAGCGTCCCTGAACGATCACAGTCGGAATGTGGCGAACTTTATCAACATTTTCGATCAGATAATTGTCGGTCGGGAAGAACGAGTTGTTCATAAAATAATGACACTCGATGCGGGCCAGGCTCAGGGCCTCGTGTTCGCCTTCCCAGTGGTCCATCAGATCTTTGTCGGGATAGAGCTTCGATGTAGCACCTTCCCAAGTGCTCCACGCACGAGCCGCAGAAAGGCGAACTTGCTCATCATCGCTCGTCAGTCGTTTGTAGTATGCGGTCATAAAATCACCGCGTTCTTCGACGGGAATTTCGTCGCGATAGCGTTCCCAGAAATCCGGAAATATCTCGCTGGCACCGTATTGATAGAACCATTCGAGCTCTTTGCGGCGGGTCAGGAAAATGCCGCGAAGTATCAGCCCAAGACAACGGTTAGGATGCGTCTCGGCATACGCCAAACTCAACGTCGAGCCCCACGAACCGCCAAAAACGAACCATTTGTCGATGCCAAATTTCTCACGAAGCGACTCGATGTCCTTGATCAATTCCCAAGTCGTATTCTCACGAAGCTCGGCATGAGGCGTCGAACGCCCCGCTCCTCGTTGATCGAACAAGATCACGTGATAATGATTCGGATCGAAAAACTGCCGATAAAGCGAGATCAAACCACCGCCCGGCCCGCCGTGCAAAAACACCACCGGCACACCATTCGGATTGCCCACACGCTCGTAATAGATCGTGTGAATGTCCGAAACAACATACTTGCCACTGTCAAAAGGTTCGATCTCAGGATACAGATTTGCCATAAGCTGATGATATCACTATCCACTAGTCACTTTTCACTATCCGCTGAAAAAAGGCAAATTTCAGTGGATAGTCAGAAGTTCCAAGTGGTTAGTGTCGAAGAAATCGATCAAACCAAAGCTGAAAAACGAGCAGCGTCCAAAGTTCTTTGTGATGCGAAGCACGGCCGGCGATGTGCTCGTCAATCAACCTGCGGACGTATTTTGGTTCGAACAGACCTTGTTCGCGCAGGCGTTTTTCGGCGAGCATTTCTTCCATCAGCGGACGCAGACGGCCGCGGAGCCACTCAGCTATCGGAATGCCAAAGCCTTTTTTGGGACGATGCAAGATGTCGTGCGGAAGCATATCTTTTATCGCGTTCTTGAGAATGAACTTGCCGCTCTTGCCGTTTAGTTTTTGTTCAAGCGGCAAGGAGGCCGCAAACTGGCCAATGCGAGGATCGAGGAACGGAGCGCGCGTTTCGAGCGAGACCGCCATCGCGGCACGATCGACCTTGGTCAGGATGTCTTCAGCGAGGTAATAGTTGATGTCGAGGTACTGCATCCGCTCGATGTCGGTTGTTGCATCGCAATTTTCGAGCATCTTGCGAGAATCGCGGTAGATGTCGGAGTTGGTTTGATCGAGGACTTCGGGCGTCAAAAGCTGCTCGTGCTGCGAGGCTGCGAAGGAACCAAACCACGTGTGATGGCGTTCGACGAGGTCTAGTTCGGCGGCACGGACAAATCGTTTTGCCTTGTAATCGAACGACATGTTGTCGCTCGACACGGGCAGAGCATTCACGATCGGAGCTATCAAACCGCTTCGCAAGAACGAAGGGATCGCTCGATATTTCCGCGTCACATTATGAGCGTGATACATCGGATAGCCTGCAAACAGTTCGTCGCCGCCGTCGCCGCCGAGGGCGACGGTGACGTGTTTTCGGACGAATCTCGCCAGCAAATAGGTCGGTATCAGCGAACCGTCCGACAGCGGCTCGTCGAGCCATTCGCCGATCTTGCCGATAAGATCGCCGGCGGTCGTGGCGGAAAGCTTCTCTTCGTAATGCTCTGTATCTAGATGCTTTGCGACGATGCGAGCATATTTCGATTCGTCAAAACTATCTTCTTCAAAACCGATCGAGAACGTCTTCACACGTTCGCTCGCATGTTTCACGGCAAACGACGCAACCGTCGATGAATCGATGCCGCCTGAGAGCAAGATCCCAAGCGGCACGTCAGAAACGAGCCTCATTCGGACGGCGTCGGAAAGCAGATCTCTTAACTCGCCTTCTCTCGAAAGCGAAGAACCACCCCGTCCGCCCAAAGCGGCGTCCACCCCTCCTTCGTAAGGAGGGGAGCTTGACCAAGACATATCCCAATAACGCCGCGTTCGGATCTCGCCGTTCTCTACGACCATCATATGAGCAGCGGGTAGTTTTGAGATGCCTTTGTAGATCGACATCGGCGCGGGAACGTAGTCGTAGCTGAGGTAATAGCGAAGCGCGTTGAGGTCGAGTTCGGCTTTGACCGCAGGATGCGCAAGTAGAGCTTTCGGCTCCGAAGCCCACAGTAACTTGCCGTCGAAAATGCCGTAATACAGCGGCTTCTCACCGAATCGATCGCGTGCAATGATCAGCTTTTTGTTCCGCGAGTCCCACAGCGAGAACGCGTACATGCCGTTCAGATGATCTACCATTGTCTCGCCGTATTCTTCGTAAAGATGCGGCAGGATCTCGGTGTCTGACTTTGTAGTGAATGTGTGCCCGCGAGCTTCGAGTTCAGAGCGAACCTCGCGATAGTTATACAACTCGCCATTCATCATCACGACGACCGACTTATCACAGCTAAAAACCGGCTGGTCGCCCGTATGCAGATCGATGATCGACAGCCGCCGCATGCCCAATGCGACGGTCTCGTCCGTCCACAAACCCTCAGAATTCGGCCCGCGATGCACAATCGTCTCGCACATCCGATGCAAGACCGCTTCCGTGTCAGGCGTGTTTGAATTTTTCAGGTTTATCCAGCCGGTGATGCCGCACATAGGATCGCAATTTGGCTAGTTGTCGCGTGTCGCGTTCTGAAAAGCGATATAAAGAATCGTCAATGCGGCTGCCGAAGCGGCTCCGACGCCGAGAGCGATCTTGGCACTTGTGGGCCAGCCGCTGCCCTTGAGTTTTCTGGCTTCAGAATAAAGCACTCGGCTCGATTGTCCCGTCTTTGTGTCCGAAACGGTAAAGCCCGTATCGTCAGCCGCCGTCAATCGCCCCTTGACCTTGGTACCGTCCGATTTTTCTACGACAACACTCGTTTTCTTGTTCGCCAAACGCGTCTGCACCTTAGCCTTGATCTCATCGCTCTTGTCCTGCTGTTGACCAAGAACCAAAACCGGCTGGCTCATGAAACCAATTGCAACGATGCATACAACAAACAATGTAAAGATCTTTCCAGTCATACAAACTCCAATTCTCTTATCCACGGCACAGATCAACTCGGCAGTGACGTCCAAAACACTTGCTCGACAATATCACAGATCGCGGCATCAAACCTTTCGGACTCGCAGGCAATCGGCGTTTACTTCACGCCTTTCATCATTTCGGTGTGGGTGTTTATTAAGCGGGTCGAGTGATTCGGATTAACGTCGAGCGACCAGTCGTCAAGGTCGAATGTGCCGCCAAGGATAAGTCCGTCGGAACGTGGAAACATATGGCCGGGGCCGATGTAACCGTAGTCGATCTCGGGCTGAGGCATTAGGACCTCAAGTTGGCCGCGGGCAGGGATCAGCTTTTCGTCGCCGAAAAGCTTGCGGGCTCCGAGACCGCTGCAGTTGAATATGACGGTCTCAGGCAGACGCATCACTTCCTCGCGGCTCGCGAAATCTTTAACAACGACGCGGCCGCCCGCATTGTAGAAATCTCTTAGTAATGCCCGCAAATATATCGGCGGTTCGATCATCATTGAGCTGAACTGGCGAACGATCGGTACACCAAAATAATTCGCCGGATCGCGGTGTATGATGCGGTTTGGATAAAGATAGTCGCCGCCCGGAAGCTCCCATTGGATCTCGGCTTCGTTACGATGATGCGTAAATATATCTAACCAACGCACTCCGTATTCGGGACCTACGAGCAGCTGGTACGCACGGTTTGAGATACGTGCCGCAGCCCGAAACTGCTCGGTCCACTTTGCTGTAACGGAATCATGATCGAACAGCGAAACCGGCGACCAGTAACCGGCAGCAATATTTGAAGTGGTTTCAGGCGGAAGTTCGCGTGCGTAGATCGTCACGTTTCCCGTTCCGTCCGCGTATCGCCGCTGAAGCATTCTTGCCGTCGAAAGCCCATTTACACCGCAACCAATAACGGCAAAACGCTTTGGCGAGGCTTTACCGGTTCGGCTCGTTTTTGCAGGCGACGGAATGTCTTTTAGAAGATCAACGGCCTGAGTCGCCGTGCCCCAAGATAGCGTGATTCCGGCCCCGCCGTGACCGTAGTTGTGAATGATGTGTTTGTTGCCGAAGCTCCGCGCCTCGACCACAAACCCTTCGTGGCGATAAGGCCGAAGCCCAACGATCTCACGAATAACACGATCGCGAGCGACCCGAACCGGCGAAAACTTCCTCGGCGACATTTGACCAAGGGCACGCAGCCCACCACCATTCGCCACCAAACCGATCCCCGCCGCCGTGATCCCCGTCCGCAGAAAAGACCGCCGATCAACCAAACCAACCTCGCGATCTAGCCCTCTATCCATCATCACCGCCTCACCAACCAATTAACATCCACAAACGCGTTTCGGCTAGAGGATAACTTATGCATGCCAAAATTTTCAACGCATTTCCGATCCCAAGTCATATGAAAATGCGGCTACACAACCTCGACACACAAATCAGGCCATTAACGCTTGCGGAGTTTGCTCGACCTATTCTCCGCATATTTGCGGAGAATAATCTTGCTAAATGCGGAGAATAACTTGTATAATCTCCGCAGAGATGCGGAGATTATGACCTACATCTACGAATATAAAGAGTGGCCCAAATTTGAATGGAATGATGAGTTGCTAGTTGGCGAACTAGGCAAGGTTCGTCATAACCAAGGGAGATTGATCGGTCGGATGGAGGCGCTCGGATTTCAGCTTCGTGAAGAGTCCGTATTGGCCACGCTTACCGAAGACGTAGTGAGGTCGAGCGAGATCGAGGGCGAGAATCTAGACGTGGCTCAGGTTCGCTCGTCGATCGCGAGACGCTTAGGCATGGACATAGCCGGTATGGTTCCGTCTGATCGCGATGTAGAGGGCGTCGTGGAAATGATGCTCGACGCAACACAGAATTATGCTCAGCCGCTGACTGAACAGCGTCTTTTTGATTGGCACGCATCACTGTTCCCAACTGGCCGTAGCGGTATGACCAAGATCATAGTCGGCGGATGGCGTGATGATTCGTCGGGCCCGATGGAGGTCGTCTCCGGACCGATCGGCCGCGAGCGCGTTCACTATCAAGCACCGCCGGCCAAGCTGGTTAACGGCGAAATGGCATCGTTCATCAAATGGATCGAAAACAACAAAGCGATCGATGGTGTTCTTGCTGCGGCAATCGCTCATGTCTGGTTCATAACAATTCATCCTTTCGATGACGGCAACGGGCGAATTGCCCGTGCGATCGCCGATTTGATGTTGGCTCGTTCAGAGGATAGTCCGCAACGGTTTTACAGTATGTCGTCGCGCATTCGAGTAGAGCGGAAACACTACTACGATGTGCTGGAGCGAACTCAGAAGGGCGGCCTCGACATTACGAGATGGCTGCTTTGGTTTATCTCTTGTTTGAACAGTGCATTTGACCATTCCGAGAAGACACTCGGAACTGTGCTAACCAAAGTGAACTTTTGGGATTCCATTACCGACGTAACGTTAAACGACCGACAGCGTCGAGTTTTGAATCGATTGCTCGACGGATTTGAAGGAAAACTCACTTCGACCAAATGGGCAAAGCTCGGAAAATGTTCGCAGGATACAGCCACTCGCGACATTGAAGACCTCATCAACAAACGGATCCTAACTCGCGGCCCCGCCGGCGGCAGAAGCACTAGCTACGAGATCTTGCTGCCAAAGCATCTCTTGAACTAAGTAGCAATCGCTTCCGGCGGCGGCTGCGAGTTGAAAGTCGCGTGTAGTTAATCGGCGATAGCCTAAATAGCTCCGCTGCAAAATGTCTCTAGTTGTCGATAGAAGTCTGGTCAAATGGCATCGCTACGTAGCTCTTGTGGTTGAGTGATCTTTTCTCGCCGTTTGGGCCATCATTTGCAAAGATGCGGAGCGTCCTTGCTGGATTGTTCTCATTCAATTTCAAATTCGTAGAAACATAGCCAAGAACGTACGGAGAACGCAATTCAAGCAGTATCGAGTCCAATGCGGCTTGAACTTCAGACTTCTTGGCGTCGGAAGCAAGGATGAAAGACGAACCGCCTGTTCTTGTTGCAAAGTAATTGGACAGTATCCTGATCCGCTGAACCACCTTCTCTGATCTATGAAAATCACCCAGTTGGGTAATTACATGAATAGGTATGTCTCTCTTGCCTATCAATTTGATCAGTTGCTTTGCAGAATAATAGCTGTCCCGATCTTCGCAATCAGAGAACAGGACAACGGCATATCGGGCATCCTTTCTTTTATCGTATCGCTTAATGATATCTTCGACGGCTACGTAGACGGCATCAGTTACCGCTGATTGTCCGCCTTCAAGGAATTGGTCATCAAAGGCTGAGCTTAACTTTACTTTTTCTGCGGTCCATTCTTGTTCTACAGATATTGCTTCTCTTCCGACAAATCGAATTATCTGGGCTTCGTCACCGGTTGCTAGATTGGAAACGATCTGCTTTCCAAACGAGCTAATTAACTTCATCTGTCCTCTCATCGAACCGGAATTATCCGTGAGGATCGCAACATTTAACGGGCCTTGACGGTGGGCGAAGTATGTGATCGGTTGAACAACGTCATTCTCATAGAGCGTGAAATCGCTCTTAGTGAGACCGTAAACGTTGTTCTTCGAGCCGTCCGTAACGAGTAAGTTCGACCGGACAAAAAATGAATCCGTTTTTGATGATTGGGATTCCGCAACAACGAACATCAAAAGTAGTTGAAAGCTCGCGGCGAATACTTTACTAAACCTCCAGAACATGGGATATACCTCTTTCGCGACTATTATAGTCAATTCGCATTTCTTGTCTATTCAATTTTTCAGAGAAGGTTTACACCGATCAGGAAATCGCTTGCTTTGCCGATCCTGCTTAGTTCTTGTCGCCTGTTACCTCTTTTTCACTCTTGTCGGCTGCGAATTTGGGAGATGGTTCTCGGCTCAGAATCATCGCTTCCTCCGGCGGGTGCGGGCGACGGAGACGGTTTGGTTTAGGTCGAGGTGGAGGATGCCTTCGTCTTCGATGGCTGGGGCGACGAAGCGTAGGGTTTGGTCGATCTTGATATTGAAATGGCGGCAGAACGGGGCGGCGTTGATGCGAAAGCTCATGCCGGTCGGTGCGACGGGAAAGGCTTCGTTAAGTCGCGAGCTGATCGGTTTGACGGCGATGATGTCGCGTTTGCGGCTGTAGCTAAGCGAGACAGCCTCGGGCTTTCCCAGTTTGTTGAACAGATTTCGGTTGAGCAAGATCAGCTTCGCCGGGCTGATGGTCACGTGCATACGATTGGCGATCGGCTCGTTCGCTCCGGCACGAAATGTTTCGAATTCTCGGTCCATACTTGCACCTCTGAAACCAGTGTATCATAGATAGGACACTATTGCAACAAAAACGAGTATGAGTTTTGCGTACTCCGAGCCTGTCCATCTGGTTTGTGCTGTTTATCGAATTTGGGGAAGTTTCTAAAACAATGCGAAATAAGCCCTCAAAAATACGCCCTAAGTGAATGGAAATTCGGCTTAACTGAGGCAAAAAACAGCGTTACTGAAGCGTTTTTTGCAAAAAGGAGCGTAATTGTCCTCGTAAACCACTGAAAGCACGAGAGTTACGAAGACGTTTAGAAACTCTAAAAATGCGTCTTTTTCAGCCCTTTTTTGCAAAAACAACTAAACGTCGAGGTTTTTGACGTCTAGGGCGTTGTCTTCGATGAACTTGCGTCGCGGTTCGACTTGGTCGCCCATCAGGACGGTGAAGATGCCGTCGGTTTCGATGGCGTCTTCGATGCGGACTTGGAGCATAGTGCGTTTTTCGGGGTCCATTGTGGTTTCCCAGAGCTGGTCGGGATTCATCTCGCCCAGGCCCTTGTAACGCTGGATGTGAAGGTCTTTTTTGGCCATCGACATCACCTTTTCGAGCAGGTCATTACGCGAACCGATCGTCTCGGTCGTGCCATTTTCACCGAGCGTGAACGGAGCCGCGAAATCCATCTCGAGGTCGCGTTTTAGCTCGACTGCCTTTTGAAACTCGACATAGCTGGCGAGATTCCAGTCGATCTTTTGCTGAGTACCGTTCGGATACGTGACGTCGATCTCCCACAGGCTGTGCTCTTCGTCGTTGGTCAGCTCGATGTTAAAGCCGGCAACTTCAAGCTTTCCGGCGATCTGCGACATCAGTTCTTCTTCGCCAAATATCTTGCGGAGCTTGATGTGGCTCTTCGCCAAAACGCCGTCACGGCCCGCGAAAGCGTCGAGCAGTGCATCGACTAGCCTGCCGTCATTGCCTACGCGGCGAGCGAGCCGCATCGCGTAATTCTCGAGATCGGTCGTTTTTTCTAACGCCTTGGTGAGCTGTGCTCCCTCGATCGGCTTAGCTTCGGTCGTGACCTTGACCTCGCTTGTCGCCTGCCGCATGAGGTAGCGGAACATACCCTTTTCGTCTTTGATGTACTCTTCTTTCTTGCCTTTTTTCACCTTGTAAAGCGGCGGCTGAGCGATGTGAACGAAGCCGCCCTCAAGCAGCTCAGGCATCTGGCGATAGAAGAATGTCAGCAGCAGCGTACGGATGTGCGAACCGTCAACGTCGGCGTCTGTCATCAGGCAGATCTTGTGATACCGCAGCTTGCTTACGTCAAAATCGTCCTTGCCGATGCCGGTGCCAAGTGCGGTGATCAGAGCCTTGATCTCGCCGTGGCCGAGCATTTTGTCGAAACGTGCCTTTTCGACGTTCAGAATTTTGCCCTTAAGCGGCAAAACAGCCTGATTCTTGCGGTCGCGGCCCTGTTTAGCCGAGCCGCCTGCCGAGTCTCCCTCGACGATGTACAATTCGCTCAATGCAGGGTCTTTCTCCTGGCAATCCGCCAATTTGCCCGGCAAACCTGAACCGGCGAGCGAGCTCTTACGCACGATCTCACGAGCTTTTCTCGCAGCTTCACGAGCACGGGCGGCATCAACGGCCTTGCCGACGATCTTCTTCGCAACCGAAGGATGTTGCTCAAAGAATTCGCCGAGCTTTTCGTTTAGGAATGACTCAACAGGGCCTTTGACTGGCGAGTTGAGCTTGCCTTTCGTCTGCCCTTCGAACTGCGGTTGCGGGATCTTCACGGAGATCACGGCCACCAATCCTTCGCGAACGTCATCACCGGAGAGTGCGACCTTGGCGTTCTTCATCATGCCCGACGATTCGGCGTAGTTGTTGATGGTACGAGTGATAGCTCCGCGAAATCCGGAAAGATGCGTTCCGCCATCGACGGTGTTGATGTTATTCGCGAATGTGAAGATCTTTTCGTCGTACGAATCGTTATACTGCATCGAAACCTCGATCGAAAGTTCGTCGCTAACTGATTCAAAATAAAGAGGTTCGTCGTGCAGCGGCGATTTATTTCGGTTCAAATGCTTTACAAATTCGGCAATGCCGCCCTTGTAGTAGAACTCGTGCGATTTCTCTCCTTCCTCGCGTTCGTCTTTGATTATGATGCGGATGCCCTTGTTGAGAAAGGCTTTCTCACGTAAGCGTTCAGACAGTTTTTCAAAACTGTAAACCGTCGTTTCAAAGATCTCCGAGTCTGGTTTGAAGGTAACCTTGGTTCCGCGTTTGGTCGTTGTGCCGGTCTGCTTGAGCGGAGCAACGGGAATACCGCGTTCGAACTCCATTTCGTGAGTTTTGCCATCACGCCAGATCTCGAGCTGCAGAATTTCGCTGAGGAAGTTCACGCAACTGACACCTACGCCGTGCAGACCGCCGGAAACTTTGTAAGTATTCGAGTCAAATTTGCCGCCGGCGTGCAGAACGGTCATTACAACCTCTGCAGCGCTGCGTCCTTCTTGCTTATGAATATCCGTCGGAATGCCGCGGCCGTTGTCGACGACGGTGATCGAATTATCGATGTGGATCGTGACTTCGATAGTGTCGCAATAACCTGCGAGAGCTTCGTCGACCGAATTATCGACGACCTCGTAAACCAAGTGGTGCAACCCTAGATCGCCCGTCGAGCCGATGTACATCGCCGGACGCTTACGAACCGCATCGCGGCCCTCAAGAACTGTGATCGAATCTGCACCGTATTCTGTCTTTGCTTTAGCCAATTTTGATACCTCTGAGCCTGTCTTTTGACGCCGATATCTAGGACGGAGATCGGCGCCTTTTTTGAATAGAATATTCTACCATTTTTGAGGCCTTTCTAGTAGCTGAAAACCGTGTTAAGTGGCTTTATTTTATTGAATTTCGGCGTTTCCGGCATTGACATGAAAAATGGTCGCGTTAGAGCCAAATTTCTCGACAAAACCCTCCTTCGAGGTGGTCACGATCGTCTGAGTTTTTCCATCGAGAAAGGCGAGCAAACGGCTGATACGGTCGTAGTCTAGTTCGGCGTCAATATCGTCGATGAGGAAGAGCGGATACTCGCCTCGTGTGGTATTGAATACGTTGATGTTTGCAAGCTGAAGCAGCAAAACGGCGCTTCTTTGTTGACCTGAGGAGCCAAATTTTCGCAGTTCGTGGCCGTCGAAGAAGATCTCAAGGTCATCGCGATGTGTTCCGATCAGCGAATGGCCGGATGCGAGTTCCGCTTGGACACGCAGCTTTAAGCGTTCAGTGATCAGATTTGCGTAATCGTTGAGGTCGCCTTTGCCTTCGAGCGATGATACGTAGCGAATAGAAACCGTTTCGCCGCCAAACAGATCCCGTTCGAATGACTCATTTAGTCGCTCTACATATCGCATGCGAGCCTTGTGAATTCGCGTCGCTAGTGCCGCGAGTTGGTCGTTCCACGGCTCAAGCTGAGTTGTAACATCGTTTAGCTGCGTGCCGTTGTCGGCGGCTTTGGCTAGCAGTGCGTTCTTTTGTTTGACTACACGTGTGTAGTCGGCAAACACCTGAACGAATGGCGGATGCAGGCCGACGATACCGTCGTCTAGGAATCGCCGGCGAGCTTCAGGATGGCCGCGAACGATGTCGAGTTCGCCTGATTCGAAAACGACGACAGCGAGTTGAGACAGATAGCTGCGGAGCGGTTCTTTTGCTCCATTTACACTTATCGATTTGGTGTTTCCGGTGATCGAAAGCTGTAGATCGCGGACGATTTCCGCAGATTCTTCGACAGTTCCGCGAATGATGGCTTGCGATTCGCTGAACGAAACTGCTTCGGTAAGACGCGAGGTTCGAAACGAGCGTGTCGTTGCCAATACTGTTGCCGCCTCGAGCCAGTTTGTTTTGCCTTGACCGTTTTCGCCAACGAAGATGTTGAGACCGCGGCCAAGTTCGACACTTTCGTTCAGGTTACGAAAGCCATTGGCTGATAGTCGCAGAAGCCGCATCTAGCGATGTTAGCACGTCCGTTGTCCGCAGCGAGGCGTCGTGCTCACTTCGCAGCCAAACAAATTTCTTGACAACACATCCAATCGTGTTTACAACCTTTATTTATGCGAAAAAGTCTGTTGATTGTAATTATCTTGGTTTCGGCAATTGCGTGTTTTGGCCAAACGGACGGTGCGGTCGATACTGTGCCGTCATTTGTGGCCCGAGATATGGACGGCAAGCAGTTTTCGATGGCTGATTTCAAAGGCAAAGTCGTGGTTGTTAATCTGTGGTTCATCAACTGTCCGAATTGCCTGGCGGAGATAAAGGCTCTAAATGAGATCGTTGAACAATATCGCTCGGAGCCTGACGTCGTTTTTGTTGCTCCTGCAGCGAGCAAACAGCAGGAACTTGTGAGTTTTTTGCAGAAGAATCCTTTCAAATACCGAGTGCTGCCTGATTCGTTGATGATGATCATCAGCCAATTTGGTCGGCCCGACAAAAGTGGTGAGATCAACGTCCCTTTTCCAATGCACTACGTTGTCGATCGCGATGGTAAGACTGTCGTGAAGAAACACGGCCTCAAAGGTGTTGAGGCTGTGAAGGCAGAACTTGCAAAACAATTTCCTGCAAAACGCTTGTAAATTCCCGACGGTTTGACGTATATTCATTATTCCGCCCGTGCGGAGAGGTAGCCTAATTGGTAAGGCAGTAGTCTTGAAAACTACCGCGAGTGATCGCTTGCAGGTTCGAGTCCTGTCCTCTCCGCCATTTATTATCGATCCGTGATCTTTCTCTTAGGTTACGGATTTTTGTAATTGTGATGAACGTCTACTCGCTTGATGAGCTGCGAAAATTCTTTAGAAGTAAAACTTTTACTTTGAAGTTGCCGCGAGATACCAATAGGCGTTTGCCGTCAGGCGAAAAGGCAAAGCTCCAGATCAGGTCGGATGTGAAGTCAGTTAACTGAACCGGCGGTCCGCCAGTCAGGGCTTGCTTCCACAGGTTGCCGACTTTCTCATTTTTTCTGAATATGACCGCCTTACCATCAGGCATCCACTGCGGTGCAGGATAATAGTGCTCGTACAGCAAATTTTCGAATGATTTGAGAACTGCTCCGGTTTCAACATCTACTATATCAAGGCGAGCGGGCGTCAAGCGGGCGTCGCTCGGAAATATGCAGGCAATGAGCTTTCCATCGGGGGAAAAGCTGGGCGAGACCGATTCGTAATCGGTCAATTGAACTGCTTCGCCGCCATTTGCCGGGATTTTCCAGATTCTGTTCTGGTTGTTCTGGAACGATGAATAAACTACCCACTTGCCGTCCGGCGAGATGTCGGGCATGCTGTCGCGACCCTCGCCTGAAGTTATTTGTCTAACATTCGAGCCGTCCGAATCCGCACGGAAGATATGACGGCCTCCGGCCCGATCTGATGTAAAGACAAACGATTTGCCGTCCGGGGCAACGGAAGGTTCTACATTGTACGGTGAGTCGCTTGTCAGAGGCCGTCCTTCCCGAGTACCGCCTATTTCGCTCATCGTCCACAGATCTTCGTCAAAGCCTGTACGGGATGTGTAAATGATCTTTTCATCGGAAAAACTGTCAATACCACGTCCGCCGTCACTTTCACCGGACGTTAGTTGCACGGCTCCACGAGATCTACCGTCCGGTGGGATCTCCCATAATTGCGTACTTGAAGCCCAACCATCTGCGATCAACTGAGTGCCGTCCTTTGTAACGCCCATGCCGTAGTTACCATAGGTGCCCAGCTCACGGGTCACACGATTTACCACTCCCTGTGGATACGACATTGTATATATCTGATTGCCGATGCGCGGTCGTGTACCAATCAGCACGACGCCAGTCGCATCCGGCAGCCAGTTCATCATGCCGATCGCGTCCCACGTTTCGTCGGATAGTCTTTTGACCACGCCGCTTTCTATCTCGACCGTAGAAACGCTCACACGAGTCGCCGACTGGTTAAGGACATCCGGTTTGTCAGCCTGAGCGAAAGCCAGCATTTTACCGTCAGGCGAAAACGCCGGTACGCTATCGAAAGATCGCTCACGGTCACTGGTCGTTAAAACGGTCTGCTCGCGACCACCATCGAGTGCTGCAATGATCATACTCGTCTGCTTCTCGACCTTATTGGATCGGAAAAAAGCGGCACGCGTTCCATCGGTCGAAAGCGTGAAAAAATTATTAACATTGCCTAATATCCTGGTTGGCTGCCCGCCTAAAACCGAAATGCGGTACAGCCCGCCATCCGTATTGGCTTTGTCATATATCAAGTAGTAAACGTAAGCGCCATCAGCCGAGAACGCCTTCGATCCAAAGGTCCGTTGTTCGGTTGCCGAATCGAGTAACTTCGCCTCGATGTTGGTATCGGTTTGCCTTATGTAGAGGATCCCGGTGGAATTGTCCGAATACGAAATAAACTTGCCATCCGGCGAGATGGCTGAAGCTCCGACTAACCCGGCGCTTGTAATTTGCGAGATGCTCATCGGCGCCATCTGTTTAGCGATCTGGTTCTGCTGCGGGCTGTCACTCCTGCGTGAGAAGAACCACGCGAAAACCGATGCAGCTAAGACTAACAACACCGCAGCAGCCGCGACCGCCCGACGATTAGTGTTTCTATTTGCGACCGGCGATGGTTCTGTTGCCGGCTGCAACGCTACGTCTTGCCGGGCGACAGGTTGAGACCGCGTTATCTCACCGACAAATCTGTAGCCGCGTTTTGAGACGGTTTCGATGAACTTTTGCTCATCATTTTCGCCGAGGGCTCGGCGCAGACGGAAAATGTGATGCGAGAGATTTGCTTCCTCGACAAAGCTATCGGCCCAGACCTTACTGATGATCTCGTCCTTTGAGACGACGCGACCGCCTGATTCGATCAACAGGCACAGTATCTCTATGGCCTTTGGTGTCGCGTCCACGACCGTGTTGTCCGTGCCGAGCAAGACCCGCCCTTCCGCGTCAAGACGAAATTTGCCGAACTCATAAATATTGTCGTCCGGTGATCTTGTCAGCGTTCTCGTCTCCGATTCTTAAGGCTTTCAGTTTCAATAAGATAACAGAAAGCAAAGATAAAATAAAGATTTTCTAACTTAAGAAACGATCTGAAATAAAGGATTTCACCACAATTTAACGGCATTGTGATTCCTATAACCAAGGAGGACGATTCCGACGAATGGTCGGGTCAATTACTTATGAAATTAGAAACATTACGTTCTAAAGGACGGCGATATCTTGAACATATAGCGCTCGTTGCCTGTCTTTCACTGTTCTTTGTGGCTACAGCATCAGCTCAAGCCGAGTTCTTTGACACGGCCTTTACTCGAGCCTCACAGCCGCCGCCTATTAATGGAAATGGAGCCGGATGGGAGATCACGGCAAAAGTCTCGCTCAACGGATCGGGGAAAGAATATATCACGGCCCGAGGTCCGGTGACGCTAAAGTCAGAAGGCTCTCTAGCTGGTGCCTTGCCAATGAGTATCGATAACAAAGATGTCGCTAACAACACGATCAATATTTCCATTAGGAGAAGTAATCCGGCGGTCGTAACGCTTACGAGAATGATCGGCGGCAGACCCTTTCTTGGAAAACCGGCTGTGATCACGTCGCTAAAGGTCGATCCCAACTTCAATTATCTATCCGGCCCGATAACTTGGACCGATGGAAATCGCACTATACGTATCGATCTCGAAACTGATTACGTCAGTGCCAAGCCTCAGGAGGCTAAGAGAAAAGGGGTTCGCTACCAGATCGGCGGTTACTTTCGCGTTAGCAATTCCAGTGATGGCGTTGCCGATGACACGGTCGAACTCTATGGATTTCTAACACTGCATCACTATCGAAACGGGCAGGAGGTTGGAACTGGAACAAGAATTTTTGAACTCATTCCGCAGGATGCAAACAACGGCTTTCAGCTCCCATTCAAAAATGTGTACATAGACTCATTCGAAGGAGATAAAGACACATTGACTCTCGAAGGGGCTATTTTTGATCGCGATGCCGGTCAGGGACTTTCAGGAGACGACCTGCTGTTCGGCGGCGCAGAGTGTATGAGTAAATTTAGTCTGTATGGGCTTTACCGAATATCGCTGCGGGATGGCGGTTCAATGTTGTGCAAAGGCGATCAGATCAGCGAAAGCGGCGACATTCGTATCTTCGCGAAGAAGATCAAAGATCTTTAGAACGTCGCCGAAAGCGGTGATTTCGGATATGGAATGACAAAACAGCTATTAAAGGCGCTTTTATTGTTAGCGGCATTGTTGGCCACTGCCCTTGCTACGCAGGCAAGGCCTGACCTGATCGTTTCATCAGCCATGATAACGAGAGACGGCATGTATGTTAGCAATATAACTGTCACTGTAACAAACGCGTGTCGACAGAGCTCCGCCCGGGCGTCTTATGTACTTGTCACTTTCAAACAAGGCAGCCAGCCTGGAGCCAAGCCGATCTACTTTATCGGAAACACTGTGAAGGCACTGAAAGGTGGCGAAAGCCAGTCGCAGACGTTCGATGTTTCGAACAAGAAAATAGAGGTCGGCCGCTATATCTATATTGAAACCGACCCATATAAAAAGGTCGCCGAGGCGAGCGAAGACAATAACTGGCGGTCATTGTTTCCAGATGCCTTCGGAAACTCCACTGTTCGGTGCTCTGAATGATAAGGAGAAATATGAAAAAAATAGTGTTGCTAGCCGTTCTGGTTCTGATGAGCGCAGCAGCTGGATTTGCACAGAAGAAAATGTACGAGCCAAAAAAGGGTAGCCCGGAAAGGCAGACGTTGGCCGACGCGATCCGTAGCTACGATACGTTGCGCAACAGCGCCCTGAAAGGCGAAATATTTGGTGTGAACGCCATGCAGGTACAGGGTGATTGGGCATTCGCAAGCGTCGAACGCACAAACCTGCCCGACGCCGGACAGGGAACGCTGCTCGCTTTCCTTCGCCGCTCCGGCGGCTCGTGGAAGGTGATATGGAGCGACTACAACGACAATGGCGAAGTCGGCGTAGACGCGTTAAAACGGCTGCGTAAGAGATATCGGGATTTTTCCAAACAACTGGCAGACTTTGCCGAAAACGGCTATCTGGCCGGCTAGATCTTCAATTAGAAGGAACTATCAACCATGAGACAACATACATTTCGCACCTTAGTTCTAATCGCCCTCGCACTTTCATTTTCTGCCGTTGCGGCGTCTCAGATAACAAAGCCGACGGGCGGCAAGATTAATTCGATCGTAATTACGGACAGCGATTTTGGTACGGCGAGCTCGAGCAAGCCGTCGCCTCGAGGGTTCATCTATGAGGTCTGGATAACAACCGACGGCGTTCTACACTGCAGAACGGGTGAAAGGATCAAATCAGCGACGATCAAGTTCACATTCCCGACCGCTAGCTCGACCGACGGCGGAACGACAACGTCTTCAGGCGGAGATACGAGCCGGAAGCTTGTTTTGAAGCCGGTATCGAAAATCGATGTCGACCCGTCGTCAAAGTTCGAAGAATATTTCTCTGACATTTCCGCCGATAAATACAAGACTAAACACGCTGTCACAGTTACACTTACCTCCGTTTCGGGAAAGACGGTCGAGGTCAAACTCGTCAATAAAAAGGTGCCTGCCACGATAGGTTAACGGAGTATGAAAACGAATTTCACCCTGGCGGTTTGGACATTAGTATTGCTGGTTTGCGGATGCGGCTTTATCGATCGTTTGAAAAGTGGCGGAAAAGGCGATCCGGTCAGCAATACTGAGATTGGCTCGACCGAAACGCCGAAACCGAACGTTTCCGCGTCGCCGCTACAGAGTGTCGAACGCGATCTCTTATCATTTGCCGAAGGAACGATCATCGTACAGCCCAGCTACGATTCTCGTTCAGCTCCGGCATTTGGGCCGATCGCCCTGATCGACAGTACTGAGAATATCAACTGGGTCAGCGACGCCGAGGACGTTGCAGAGCCGTTCGATTTCGTTCTGGAAATGCCTGTAAAAACGGCGCTTACGTCACTTGTTTTCGATAACGACACGTCCGGTTTCGGCGGCCTGGATTCGGGTGTTAGGGACGTCACGGTTGAAGTTTCAGATCTGTCCGCGGTGTCTGGGTTCCGGCAGATCTTGGTCGCGACACTCAAAAAGGGCGAGAACGGCCAGCGTTTTACAGTTTCAGATCCCATCGTTGGCCGCTGGGTTAGGGCGACATTCAAAAACAATTTCGGCGGCAACTATCTATCTGTCGCCGAGATGCGAGGCTTTGGCGATGCACCGGCCACGACACTTATGACAGCAATTCAGGGCGTGTATTCGACCGACGGCGGAGATTATCATATCACGCAGGAAGGAACATCGCTCGCCGGTTGCTACGAGCCAAAGGACGTAAGTACTGAGCCAGCCATCTTTAACGGCGGCATCGATGGAAATATCGCGAAGATCAGTTGGAGCGAAATGCCGCGCAACGGTCAAAAGGTCGATAAGCGCTCATTTCTAATGGTTTTTTCGACCGATGCAGCTAAATTTTTCACAGCCACAATGAGCGAAAGCGGTGTCGAAAGCTATGTAGAGGTGAAAAGAAAAGGCTCGACGCCCGGAAAATGCGCGGAAAGAAACACTGCGAAAGATCAGATCGGGGATGAGTTGAAAAAAGATGGTCGCGCACGGATGTACGGTATCAATTTCGACTTCAATTCCGATGTCATTCGCCCAGAATCGAATGCCGTTTTGGAACAGATAATCGCGGTACTTAATGAGAATGCCGATTGGAAACTGTCGATCGAAGGTCACACCGACAACGTCGGCGGCGAAGCGTTTAATCAGGTGCTATCAGAAAAACGGGCTAAGGCGGTGAAAGAGTATCTGGTGAAAGCGGGCATCGCTACGAGCCGTCTACAGGGTGTTGGCAAGGGGCTGGTTGAACCCGTTGCCACCAACGAGAATCAGATCGGCAGGGCACAGAATCGACGAGTTGAACTAGTCAAGCTTTGAACATTGGTAGCGGCCCGCTCCTATTTCGAACCGCTTTATCAGTAGATCTCCCACGATAACCTAAAATTAACCATTTATTTATCTTGATTTAAATTATGGCGGATAGCATAATGAATGAGCATTCATTCATATGACCAAACCTGAGCGATCGAGAACTAATGCTCGCGGTGCAGTGAGCGACAAACGCGAGGCGATATTGCGTGCGGCAATAGCCGTTTTTGCGTCGAAAGGCTATTTCAATTCAAAGGTTGCCGACATCGCCTCGCAGGCCGGAATTGCTGATGGCACGGTTTATCTGTATTTCAAGAGCAAGGACGAGATCTTGCATTCGATCTTCGACGCGGCGATGGTCGAATTTATTTCCGAAGGACGTCGCGAACTAGAAAAGCTTGATTCGCCGCTCGAAAAAATAAGAAAGATCGCAGAACTTCATCTCGAACGGCTCGGAGCCGACCGAGATCTTGCCGTTGTTTTTCAAGTCGAGCTTCGTGGTTCGACCAAGCATATGCAGGAGTTTTCTGCCGCCGGCTTTGGCGAGTATCTCGATATTATCCGAGCGACGATCGCGGATGGACAGGCTAGCGGCGAGTTTCGCAAGGATATCAAGCCGATCATCGCGGCAAAGATATTGTATGGTTCGCTCGATGAAATGGTCACAAATTGGGTTCTGTCGAGCCGGCAATATCCGCTCGCACCTATGGCCGGCGAAGTATTGAAGATCTATTTCGAGGGAATGCGAACACGATGACCGCGGCTGCCGAATCAGTACGAACGGCTCGAATGGCCGACTCCGTCTACGACATGCCGTTGACCATCGCCGATCTGTTTCTGTATTCGGCTGAGAAATTCGACCGCAGCGATGCCCTAAGCTTTAAGTTTGGCGACGAGTGGCGTCGAATTTCTTCGATCGAGATCGTTGGCCGTTCCGAAAAGATCGCCCTCGGTCTGCATTCTATTGGTGTTACAAAGGGTGACCGCGTCGCGATCTTGGCCGCAAATTCACCAAATTGGACGCTCGCCGACGCCGGTTGCCAATTTGGCGGCGTGATCGACGTGCCGATATACACTACGCTGGCGTGCGATTCGGTCGAGTATATTTTGCGGGATTCGGCCGCAAAGGCGATCTTTCTTCAGGACAAAGCCACCTACGAACGGATCGCCGATGCGATCAAAGCAAATCCGACGTTGGAAACCGTGATCTTCTTCGACGATGCGGGCAATGACGTGGAAAACTCGATCTCGCTTGAAGAACTGGAGCGTCGCGGCGAGGCTCTGCGAGATGAACAACCTGACCTGATCGACCAATTGATCGAAGCGACTTCGGCAGGTGACATCGCCACGTTGATCTATACAAGCGGCACGACCGGCGAGCCAAAGGGCGTGATGCTCACGCACGCAAACATCCTCTCGAACGTCGTCGATGCTGCCGAGAAATATACTTTTGAAGGACGCGACGTGTCGCTGTCGGTGCTGCCGTTATCGCATATTTTCGAGCGTACGGGAATGTACGTTTATCTGATGTACGGAATGGCCGTGCATTACGCCGAGTCGATCGAGAAAGTACCGGACAATCTGAAAGAGGTTCGTCCGACGATCTTTATTGGCGTACCGCGAATTTTCGAGAAAGTGTATGAGAAGGCGCGAATTGCCGCCGCAAGATCAAATCCGATCCGTGAACGTATTTTCGATTGGGCGATCGAGGTCGCAAAAGAATACGCCTCGACCATCGAACGCGGCGAAGAGGTTTCGATGGCTTTGTATGCCAAGCACAATCTCGCAGACAAGATCGTTTATCAGAAGTTTCGCGACTTTTTCGGCGGGAATCTGCGGTTTTGCATCACAGGCGGAGCTGCTCTTGCGGACGAGATCTATCTGATATTCACAGGTGCAGGGATTCGCATCATGCAAGGCTACGGTTTGACGGAGACTTCGCCTGTTATCTCGTCGAACAATCCGCAAAATGTTCGAGTTGGAACCGTAGGTAAACCGATTCGAAATGTAGAAGTTCGCATCGCCGCCGACGGCGAGATCGAGGCACGCGGCCCCGGCGTAATGCTTGGCTATTATCACAAGGAACAAGCGACGAAAGAAGTTTTTACCGACGACGGCTGGTTCCGCACGGGCGATATTGGTGAGATCGACGCGGACGGCTATCTAAAGATCACAGACCGAAAGAAAGAACTTTTCAAAACATCGGGCGGCAAATACATCGCTCCGTCGCCGATCGAGCAGCGGATCAAAGCATCGCGTTTTGTGAGTCAGGCAGTC
This sequence comes from uncultured Acidobacteriota bacterium, assembly GCA_937871585.1. Lineage (GTDB taxonomy): Bacteria > Acidobacteriota > Blastocatellia > Pyrinomonadales > Pyrinomonadaceae > OLB17. The sequence continues at coordinate 3,507 of CALMPJ010000032.1, read as the reverse complement.
TTGGTCGGAAACGAACGTAAGTTCCCGGCGGCATTGATCGTACCGAATTTTGAGATGCTCGAATCGTATGCCGAGTTAAAAGGCCTCGAATTGAAAACACCTGAGGATTATTGCTCGAACGAGAAGATCCTCGACCTGTTCGAACGACAAGTCGCAAAGGAAACCGAGGGCCTCTCACAATTTGAAAAGGTCAAAAAGATCGCTCTGTTGCCAGCCGAATTAACTGTCGATGGCGGCGAGCTTACACCTACGCTCAAAGTAAAACGACGCGTTATTGATGAGAAATACCGCGCCGTTATTGATGAATTATACAGCTGACAATTAGTACAGAACGCGATAGCCAACACTGTTCGCACCGCTCGTGACGATAGTTTTTCCCATACCAAGGGCGAATCGTAGAATCGTTTGCGCGATACTTTCTTTGGCACGATCTATTTCGATAACGTCCTCGGGTGACAGAAGTACGTCTTTTTCGGCGCCTTTTTTTATCGCGTCGAGGTTAGCGGTAAGTACTTCTCTTTGTTCCTTGGAGTTTGGTTTAAGTCTCAAAATACGAACGTTCTTAGTTCTGGCTTCTTGGCGGACACCACCAACTTTCGCAATCGCTTCAGTCAACGTCATTCCGCCTTCTTTCAAGTAGATACCCTGCGGAGCAACGACTTCGCCCGTAATGTAGACTGGTGACGCTTTCTGAACAATTACAACGTCTCCAGGGTAAATTACAGGGTTTGCCTCTTCTTTTCCAGATCGAATACTCGCTAAACTGTACATTCTGTATGCAGCCTCGGTCGGATCAGATGAGACAGATTTCCATTGACTGTCGTCACCAGGTTTGGAGCAAAGCGGCGGTCTCGTACGAAAGACCTGAACCATTCCGCCGGCATTTTCAGTGACGCCACCGGAAAAAGAAATAAGCTCTACGAGTGTCGTCATGCGACGAAGTTCAACCTGTGCGGGTTTGACGACCTCACCGTCGATCGTTGCGGGCGGACGACTTTTGCGGTCGGTGACACGAAGGTTTAGTTGCGGATTACGAAGATACTTCGAAAGGAAAGAGTTCACCTCAATTCGCAGTTCGCGTTCAGTTCGACATTGCGCAACGATCAGCTTATCAGTAAACGGCACTTCGAGCTTTCCGTCTTCGTCCACGGTCGCCACAAAATCGAACTGCGACTCACCGAGGACCTTTGCCGTTATTTCATCACCAGGGCCGATCATATACGCGGCCTCTACACCCTTGTTGGCAGAAGTTTGAGCGGAGCCCGCAATCGAGGTTAGAGCGACAAATGTGAATAATGCCAAATACTTCATAAACTACCTTACTCCAATTACATATCGACAGTATAACTCACGTAAAGTGCGCTTGCACAATGATTTACGATGCTAAAATAGGTTGCTGATTTGCTTGTTCGCGAGTTGCGAAATCTCGCGTGTGCTTTCAGAATTACTTTTTACCGATGATGAACGACGACCGATTTTGGTATATGAGACGCCCGTTGCAGTTTTTTGCTGACATCGGCGTGCTGTGTGTCGCGTTTTTTATCGCGTATCTGCCCGCGGTTAATATTCAGCTCGGTGAGTTGTATCTCGAAACTGCTGTTCGTCAATTGCCGTTCGTTGTTCTCGTTCAGGTTGCGTCGCTATTCTTGGTCGGCGCATATTCACTGATCTGGAGATACGTCAGCATCGAAGATATAAGTCTCTTTCTCAAAGCCGCGGCCATTTCGTGTCTGGTTCTACTTGGATTTCGATTTATTCTTTCGTTTTTATCGTTTTCGCTCTGGCAGATACCTGTGTCGGTGATCTTGATCGACACAATGATGGCGTTTGGCGGTCTATTGGGGCTGCGAATTCTACGAAGATTCTTTTATGAACTTAATGAAAAGAATCACTCCAGCGTCGGCAGAAAACGTGTTCGCCAAAAACCGACGTTGATCGTCGGTGCCGGACGAATGGGCTCGACGCTTGCGAAAGAGATGTCAGGCCGCCGTTATGCCGAGCTCGAGATCAGGGGCTTTGTCGACGACGATACCGGCAAGATCGGCGGCAGCGTAAATAGGATAAAGGTACTTGGCTCGACAAAAGATCTGCCAAAACTTGTAGATGAACTCGACATCGAGCAAGTTGTCATTGCCATCGATCAAGCTCAAGGCAAAGAGATCCGTCGTGTAATGGACGTCTGTGCCGCGATACCTGTTAAGGCTCGCATCGTGCCAAGCCTGAACGAGATCGCACACGGCCATGTGTCGGTCAGCCGTATCCGCGATGTTCAGATCGAAGACCTTTTGGGCCGTGAACCTGTTGACCTTGATGACCAGAATCTTCACGAATTCCTGTCTGGCAAGGTCGTCATGGTCACCGGTGCGGGCGGTTCGATCGGTTCCGAGTTGGTCCGACAAATACTGAACTACAATCCGTCAAAACTGCTTCTTGTCGAGCGAGCTGAGTATTTTCTTTTTCAGATCGAGCGTGAATTGGCATCGATCGAAACAAATGTCGAGTTCATTCCACTTGTTGCCGATATCTGCGATGAACCGCGAATGCGTGATGTTTTCGAACGCTTTTCGCCCAAAGTGATCTTTCACGCCGCGGCCCACAAACACGTACCGCTAATGGAACTAAACACAACCGAAGCCGTAAAGAATAACATTTTCGGCACTCGGCTGGTTGCGTCGCTCGCCGGCGAATTTGGCGCCGACGATTTTGTGATGATCTCGACCGATAAGGCCGTCAATCCGACGTCGATCATGGGCGCATCAAAGCGCATCGCCGAGATCGTGATACAGGAGTTGAAGAACGAATATAAGACTAACTACACGGCCGTGAGATTTGGAAACGTACTCGGATCGGCTGGTTCGGTCGTGCCGATATTTCGCGAACAGATACAGAAAGGCGAGCCGATTACGGTTACTCACAAGGACATGACGCGGTATTTCATGACCATTCCCGAAGCATCGCAGCTTGTGTTGCAAGCGGGAGCCTTGGGCACAGGCAGTGAGATATTCATTCTCGATATGGGCCAGCCCGTCAAAATACTGGACCTTGCGGAAGATATGATCAGGCTATCGGGCCTAACGCCTTACGAGGATATTGATATCAAATTCACGGGCATTCGAGGCGGAGAAAAGTTGTTCGAAGAACTCGAGATCACTGGTGAGAATTTGCTCAAGACCAAGAATCCAAAGATATTCATCGGCCAGATCGCGACATATTCGGACGAACAAGTGATCGAGATCCTGTCTGAATTTCGCTCGGCAGTAAATGCGAAAAGCGAGAGTGATATTCGTCGGCTATTCAACAAGTTTCTGCCCGAAGCGACGATAACGCAAAATGCTCGAACGGCGTCAACTGATAATTAAATGGCTATTCTAGTAACAGGCGGAGCGGGATATATCGGCAGCGTCGCCGTAGCCGACCTGATCGCGGCCGGGCATAAACCTGTGGTACTCGACAACCTCGTTTACGGCCATCGCGAAGCCGTGCCTGCTGAAGTGCCGTTTTTCCAGG